>NZ_JAKWJU010000002.1:323125-646250 GCF_022524345.1 Streptomyces marispadix | reverse complement strand
CGCGCGGTGTTCCGCGGCACGGTCCGGGAACGGGCCGCGAGGCCCGGGCACTCGGCGCGAGCCCGAGAGCGAGGGATGCCGTGCCCCAGCCGAGCGATGAAGCGTCCGTAGGGTCCGGTCCGCGCGACGAGTCCGAGGGGCCCGGCGCGGCGGAGGTGCTGCGGGAGACCGCGCGCAACTGGCGCCCCGCGCCCCAGCGGGCCACCGACGCACTCGACCCGGGCCCCTCGGCCGCGCTGTCCGCGGTGCTCGGCCTGCCGGGACCGGCGGCGACCGCCGGGGAGCCGCTGCCGCCGCTGTGGCACTGGCTGCACTTCCTGCGCTGGCCGCCGCAGCAGGAACTCGGCACCGACGGACACCCCCGCGACGGGCACTTCCTGCCGCCGATCCCGCAGCGGCGCCGGATGTTCGCGGGCGGCCGGCTGGACGTACGGTCGCCGCTGACGCTGGGCCGCAGCGCCGAACTCACCAGCCACGTAAGCGGAGTCGAGGCCAAGGAGGGCCGCTCGGGACCGCTGCTGTTCGTGACCGTACGCGGCGAGTACCGGCAGGGCGGCGAGCTGTGCGTGACGGAGGAGCAGGACCTGGTCTACCGCAGCGGAGGCGGAGCGCCCGTCCCCGCCGGAACCGTCCCGGACACGGCGAACGCGCCGAGCGACGAAGCGCCCCTGCGGTCGCCCTGGACCACCGGCCCGGCTCTGCTCTTCCGCTTCAGCGCCCTCACCGCCAACGCCCACCGCATCCACTACGACGCCCCGTACGCCATGGACACCGAGGGCTACCCGGGCCTCGTCGTGCACGGACCGCTGCTGGTGCTCTCGATGCTGGAGCTGGTACGGCGCGAGGCCCACGGGCGTACGGTGCGCTCGCTGTCGTACCGGCTGCGCAGGCCCGTCTTCTGCGGTGAGCGGCTGCTGACGTGCGGGGACGGCGGACCGGCGGGCCCGGGGGGCGGTGCCGGCGGCGACGGTGAGGAAGGAGCGGGCGGGGGAGACGGCACCGACATGCGGCTGTGGGTGGCGAGTTCGCGCGAGGCGGCGCACGCCACGGCGGAGGTGACGCTCGCATGACGAGCCGCGACGCCGCCCCCGGCGAGGGCCGCCCGCGCATCGCGTACCGCGGTCTCGCCGACGATCTGCGTGCCGGTCTGCTCTCTCAGCGCTATCCCGAGGGGGCCCGCCTGCCGACGGAGGCCGAGCTGGCCCGCACCTACGACGTCAGCAGGCAGACCGTGCGGCGCGCGTTCCAGGATCTCGTCGCGGAGGGGCTGGTGCGCCGGGTGCCGGGGAGCGGAACCTTCGCGGCACCGCGCGGGAGCCGCTATCTGCGTCAATTCGGCTCCGTGGACGACCTGATGAGCCTGTCCGCCGACACCACGATGCGGCTGACGGCGCCGCTGCGGCGACGCGTCGACCTGGACGCGTCGGGCAGGCTGCGGCTGGACAGCGATGTGGTGCACACGGCCGCATTGCTGCGGCTGCACGACGAGGTGCCGTTCTGCCACACGGCCGTCTGGCTGCCGCCCCGCGTGGGGGAGTTGCTCAACTCCGTGCCCGAACTCACCGAGCACGGCGCCGTCGGCGACGTCACCGTCATCGGGCTGCTGGACGAGCGGCTGCCCTCGCCCGTCACCGACGCCGAGCAGAGCATCACGGTGGCGGAGGCACCCGGACAGGTCGCGGCGGAGCTGCGATGTGAGGCGGGCCGCCCGCTGCTGCGCATCGACCGCCTGTATGCGACGGGCGACGGGGAGCGCGTAGAGCTGGCGGTGAGCCACTTCCTGCCGGAGCAGTACTCCTACAGGGTGCGGCTGCGGCGCGGCCCGCTCTGAGGGCGGAAGGCGGCGCAAGTTCAACCTGCCCTGAGAGGCGGGGAGTTCGACTGCCTCCCCCGAACCCGGTCTCTACGCAGGCGACTTGGCGCCCCACAAGGCGGCCGCTCACGGAGTCGGCACACCCGCCGGGCGCGCCGGACGCGAGAACCGCACGGCCACACCCGGCGAATACAGCACGCTCAACGGCTCCCCGTCCGGGGCGGGGAGACCGGCGGACCGCACCAAGTCCTCCTCGCACTCGAGGAGTTCGGCCCGGTGCAGCGGCCAGCGCGGATGGTCGTTGGGCAGATACACCGGCCGGTTGAAGAAGGCGTTGTGCATCCCCCAGCGTGCGGTCAGAAAGTGTTCGAGCTCCGTGGGCTCCTCGATCCGGTCGCCGACGCGCACGGTCATACGGCAGTGCGCGCCCCGGGGGCCGGGCCAGCGGCGGCGGCTGGTGTAGGTGATCTCCGAGCCGTGCCTGCGTACGGACATCCGCGCCCACCTGTAGGGCATGCGGAACGCCGCGAGCGCCACGGTGACGGGGATCAGCCGCGAGGCGTCCAGCGAGCGGAACACCACGCCGCGACGGCCGTGTTCGTCCACCGAGTACAGCCGTACGTTCGTCTCGGGGAAGCTGCCCAGATAGGGCACGCCCGGCAGCCGGAACCAGCCGACCCGATGCATGCGGAACGCCACGAGCCCCACGTATGTCGTGCCGTGCAGCACGTCGGGGGCGGTGCCGGGCGGCAGCAGGGGCGCCACGTCGCGGGGGTCGGCCGCCCAGTGTACGAACGCCAGATCCAGCCAGGACTGGGTGAGCAGCGGCATCGGCGTCCGCTCCCGAGAGCCGGAACGGCCCGAGGCGCCGAAGGGCCCGCGGGAGCCGGACCGATCGGGCCCTCCGGCGGAGCCTGCGGCCCCGGCAACGCTCGGCGGGTCCGGTGTGACGGGCTGCGGTTCGCGCGACGAGTGCGGCACCCGGTCAGGATCGCAGAGGGGCGGCGACCGCCCGGCGCCGGGGAGCGCACAGGCGACAGCGCGCAGAGAGACGGCAGCGGGCAGAGAAAGCGAGGGATGCGGCCGGGGAGCGCGACCCGGCCGCATCCCTCTTCAGGGCTGCCGCGTCAGGACAGCAGCCGTTTCCAGTCGGTCTGTGTGAGCTTCCCGTCCGTGGGGAGCTTCGTGCGGCGGCGGGACTTGCGCAGCAGCGTGCTGACCGCCTCGCCGGTGTCCTCGCCCCCGTCCGTGCGGGAGGACGGGGTGATCAGGGGCCAGATGTCGGAGCCCAGATAGCCCGTCTCGTCATTCGTGCGGTGTAGCGCGGCCGAGCAGGTGTGGCGCTCGACGCCGTGCCGGTCGGCGAGTTCGGCCACGGCGCGCTTGGTGTCCGTACCGAAGACGCCGTCGACGGGCACCCTGTAGCCCTTGCCGCGAAGCAGATGCTGGGCGGCCCGCACATGTGCGCCGGCGGCACCGGGCTTCAGCAGCGGCCACGCCAGTACGTCGTCGGCGGAGGGGGAGGAGACGCCGAGGACGCCGCCGACGGCGTCACGCAGCTCCTGGAGGCGGCCGTAGAGGACGTTGCCGGGGCACTCGGTGGAGTTGAAGTCGCGGTGGCCCTGGATGTTCTTCAGGTCCGTGCCGTACTGGTAGGCGATCCACGCGACGAGCTGGACGAGGGAGTCCCACAGCGCGGCGGGCACGTCGACGTCGGTGTAGAGGCCCTCGTTCTCGATACCGATGACTTCGCTGTTGTGGCCGCCGACGTTGGCGCCCTGCACGTGCTGGGTGCCGCCGCGTACGACGGCGAGGCTCTGGTGGCGGCCCTCCAGGCGGAAGCCGCCGCGGGAGTTGGTGAACTGCTGGCCCGTGTCGGACCAGCCGTTGTCGTCCATGTGGTGGTTCTGGATGTCCCGGCAGATCTGCTTGGCGTGCTCCAGCGAGTAGTCCTCGCTGTTGCCGGGGTCGGCGGTGTGGTGCACGACGATGAACGTCGGCACGTGGTCCTCGATGACGATCTCTTCGGAGGCGGGACGCGCGCCCCACTCCTCCGTGGTGTAGATGCGCGGCTCGGCGGCCCTGGCACGGGACGCCCTCGTATGCGCCGTACCGGCGGCGGGAGCGGCATGTGCGGCGTGCGCGGTACCGGCGGTGCCGAGGCCGATGGCACCGGCGGCCGTGGCGGCCACGCCGCCGCGCAGCAGCGCACGACGGTCGAAGCCTGGCTGTGCGGCCATCTCGGTCTCCTTCGGGAGTAGGAAGGAACGGTGACTCCCGCGCTCGGAGTTCGGTCACCGATGCGTGGGGGGACCCGCGCGGGGAGACGGCTGACGCCGTCGCCCCGCGCGGGCTGAAATCGGATTCCGCGCTTCGCCAGTAAAAGCAGCACGCCATGAACGCGACAACCCCATCGGTCCAACGCGTTGTCACTTTCTGGGAGTTCTGAAAGAAACGCGGGCCACGAATCACCTGTAGCAGAGCGAACCGGGCTCCGCCTCCTGTGGTCGGCCCTCTGGAAGCACGCTGCGGCGCGTCAGGGGGACGGGCTGGCGGAGTGTCAGCTGACTCCCTGCCAGTTCTCTCCCCCGCGTCGCCGCCCGCCAGACGTCTCTCGTGCCCTCGGCTTCCCGTCGTCCGGTCGGCCCGGCCGGAGGGGCGGCCGGGCCGCGTCGGCACGCGGGGCGCCCCGCTCAGTGCGGAAGGGGAGCGGGGCGCGGCCGCGTACTGGGGATCGGACGGTGCGCCGGCGCACGGGGTTCCGAGGACCTGCGCCCGTGCGAGCGGCAGCCGACGCCCCGGGGCCGGGCGGCGCCCGGTGCCGGTGCCGCCGCCCGTCGGGCACCTGTCGGCCGCTCACCTGCCCCCGGCCCCGGCTGCCTCCGAGAAGGCGTCCACACCGGTGAGTTCGGCGGAGAGCGCCCAGAGCCGGGCCGCCTCCTGCGGGTCCGTCGCGTACTCCCGTACGCCAGAGGCCGAGCCCGGCGTGGTGACGGACGTCTGGTCGCCGGGTGCGACCGGGGCGATGTCGCAGTCCTCGCAGTAGACGCCGCCCAGGCCGTCGAGCTGCGGCGACGTCGCAGCCCAGACCTGTGTGGCGGCGCCCTCCTCGGGAGACTTGAACGACGGTTGCAGCGGGTTGCCGTCCTCGTCGATCCACCCGGCCTCGACCATCTCCTCGGTGTGCAGGTGGCGTTGGAGGGGCGTGAGGATGCCCCCCGGGTGCAGCGAGAAGGCCCGTACGCCCGACTCGCGGCCCAGCGCGTCGAGTTGGACGGCGAACAGTGCGTTGGCCGTCTTCGCCTGCCCGTACGCCTGCCACTTGTCGTAGCCGTGCTCGAAGTGGACGTCGTCCCAGCGGATCGCGGAACGGTGGTGTCCCCGCGAGGACACGGAGACCACACGTGCGCCGCCGCCTCGTACGAGAGCGGGCCACAGGCGGTTGACGAGGGCGAAGTGCCCCAGGTGGTTGGTGGCGAACTGGGCCTCCCAGCCCGGCCCGACGCGTGTCTCGGGGCAGGCCATGATCGCGGCACTGTCGATCATGATGTCGATGCCGCGCTCGGTGGCGAGGAAGCGCTCGGCGAACGAACGGACGCTGTCGAGGTCGGCGAGGTCGAGCACGTCGGTCTCGACTCGGCTGATCCCCTCAAGCGCCTTCCGCGCGGCCTCGGGACGGCGGGCGGGCACCACGACATCGGCCCCCGCCGCGGCGAGCGCCCGCGTCGTCTCCAGGCCGAGCCCCGAGTAGCCGCCGGTGACGAGTGCGAGCCGTCCGGTCAGATCGATACCGCGGAGAACCTCCGAGGCGGTGGTGCGGGCGCCGAAGCCCGAACCGATGCCGCGCTGCGGGGTCGGCGCGGATGAATCGGATGAAGCAGGTGAAGAAGCAGATCGGGTCATGGAGCGAACGCTACGAATTGGAGTGCGCTCCAGCGCAAACGACGAGCCGGTACGCCTCGCGCC
Source organism: Streptomyces marispadix (assembly GCF_022524345.1). Taxonomy (NCBI): domain Bacteria; kingdom Bacillati; phylum Actinomycetota; class Actinomycetes; order Kitasatosporales; family Streptomycetaceae; genus Streptomyces; species Streptomyces marispadix. The sequence goes on along the minus strand of NZ_JAKWJU010000002.1, from coordinate 640,471 downwards.
CTCCGCCTTTGTTCCCGGAAGTCCACTCGCACCGCACCCTCGTGTGAACGGGCCCTCCTGTGAACGGCCCTCCTATGAACGCCTCCGGTCCGGCACCGCACGGCGACACCGAACGGCACCGGACCGGAAGGCAGTTGAGCGTCTTCGACGGTCTCAGACGGTCTCAGACGGTCTCAGACGGTGAGGAAGTCGGCCTCGCCTGCCTTGGCTCCCTCGATGAAAGCGGTGATCTCCTCAGGGGTGTAGAGCAGCACCGGCCCTTCCGGATCGGTGGACTGCCGCAGCGCGACCCGCCCGTCGGGAAGCTTCTTCGCTTCCACACAGGCACCGCCGTTCTGCCCGCTCCATGGCTTGTGCCAGCCCTCGCTGCCCAGTTCACGCGCGGGCATTCCGTTACGGAGGTGTCCGGTGCAGGGGGTTACAGCATCAGGGTTCATCTTCCGAACTCCTTACGCGGGTTGATCAGTACGTGCAGGTCGAGGCACGTACGCGTGGTGCGCCGGCAACGAGACACATGTGAGCGCTTCCAGAGGGCCGGCCCCTGACCCCGGCCGCCCGGCAGGACAGACCGCACGGCGCTGCTGTATGAGCGTCAGCACAAGCGTTTTCCTTGCGACTTGCTTTGAAATTATCAGAACGATGCTTGCGGCTTGAAGCCCACAACGACATAGTGTCAACGTGATGCTGAACACCGGGTGCCCGGTGTTCGGCCCGCCAACCTGCCGGGGCAGGGCCGGGCTTGGGGGGTGCGGTGTCGTACTGCGGGCAGTGCGGCGTCGTCCAAGCGCTATCCGGCCCGCGAAGGGCGCCGCTCCCGGGCTGCTTTGCTGCGGCCTGCGAAGACAGTCCGGGAGCGGCGGCCCGTCGGCCGCCGGGGCGTGCGGCTTCCTGCCGACAACTGCCACCACCGGCGCATGAGGCCCGTAACCTCCGCTTGTGCACGGGGAGTCGGGCCGCCGCCGCGAGTCCGTGTCGTCCCGGCACGCTCGACTCAAGCGGCCTCCCGTCGGCTCGACGGCGGAGCTACGGCCACCCGTGCTTGCCTCCGCGGCTCTCAACAGCCGTTCTGCCGCGCCGAGTCGGGCTCGCCGCACACAGCGCCGGAGCCCCGCTCTGGTGCGAGGTGCAGAACTACTGCCCGTGCGCCGCGGCACCCTGGTATACCGGCTCGCGAAAACCGGCCGTCCGGTGACGCAGTACGGGCGGGGGCGGGCGCTCGTCCGGCGAGCCCGGCGTGCGCCGACGACCGCCGTGCACCAGCCGTACACGACGGGACAACGGCCGGAAGCCGTCAGACCTCCGGGCTCCCGGGCGGAGAAGGGGCGCGACGGGTACCGTTCACCCGGACACGGACGGCACGCACCGCCGGGACGGCACCGCGACCGGCGGCGGCCGGCGCACCGACCAGCGAATGAGGGCTTCGAAGATGCGGATCCTGATCATCGGTGGCGGCATCGCCGGAACCGCCGCGGCGCTCGCCCTGGACAAGGCCGGCATCGAGGTCAGCGTCCACGAGGCCCATCCCGGCAGCGGTGCCGACATCGGCGCATTTCTGACTCTCGCGAGCAACGGCATGCTGGCGCTGGCCCAGTTCGGCGCAGCGGAGGCCGTGGCCGGTGCCGGTTTCGAGCTGACGGCGATGCGCCTCACCGGCGACAAGGGGTCCGTGGTCTCCACCGTTCCGCTCGGCGAGACCGGCGACCCGCTCCGGCGGTTCCGCTGTCTGCGCCGAGCCGAACTGGGCGCCGTACTGCGGCAGGAGGCCGCCTCACGCGGCATTCCCGTCCGCTACGGAGAGCGGTTCGTATGGGCCACCGAGGACGAGGACGGAGTCACCGCACGCTTCGCCGACGGCAGCACCGAACGCGGCGATCTGCTGCTCGGCGCGGACGGAATCCACTCCGTCGTAAGGCCGTTGACCGATCCGGACGCCGCGCGTCCGCGCTATGCGGGGCAGCGCGTCTTCTACGGCTACACCACCGAGGCGGCGCCGCCGAACGAACCCGGCCGCATCGAGATGCTGCGCGGCAGCTCCTCCGCGATGGGGTACGCGGTCTCCCCGGCGGGCGAGACCTTCTGGTTCGCACGGGTCTCGGCCGAGGAGCTGAGCGACGCCGAGATCTCCGGCACCACGCCCGCGGAGTGGCGCGATCAGCTACTGCCGCTGCTGCGGCCGGACTCGACGCCCGCGGCCGACATCGTCGCGGCCACGGACGGCAGGCTGATGGTGACCAACGCCCGTGATCTGTCGACCGTCACAAGGTGGCGTACGGCGCGCATGCTCCTCGTCGGCGACGCCGCGCACGCCGCCTCGCCCGCGACCGGGCAGGGAGCGTCCATGGCCTTGGAGGACGCGGTGGTGCTGGCCAAGTCCCTGCGTGACTCGCCCGATACGGCCACGGCGCTGGAGCGCTACGAGCGGCTGCGCAGACCACGAGTGGAACGCAACATCGTCAACAGCGCACGGCTGACGCCCCGCCGCGCACCCAGCCGCATGCAGCGGACGCTCGACAACTACCGCGCCAGATGGAAGAGCCGCAACGGCGCGGCCGGTCCCCCCTCGTCCGCGTCCGCCGGAGACGAGGAACTCGCGCTCCAGCTCGACTGGGACACGCCGCTGCCCGACGATTCGCCTGCCGTGCAAGGCGGTTGAGGCCCTCCGGGGCCCGGCGGCCCGCCCGCGTACACGACCCGCGTTCCGGCGCCGCGTCAGGCCCGTACCGCCCGGCGTCAGGGCCCGTACCGCCCGTCTCAGGCCCCTACCGCCGCAGCCGTACGGGCCGCCGGTGAACGCCTCGTGAGGTGCAGTCGCAGTCCGCTCGGCATCAGCGTCAGCCGCTCGGCCACGCGCAGCCGGTAGTCCGGGTCGGCGCTGAAGTCGTAGCGCCGCAGCAGCAGCCCCAGCACGAGCGTCGCCTCATGAAGCGCGAACTGCCGCCCTATGCACGCCCGTGCGCCCGTGCCGAACGGCTTGAAGACGTGCGGCGGGCGGCCCCGTACGGCCTTCGGCTCGAAGCGGTCCGGGTCGAAGACCTCCGCGTCCTCGCCCCACACGGAGGGATCGCGGTGCAGCAGCATGATCAGTACGAGTGCCCAGGCGCCCTTGTTCATCGGGTGGACGCCGCCGAGCGTCGTGTCGTGCAGCGCCTCGCGGGCGAAGGCGGGCGCGGTGGGCCACAACCGCAGCGACTCGTCCAGCACGCGCCGCACGTAGCGCAGCCGTGCGACCTGTTCGTACGCCGGTTCCTCCACGTCGCCCCAGACCTCCGCCACTTCGGCCTGCGCTCGTGCCATGACGCCGGGGTTGCGGGAGAGGTAGTGGAGGGCGAACGAGAGCGCGCCGGAGGTGGTCTCGTGCCCGGCGACGAGGAAGGTGACGACCTGGCGGCGGATGTTCTCGGCGGACAGCCGCTCGCCGGTGGTGGGATGGGCGGTCTCCAGCATGCGGTCCAGCAGGTCGCCGTGTGCGCCCGTGGCACCGGCCTTGCGGCGGGCCTCCACGACCTTGTCGACGGTGCCGTCGAGGTATGCGCGGTCGGCGGCGTTGCGCTTCGCGGCGCCGGGCTGGAGCAGCGGCCCCAGCAGCGGCGGCACGGTGTTGCGGCGCTGCGCGTACGACAGCGCCCCGACCATGGCCGTCACGAACGGATGCGGCCGTGAGCGCTCGAAGGACCCGAAGTCGTGGCCGAAGCCGGTGCGGGCGATGGTCTCCAGGGTCAGCTTCGTCATGTCGCCCGGCACGTCGACGTCGTCACCGGCGCGGCTGCGCTCGTCCCAGTGGGCGGCGAGCTGACGGGCCACGTCGAGCATCAGCGGGTGATAGCCCTCCATGGCCGCACGGCTGAAGCCCGGGGCGAGTATGTCGTGCGCGAGCTGCCAGTTGGGCTCGTGGTTGTAGGCGGTGAAGAGGCCGTCGCCGGCGAGCGGGCGGAGATTGGCGACCCCGAGTCCGACGTGCTTGGCGAAGCGGGACTCGTCGGCCAGTTCCGCCGCGAGGTCCGCCCCCCATACGAAGACGATCTCCTTCTCGAACGCCTTGCGGCGGAAGATCGGCCCCAGCTCGCGGCCGATGCGCATCGAGTCCTGCACCGGCGACCGCACGCTCGCGCCCGCGATGTCGCCCAGCAGCGGTATGCGGCGCGGCGGGTGCGGAATGCGGTGCAGTTCGGGCCAGCCGAGACGGGCGCTGCGGAACCCCTTGATCACGGTGGCGCGTTCGGCCCCCGCCTCGGCCTGAGTCTCCCGTGACTGGGTCCGGGCCATCCGCCTCAACTCCCCGCGCCGTACGGCCGCATGGCTTGCCGTGGGCTTGTTGTACATGGGTTCAATAAGGCTCCCAGTCTGAGCAGACCGCCGTACGGGCGTCAAGTGAGGCGTCATGCAGCAAGTAAGGTGACGGCCATGGGCGAGAGTCAGGGCGGGCGCGCCCGCGAGCGGACCCGCCGCCGGCTCAGCACCGAGGAGCGCCGCGAGGAGCTGCTGGCCGTGGGCGCGCGGCTGTTCGCCGGCAGTGCGCACGAGGACGTCTCCATCGACCGCGTCGCCGAGATCGCCGGTGTCTCGCGGGGACTGCTGTACCACTACTTCCCGACCAAGAACGACTTCTTCGCCGCCGTCGTCGAGCGTGAGAGCCGCCGGATGCTGCGGCTGACGGCCGCCGTGCCCGACGTGCCCGTACGGGACCAACTGACCAGCGGGCTCGACTGCTTCCTCGAATACGTCGAGAGCCATGCGCAGGGTTTCCGCGCCTTCCACCGCGCGGAGGCCGCGGGCGACCCGGCCGTCCGCAGGGTCTACCAGCAGGGTCTGGCGGCACAGGAGCGCCAGATCCTGGACGCACTCGCCGCGGACCCGGAGGCGGCCAGTATCGCCACGGACGTGCCGGCGCTCCGCATCGCCGTGCGCGGCTGGCTGTCGTTCATGGTGACCGTGTGCCTGGAGTGGCTGAAGGAGGAGCCCCGCATGCCCCGGGACCAGGTACGCGATCTGTGCGCGCGGGCACTGCTGGGCGCGATCACACCGCCGTAGGGCATGCGGCCACACCACCGGGGTGAACGCGCCCCGGCACCGGCCCGGTTCACCCGTACTCCGACGAGACATCCCGTACGACGAGACCCGTACATCCCGCACGACGAGAGAGGGCATGCCGTGCAGACGCAGCCGAAGGCCCTGGTGAGACCGCCCGCGTCACGCCTCGCGGAGGGTCTGGTCACCCACGTCGAACGGGTGCCGGTCGACCGTGAACTCGCCGTGCGCCAATGGGACGGATACGTAAGGGCGTTGCGGGACAACGGCTGGCAGACGGTCGAGGTGGCGCCCGAAGAGGGCTGCCCCGACAGCGTGTTCGTGGAGGACGCCGTGGTCGTGCTGGGCGGCAGGGCGCTGATCTGCCGCCCGGGAGCGCCCTCCCGGCGGCCCGAGACACAGGCCGTCGAGGAGACGGTGCGTGCGCTCGGCTACGCCGTCCACCGCGTCGAGGCCCCCGGCACCCTCGACGGCGGCGACGTGCTCAAGAGCGGCGGCACCGTGTACGTGGGGACCGGGGGACGCACCAATGACGAGGGCGTCCGCCAACTGCGCGCCGCCTTCGAGCCGTCGGGGGCCCGGGTGGTGCCCGTGCCCGTCACGGAGGTGCTTCATCTGAAGTCCGCCGTCACCGCGCTGCCCGACGGCACGGTCATCGGTCATGCGCCGCTCGCTCCGGACCCTTCGTACTTCCCCCGGTTCCGCGGTGTGCCGGAGGAGCCGGGCGCCCACGTCGTGCTGCTCGGCGGCGAGCGGTTGCTGATGGCGTCGAGCGCGCCGCGCAGCGCGGAACTCCTGGCGTCGCTGGGCTATGAGCCGGTCCTGGTCGACATCGGCGAGTTCGAGAAGCTGGAGGGCTGCGTGACCTGCCTGTCGGTACGGCTGCGTGAACTGCCCGCGCCCGGCGGGCAGTCGGCGGCGCGAGGTTCCGGCTCCGAGTGAGGGGCCCGAGCAGCCTGCCGGGGAGAGTGAGGCGCGTGGGCCGTGTGAGGTGCGTGAGGCGTGTGAGGTGCGCCGAGCGCACGTGAGATCCCGGCCGCGGCGACCTGCACCAGCGGAATCAGTGTGTGCGCCGGGACCGTCTCCACATGCGCGACCACCGAGACCGCCGCGACGACCTCGCCGGGGCGGGCACCCGGCCCGGTCACGGGCGCTGCCACCGAGACGCTGTCCATCGTGACCTGCCGCTCGCACACCGCGACCCCGGTCTGCCGCACCTCGGCGAGCGCCTGCCGCAGCCTCACCGGATCGCACTCGGTCCGCTCGGTGTAGCGCACCGGCTGCTGCGCCAGCGCACGCTCCTGTACGTCCGCGGGCGCGTGTGCCAGCAGTACGCGGCCGACGCTGGTCGGCGTGAGCGCGAAACGGCCGCCGACGCGGGTGAGCACCGGCACCGAGGCGCATCCGGCCAGCCGCTCCACGTAGACCACCGACAGCCCTTCGCGCACCGCGAGTTGTACGTTCTCCCCGGTGACTCGTGCCAGGTCGGACAGATGGGGGAGGGCGACCTCGCGCAGGCCCAGGCCGCGCGGTGCGAGCGCGGCGATCTCCCACAGGCGCAGCCCGATGCGGTAGCCGCCGCCCGGGTCGCGCTCCAGGGCGCCCCACCCGGCCAGTTCGCCGACCAGGCGGTGTGTGGTGGTGAGCGGCAGCCCCGTAATCCGGGACATCTCCGTGAGCGTCAGCACCGGCGCCGCTGGCGAGAACGCCTCCAGCACGCGCAGCGCCCTGCCCGTGACCGAGCCCGTCGCCGAGCCGGTGCCCGCTGCCGTCGGGTTCCCCTGGCGCATGTGGCTCTCCTTCGGACGAAACGGGCGGGCCGTCTCGGCGAAAGCTAGACAGGCGGGACTCGTCCGTCAACGCGGGCGACTGCGGGGGCATGCGGCGGCGAGCCGTCCCGGTCGTCGTCCCCGCCCTTGTCCCGGCCGCGGTTCGGCCGTCGCCCCGGTCATCGTCCCGGCCGCGGTTCGGCCGCGCTGTGGGCCCTCCGCTCCTCCGAGCCCTACGGCCCTGCTCGTTTTACGTAAGAGCGGACCCGGCCGCTGCCATCGGCCGCTACTTCCGCTCGTCCCGGGCGGTACGCGGCCCCGGCGGCAGGGAACGCCGGGCCACCTCGCGGATCTTCGCATCGAGTGCGCCCGCCGGGTCGTCCGTGAAGCGGTGCAGCGCGACCGCGGCGGTCAGGATGACATCGCACAGCTCGGCGGCGACGTCGTCCGGGGTGTGGGTACGGCCCTTGCGCGGGTTCTGCCCCATGGCACCGATATACGCCTGCATCACCTCGCCCGACTCCTCCGCGAGCTTCATCAGCCGCATCGCGGTCTCCTGCTCGCCGTCGCCGTTGGCGGCGTCCAGCCAGTCCACGAGCCGCCGGATCGTGGCCCACTGGTCGGGCGTCATCGGTCACTCCCCTCGCCTGCCCGGCCGCCGCCGCGCCCGAGGACCGCCCTGCTCAGAAATCCACCGACAGTTCCAATTGAAGATTGTGCATCTGTCCTTTGAGGCTATTCATCTTTGCCTCGAACTTGGGCTTGATGAATCCCCCGAGGAGAGCATTCAGGTCCGCAGCGAACGTGATCTCTTTCTGAGCCTCGGAGGAGATGTCCAGAAGCAACTCGTGACTTTTCAGAGGATTGGTGCGGTATCTGCGCTGCTCGAGAAGCGAGTTGACTGTTATGTCCGTGTGCAGCCCGCTTTTCATGGCCATTTGCTCTGCCAGTTCCTGATCAGGCTCTCCAGTTTCCCAGGTCCAACTGCCGAATAACTTCTCGGCCACCTCCTTAAGCTGCTTGGCTCCTTTGGTGAGCCCACCGCTGACCGAACCGGCTGACATCTTGACGCTGGCGGCCCGTTCTCCGGTCTCGGACAACTCGCGCAGCTCAAGTACTTCCAGTCTGACGGCTCCAAGGAGCTGGCAGACGCGCGAGAACGCATAGAACTTCGCCTTGGCGATGCTCGCGTAGGCGTCGCTCACCTCTGTGTAGTGGTTCTGGTCAAAGGGATTGCGTACGAAAACCGCCCCCTCCCGCAAGGCCGGGCCCAGCCGTTGCAGTTCCTCCAGGCCGCTATAAGGGTGCCGGAGAGGCAGGGGGACCACAGTGGTGTCCTTATCGGCGAGCAGCTCGGGGTTGTCACGCCGTGCCTGAATCTCGTCGTCTCGGTCAAGGACTACAAGACGCGGTTTGAGCTCTGGGGTCTGCCTCATGGTTCTCCTCTCCTGCCTTCTCGTGTGACCCCGCCTAGGCAGGGAGACGCGGCGGGCCTTGGCCGCGCGCCCACCCGACGAGCCGATCGAAGGGGTTCCTGGACTTCCACTCGGCTTGGCCGAGGGCGTACGGAAGCGGCACCTCAGGAAGCGGGATGTCGTTGTCGCGCAACACCAAAGCCGCGTCGTCGGTGGCCCCTGCCAGCCGGTCGGCGCCCTTCCGCAAACCGATGACCATAGTCGCCAACAGAGGGCGTTCCACCGCGCTGTCGAACCCCTTCAAATTCGTCTCCACCAGAAGCCTCCGATGGTTTCGGGCGTATCGGACCCCGCTGAACCGGCGGTCGCAGCGAGAGCTCTGGACGATCTCCGCGAACAGTTGATGCATGTCATATCGCGTCTGAAAGTCGCTTTCGGGTACCACCTCCCCTTGCCACCACAGAAAGCCGGGAACCCCGGGTTCTTGGGAAACGTAGAGCGCTGCCAGCCCCTCATTGATCTTGATCACGGCAACTGCTCCAGGATGCGGACGGTGAGTTGTCGGGCGTTTTCCTTGGTGTCCAGACTGCCAGCCACGGTTCTCACCCTCCCATTGCCACCGAGCTTGTTGATGATCAGCTCTAATTGGCTGCGCACAAGCTTGAGGTATGCCTGCTCGTCAGGCGGGTTGTACCTCTCGTCCAGGTCCCGGTGAGTGACCGCCAAGATGCACAACGAACGCTTTCCGCCCTCCTGCTCCGAGGCTTTCTGGAGCCAGCGCCCAATCTGGCCGGCGTCATCCTCGATACGCTGCCAGGCCTCGGTGGCCTGACCGGTCCGCTCGAACTGGCACAAATGCTCGGCATTGATCAAATAAATGCAGGTGTCGGCCTTTTGGGCCTGTGTCCTCCATTGTTCGTGCGCGGTTTCATCACCACTCAGGTCGACCAGGGAAGGCAGCATCAGTCGACGACCATTCACCTTGGTCTTGGCAGTCCCTAGATTCTCTTCGACCTGTGTGGCGCTGTATGGCCGATCGTCGTTCCATTGACCGCGCCAGAAGCGCAGGAGGGTGGTCTTCCCTACAGCCTCTGCTCCGAAGACCGCCACGTAATGCAGATTCCGGCGGGACACAAACGCTACTAAGTGATCTATGGAACGGGACATGTGCCGATTGTGCCGCACGGGCTGAGGGCCAGTCAGGACGACCGTTCAACCTGCGTCAAGCCCGGACAGTCCAGCAGGTGCCATGCGGGCCGGGGACAACAGGCCGAAAACCTCAGCCTGGTCACACAGCCAGATCTGCGACGGCCTCGCTGTGGGTCAGCGCACGGTCGCTCCCCTCGCCTGCCCGGCCGCGCGCACTCGCGACCGCCCGGCAGCGTACGGGGACGGGACGGAACGAAACGGGACGCGGGCGCGGCGCCCGCGCCCCGCCTACTCCCAGACGTCGATTCCGCCCCCGCGCCACTCGATGAGGTTCGGGTCGTCGAGCTGGATCTCGTCTTCGCTCAGGCCCGCGTTCCTCAGGAACTCGCTGACGTCCTCGGGACGGAACGCGATGCCCAACTGCTCGGTGTGCGCGGTGACTCGGCGCCCGCCCCCGGGGGTCGGCGGGTGCACGACGATCGGCGGCGTCATCCGCTCCTCCCCGGCAGTACGGGAAGCGGTGCGGGAAGCAGTACGGAAGGCGGTGCGGGGGGCGGCGTGGGCGGCAGTGGGATCAGCAGCGGGGCGTTCGCGGGCCTGCACGGGGGATGAGTGGTCATCTGCGCTCCGATCCATGGACGGGGCACGGCCTATCCGGCCCATCACGACGACCGTAGGAACGCGCTCCCACGGCCCGTCCGCGCCACTCGCCCCCTTCGACCGAATGCCCCGCAGGTGCGTCCCTTCCGGCTCCGCGAGCTCTCGGCCGGGCACCGTCCCGGTTCGGCGGCGCCCTTGTCGCTGCCCGCGGCGGCCGTGTTGACCGGTCGCGGGGCTCCGGCAAGACTGCCCGCCATGATGATCACGAGACGCTCGACGGGACGAAGAATCCGCAGGGCGGCAGCGGAGGCCGCCGCGCGAGCCACCAGGCCCGACGGCCACGGCCGTGGTGCCCTCGTCGCCTTCGGCGCCCTCGCCGCCGCGGATCTCGTAGCCGTCGCGGGCGACCGTACGCGCGGACCGCGCCGCGCCGCCAAGCCTCTGCTGATGCCCGCGCTCGCCTCGTACGCTCTGCGCCGCCGTGCCGACGAGCGGACGCCCGTCCCGGCGACGCTCATGGCGGGGCTGGCGTGCGCGACGGCCGGAGACACCGCGCTCCTCCTCGACGAGCACGAACCGGCCTTTCTCCTCGGCATGGCCGCCTTCCTCGGCACCCAGGTCAGCTACACCGCGGGCTACGCACGGCTCGGCGCGCTGCGCGGCCTGCGGCGCAGGCCCTGGACCGCGGCGGGCTGCCTCGCGGGCTGGGCCGCCGCGAACGCGGTGCTCGCCCCGTCGATGGAGAAGCGGCTGCGGCTGCCCGTCGCGGGCTACAGCCTCGCCCTGACCGTGATGGGCGCGGCTGCCCTGGGAGTCGGCGGCCGGGTCGCGGCCGGTGCTGCCGCCTTCGTCGGTTCGGATCTGCTGATCGGGCTTCAGGCGTCCGGCCGCCGAGTGCCCTCTCAGGAGTTGCTGATCATGGCCGGATACATCCTCGGGCAGTACCTCATCACCACGGGCTGGCTCGACCGGCTCGACGAGGCCGATTCGTAGACGAGACGCGTACCGGCTCCGGCACCGGCTCGGGCACCGGCAACGGCACCGGTCTCGGACCCGCCCGTTCCTTGCCCCGCCTAGCAGCCGCACGGCACGCCTGACCCACGGCCCGGTCCAGGACAACCGGCCCCAACCTTCCCTGCCGGACATGTACTTGATGGGTGATTGGCCCTTCAGCGCGCCCAGCAGTTCCTGATATTTTCAACTCGACGGCATCAGGCTGGAGTTCACAGCCATGCCGTTCAACTGCGGTACCCCCGCACGCACTTGTCACCCATCAGGGAGGTAGCGCGGTGAGCGGCTCGCTGCCGAGCGGTCAGAGCGCGCCCACGGTGCTGCGCATAATCCTGGGCAAGCGGCTGCGTGAGCTGCGCGAGGAGCGCGGGCTGGGCCTCGGCGACGCCGCCCGCGTCCTCGACGTCAACCAGTTGACGGTGCGCCGCATGGAGAGCGGTCAGGTGGGCTTCAAACTGCCCTACGTCAGACTGCTGCTGGAGCTCTACGGGGTGCCTGCCGCGGAGGCCGGCGAGTTCACGGGCATGATCGAGAAGGCCAACAAGCCGGGCTGGTGGCACCCGTTCCGCGAGGCGCTGCCCGACTGGTTCCGCGCGTACATCAGCCTGGAGACCTCCGCCTGTGTGCTGCGCGTCTACGAACCGCACTACGTCACCGGCCTGTTGCAGACCCGCGAATACGCACGCGCGGTGATACGCGCCCGGCTTCCCCGAGGACCCCAAGGACGCACTGGAACAACGCGTCGATCTGCGGCTGCGCCGCCAGGACATGCTCGACTCCGCCGAGGCGCCGGTGCTCTGGGTGGTGCTGGAGGAGGCGGCGCTGCGCCGCCTCGTGGGAGCGCCGAGTGTGATGCGCGGCCAGATCAGCAGGCTGATCGAGGTGCTGGACCACCCCGGCATCACCTTGCGCATCCTCCCGCTGGCCGCCGGGGCGCACTCCGGCACCAGCGGCCACTTCACGTACTTCCGGTTCAAGGAGCGGGAGTTGCAGGACATCGTCTACACCGAGGTGGGTCTGACCAGCGCGCTCTACTACGACCAGCGCCGCGACGTCGTACCCCATCTGGAGACGCACACCCGGATGTCCCAGCTCGCCGCGAAGCACATACCCGACTCCCGCGCGTATCTGACAGGGCTGCGCAAGGAGTTCGAGCGATGACGCCCGGAGCGCGGGAGGCCCGGGTCCGGGAGCGGGCAGGCCCCGAAGTCGTAAGTGCGGGAGCCCCAGCCCCCCAAGTCGTAAGCCCCCAAGGCCCGAAGCCCCAGGCCCTGGAGCCCTGAGCCCCGAGGTCTCAAGTCCCGGAGCGCCCGGTACCGGAACCTCCGCCCCTCTCCGGTTCCTCCGAGACCGGCCGCAGCCGCTCGTAGTACGCGGTCTCCAGATGGGTGCGCATCGCCGCCTCGGCCCTCTCCGGATCACCGGCCAGCACCGCGTCGGTGATCACGCGGTGCTCCTCCAGCGTCCGCTGCCCTATGCCGCGGTCGTAGTAGAGCCGGAAGATATGGAGGTGGCAGTGGGTGCGCTCGAAGGCGAGCCGCACCTGCGCGCTGCCCGCCAGTTCCGCGACCAGCACATGGAAGCGGGTGTCGTGCGCCGTGAGCGCCTTGTACGCGTCGTAGGTGGCCTCTCGCGGCGCATCGCACGCGGCCATCTCCGCACGGAGGCGCTCCCGGCCGGGCCCGTCCGCCTTCTCGGCGGCGCGTGCGGCGGCCCACGGCTCGATCAGCAGCCTGAACTCATAGAGATCCGCGAGCTGTTCACGGTCGAGGAGCGGCGTGGTCCGGTATCCGCGCAGGGGTTCCTTGACGACGAGGCCGGCCGTCTCCAGGCGTGCCAGCGCCTCCCGTACGGGGGTGGGGGAGACGCCCAGCTCACGGGCGAGGCCGTCGATCGAGACGCGGGCGCCCGGCTCGATCGCATGGTCCATGATCAGTGCCTTGATCGCCTCGTGGACGTCGTCGGTGAGCATCTGCCGCCGGGGCAGTGCGGCCGCCCGCTCCGCGGCTCCTGCCGCGCTCTGCTCGGCACCCTGCGGTGTTCTCGTCACCGGTCGGCCGTCCATGGTCTCTCCCCCTGAGTCTGCGAACCGAGTCTGCCGGATTCGACGTCGGCCCTCACCCGGCGAGAACGAGAGCGGTCCACTCCCTTGACGCCGCAGCGGGCCCGCTCGAATAATCGCGACCTGCCAGCCGTATCCTATAGGATATACGAAGCCCGATCGTCTGGACTGCCATGACGACAGAAGAAATCGGTCGTAACGCGGACTCGGAGCTGCGTCTCCCGGAACCCCCACCGGAGTTGGGGAAGGGACGCTTCAGCGTCGCCACGGTCCTCAAGTTCTTCGGCCCCGGCGCGGTCATCGCCTCGCTCACCATCGGAAGCGGCGAATCGATCCTCGCCTCACGCGAGGGAGCCGTCTTCGGTTACACCGTCCTGTGGGCCGTGGTCGTGGGGACGATCGCCAAGGGCGCGCTCGTCTACGCCTCCAACCGCCACATCACGCTCACCGGCGAGCACCCGATGACGCGGTTCGCCAAGGTGCTGCCCGGTCCGCGCGGCTGGTTCCCCGTACTGCTCGCGCTGATCTGCCTGGCGTCGTTCCCCGGCTGGGCGAGCGGAGTGGCCGTGGCGCTGGGCGACTTCCTCGAATCGCAGGGCGCCGGCGACGCCACCGCATACGCCGTAGGAATCCTGATCTTCGGCGCCGTACTGTCCTGGGTCGGCGGCTACAGCCTGCTGGAGCGGGTGCAGATCGCGATCGCCGGTCTGATGGTGGTGCTCGTGCTCGTCGCGGTCTTCGTCGCGCAGCCCGACTGGCTCGGCGTGCTGCGCGGGCTGATACCCGGCAGCTTCGACTACGCGCCGTTCGTGGCCGACAAGTACCCCGACATCACCGCCACTTCGGTCTGGGTCGAGCTCGTGGTCTTCATGGGCGGACTCGGCGGAGGCATGTACGACTACATCGGCTACACCGGCATGCTGCGCGAGAAGAGGTGGGGAATGCTCGGGCACGACGAGGTCGACGCGATCGGACGGCGCCTGGCGGCGATGGACGCGGGGGAGCGGATACCGCTGTCGACGGATGCTCAGGACGTGGCGAAGGCGCGTGCCTGGAGCCGTGCGCCGCTCTTCGACATGCTGGCCGCGTTCCTGGCGCTGGCCGTCATCGCCGCCGCCTTCATGATCAACGGCGCCGCGATCCTCGGCGAGAAGCACCAAGTGCCCGAGGGCAACGACGTGTTGACGTACCAGTCGCAGTTCCTCGCCTCCGTTGCCCAGGTGTTCGAGTACTTCTACATCGTCGCCATCGTGATGGTGCTCTTCGGCACCGTCTACGCCGTGTGGGAGGCGTACTCCTGGACGACGTACGAAAGCCTCGCCGCCGTCTCCGAGAAGGTGCGCTCGCGCGGGCAGCGTGGCATCAGGCCCTTCGTCTACGCGTGGACGGGCATCGGTGCGCTGCTGATGATCGCCACCGGCGCGAGCTTCCTGGCGCTCATCACTCCCGCGTCGATCGTGGGCGGCGTCTTCGCCTGCGGCATCTACGGCGCCGGGCTTCTCTACGTCGACAAGGTCAACATGCCGGCGGAGTACCGGATGAGTCCGCTGACGCGCACGCTCGTCGCAGTCGGGTCGGTGTTCCTCACCGTGTGCGGGGTCGTGGCGATGCTCTCGTACGCGGGGGTCGTCTCATGAACCGGGGTCGTCTCATGAACCGGCCCGTGGAATGGCGCTATGTGGCTGTCGGCCTGGGGTTCGTGGGGCTGGCCGGGACGAGGGCGGCGCAGGGGGAGCCGGTGTGGGCCGCGGTGTTCGCGGTGGCGGCGGCGGTCGACTTCTGGCTCGCCGTGCACGAGGGAGCGCGGCGGGCCGAGGCAGGCGGCCGAGGCGGAACGGCGGTGCCGGGCACGGCAGTCGGGGCCCCGGCGGCTTCGGGCCCGGCGGTCGGTGCGGCCGGTGCTGCGGGCTCTGCGGCGTACGGGCCGGACCCGGCCGTGGCGCGGCGTTCGCTGGAGCGGTACCGCACCTCCGCTCGGCAGTGGCAGGTCATCGGCGCGGTGGGCGTCCTCCTCGGCGGGGCACTGCTGATGATCGAGCCGCCGCTCGCGGTGTTCGCGGGCGCCGCCGCGCTCTTCGCGCTGTACCGGGCGCGTCGCGACGGACGCGCGGTCGCGACCCTCCGGCGGGCGGCCCTCGCACAGCGGTGACCCCGTTCCCGAACGTCCTTCCGGCGGGCGGTACTTCGCCCTGCGGCCGGGACCCGGCCTCGGCCGGTCAGCGGGTCGTCGCGGAGCTGCGCTGACGGTTCGCCGTTGCCGTAGCCGAAGTCGAGCCGTCACGGCGCAGCCGGGCCCGTAGCGCACGCCTGCTCGCCCAGAGGTGCACGAGGGCGCCGGCCAGCAGCATGGTGCTGGTGGCCGCGTGCGCCGTGTGCTCCGGCGGCATGCCCGCCCAGCGCATCACCCCCGACACCGTCATCGCGATCGCGGCGAGAAAGAACAGCCCGTACGCCAGCCGCCTGCCCCAGCGGTGTCCTCTGGTGCGCCGGTCTCCGCGGAACAGCCCGGCGACCAGGCCCCGCCTGGTCCACAGATGAACGAGGATCAGGGCGGCCAGCGCGAAGCCCGTCGCCAGATGCGCCCACGCCACCGGCACCAGCATCCAGCAGGCCACGAGCATCACCAGCACCGGTATGTCGGTGGTCAGCGCCAGGGGAGGCCGGCGGACCCCGGTGCCGGGCCGGGAGAGGGGCCGATCGTTCTCATGCATGCGTCAGAAAGCCTCACAAACCGCAGAGTCGACTCCGTACGGATGCCCGTACGGCACCGTGTGAACGCCCCACGCCCGCACGCCACTTGGACGTTACTGCGGCGGGCCCGCTCCGCATCGACGACCCACGGGGGACGTGCGATGCGGAGCGATCGGCCCCGGACCGACCGCCGCTCGCCGCAAGCGAGGGGCCCACCTTCAGACGCCCTCGTCGCCCGAGTCCTCGATCAGGCCCTCGCGCAGTGCGAGCGCCACCGCGAGCGTGCGGTTGGGGCAGTTGAGCTTGGCGATGACGTTGGCGACGTGACGCTTCGCCCCGTGCTGCGAGATGTGCAGCGATCTCGCGATCTGCTTGTTGCTCAGGCCCTTCGACAGCAGGTGCAGAGTCTCGCTCTCACGGGGCGTCAGCGAATAGGAGCGCTCCGAGCGGTGCGGGGCGCCCTCCCGCAACTGCCCGAGCAGCCAGCGGGACAGCGATGCCGGGAGCGGCATCTCACCGCTCGTCAGCCGTGTCAGCGACTCACCCAGCGACTCGACCGTGAGGTCCGCGGCGAGGAGGAAACCGTCGGCCGGAACCTCGGAAGCCAGGGCGAGTTGCTGCTCCTCCGGGCCCTCCAGCAGCGACAGCAGCTTCGTTCCCTGCTCCTGGCAGCTCAGCGCGAGATCCCTTACGTCGTCGGTGGCGGCGCCGCGGCAGATGAGCACATCGGGGTGTGCGAGTCCCAGCCGCCGGCGCGCCGTCTCGACATCGGCGAAGACACGTACGTTCTCCACGAGGGTCAGATCGCTCATCATCGCTTCAAGCCCGCACCTGACCATCTGGTGCGGATGTACGACGAAGACGCGCAGGCCCCCCGGGTCGGCGGTGCTGCGTTCCTCGGTCTCGGCGTGCGTGTGGACGCCGGCGGTTCTCAGTCGCGGTCTGGCCGATCGAGAGCTCGTGTGCGTGTACCTCTGCTTGCCGGTATCAGGCATTCGGACTCCCCAGGATTCCGTTCCAGGTGAACGCGTCGCGGGCCAACAGGTTCCGAACGGGACTTCGTACAGCGGCCTGTTTCTGGTGTGTGATGAAATTGTGCCGTCCGAAGCCGACCTCGATCGAGAGTCATCGTACGGCAGTAGCGCAAGTGAGGGTATTGTTTTCACAGGCAAATTTAAGGGCCGTGAATTTCCCACGTTGTAGTGTTTGTGCACCTCGGGGAGGTACGCGTAATTTCAGCGGCCGTCCGCAAGGAGGGCTACGGCAAGGATCTGGCAAAAGGTGTCAACTGCCCGGGAAGTTTCCTCCTGTTCGTGCCGATACGACTCGAATACCGCAAGGGGTCGAATCGCGGGAGCGAACACCGGGCGACAAGTCCGGCGCGGTGTTGCGCGAGGAAGGTGGCTCGATTGGAGGCGCCCTGCGCGGAACGAATTGCAAAGACAACGATTGAGCGGCCCGCGGGGAATGTCGAATTTGCGTACGTCATTCCTCCGAGGGCCGTGAAAGTATATACCTGGAGTCCGTGGGAATGCGAATTCCGTCGTTCGCGAGTACGCCGTGAATTGTTGGCCCGGCGTTTGGGCAGCTCAGTGTCCGGTCGGCTCGTGATGGAATTCGTCGCTTCGCGCGAGAGCCGGACGCGGCGGCTCTTACGGCTCTGCGGCCTACGGCTTCCGGCTCCCGGCGAGCGCCGCCCCGGACGACTGCGGCTGCTCGCGCTCACGTACGAACGCCAGCGTCAGCGCGGCGCCGAAGAGATAGGCGGAGCCGCTGACCACGAGCCCCTGGCCGATGCCGTCGGCGAAGGCCCTGTCGATCGTCTCTCCCTGCCCGCCGCGCTCCGAGCGCCCCACGCCGAGGCTGCTCCCGACCGCGGCGTCCACCAGCCGCTCCGCGGCCCCGGGGGACATGTCGAGCTGAGCGGCACGTTCCGTCAGCGACGCCGAGAAGCCCATGGTGACCACGGCGCCGACGACCGCGATGCCGAGCACGTTGCCAACCTGCTGGCTGGCTATGGAAGTTGCCGACGCGATCCCCGCCTTGGCCTGCTCCACGCTCGCCATCAGCGCCGCGTTGGTGGGCGTCACCGTCATCCCGACCCCCGCTCCCAGCGGCACCAGCACCGGCCACCACCGCGCGTAGGGCGTGGTGGCGTCCGCGGCGGACAGGGCCAGCAGCGCGCCGCCCGCCATCACCAGCCCGCAGGTCATCGGCAGCACAGGGCCGTACCGTCCCGCAAGCCGTCCCGCCACGGGAGCGGCGGCGGCAGCGGGCAGCAGCAGCGGCAGCATGCGCAGTCCCGCCTCGGCCGGGGTGTACTCCTGCACCTGCTGGAGGAAGAGCGAGAGGAAGAGGAACGAGCTGAGCAGGCCGAAGGCGACGGCGAACAGCACGCCGTTGCAGGCGGCGAAGCGCCCGTCGCGGAACAGCCCGAGGGGGACCATGGGCTGGGCGGCACGCTTCTCCACGACGAGGAACAGGGCAAGAGCCACCACTGCGAGAGCGAGCAGCGCCGCGATCCGAGGGGAGCCCCAGCCCTCGTGCTCCGCCTCGATCAGGGCATAGGTCACACCGCCCAGCCAGCAGATGCCCAGCACCTGACCGGGCAGGTCGACCGGACGCCGCGTCATCGGCGTCTCGGGCAGCGCACGGTACGAGACGGCCAGCGCGGCAATGCCGACGGGCCCGTTGACCAGGAACACGCTGGGCCAGCCGAAGCCGTCCACCAGGAAGCCGCCGAGCAGCGGGCCGAGGGGCAGCGCCAGCGCGGAGACGCCCGCCCAGACGCCGATCGCACGGGCCCTCTCCTTCGGTTCCGGGAAGAGGTGGGTGAGGACGGCCAGAGTGGTCGGCACGAACAGGGCCGCGCCGAGTCCCTGAACGACCCTGCCCAGTACGAGAGTCGGCAGTGTCTGCGCCGCCGCGCACAGCAGGGACCCGCCGGTGAAGACCGTCAGGCCCGACAGGAACATCCGCTTGCGGCCGAAGCGGTCGCCGAGCGAGCCACCGGTCAGCAGCAGACAGGCGAACGCCAGCACATACGCGCCGACGACCCACTGAAGACCCGATACGCCGGCGTCGAGGTCCCCGCGGATGCTCTGCATCGCCAGGTTGACCACCGTGCTGTCGAGCATCGACATGAACTGGGCCGCGCACAGCGCCGCGAGCGCCCAGGTACGTGCGGTGCCCCGCGGATGTCCCAACTGTCCCTCCGTGACGTGACGAGTGCGGCGGTCGGGTCGGCGATCGGCGATCCGTGCGAACGACCGTACTCAGCACACGACTTGGCGAAAGTCACGAAAGAGCGACCGAACTGGGTGCCCGATCGGTCACGCCGTCCGGGGCTCGGGGAGGTCGCACTGTGGTCAAGAAGAAGAGACGCCCTCGGCGGCTACGGGACACCGCGGCCCGGCGCCGTAGATTTTCGCCGCACGGGGGACCGTGCCGCAGCGGCGTCCAACGGGCCCCCGGGGACGGGGCCCTCGGCCAAGAAGACGGACGGAGGAGCGCATGTCACGCTCTCACGTGGTCGACTCGCTCACCGCGACGGACTTTCTCGACAACCACCTGCGGCCCGGCAGACCGGTCGTGGTCAGAGGAGCCCTGAACGGCTGGAAGGTGCCGCCTCCTTGGGACCTCGCATCGCTCAGGGAACGCTTCGGCGACTTCGAAGTGCCGCTGTTCGACACGCTCTTCGAGCTGGAGGAGCTGGTCACCTTCGCCGACTACGTCGACACCCACACCGGCCGGGACGGCGGCACCTCGATACCGCCGTATCTGCGCTGGTTCACCCGGCAGCGCCAGGACCAGACGATCACCGCCGACGACGCCTTCGAGGAACTGGCCGACGACTGGGCGATGCCGTCATGGCTGCCCGAGGGCGACTACGTCTTCCCGCCCGCGGACGGGCAACTCGACGCCACCAGGGACCCGTTCCCCGCCAGGGGCCTGTTCGTCTGCGGCACGGGCGGACGTACCCGGCTGCACGTCGATCCATGGGCCAGCGACGCTTGTCTGTGCCAGGCGACCGGCGACAAGCGCTTCATCATGTATCCGCCGGAGGCAGGTGAGCTGCTCACCGACGGAGAGGGCGGCACGGTGGACCTCGACGATCCGGACGACGCACGCTTCCCGCGCTGGCGGGATGCCGTCCCCGTACTCGACGAGGTCCTCTCGCCCGGTGACGCCATCTTCATCCCGCAGGGCTGGTACCACACGGCCATCGCGCTCCAGGACAGCGTCTCCCTCACCTGGAACTTCACCCACCGGGTGCACCAGGAACGCTTCGAGGCGTATGTGCGCTCCGGCGGCGGAGCCGACCCCGTCGTCTCCTACTTCATCTCCGGCGGCGTACGGCCGTAAGCAGGTCGCTCTCATCGCACGGCGGGCGCCTCCGCGGCGCCCCGCTGAACGAAGAAAGGGCGGGGCGCGGCGGACGCGTCGAGCAGCGTCCGTACCGTCCGCCGGTCCAACGGCCCGTCGCTGGCGACGAATCTGCGCACCGAGGAGAACGGCATCGTCGGCGCGGCGGCCAACGGCGCCCAGTCGGCGAGGACTTCGGCCGGAGCCTCCAGCGAGACCGGACGGTGGTCGCGAAGGAACGCCTCCAGCGTGGGCGACTCGGTGCGCGTCAGCGCGAGGAACGGCACCTCGTGCACAAGGGCCCCGAGTACGGTCGCACAGGCGTCGGGGGAGCAGAAGTCGAAGTGGGCGGCGTCGGCGCCGGGCCCCCTTGCGGGGCGGCCCGACGTCGACTGGTCGGCGCGTGCCCGCAGTTCGCCGCCGCTGAGCGCCCTCAGCCTGCCGTCGCGGAGGTCGTATGTGACGACCTCGTCGGGACCGGGACCGGGACCGGAGTCGGGACAGGGACCGGAGCCGGTACGACGGCCGCTGAGGCGGGGGCCGCTGACGGGCTCGGCGCCGGGGCCGGAGCCCGGGTCTTCCGGTGTGCTGCCGTGCGGCGCTCCGCCGCCTCCGTGCGGCGCCTCGTCACCGCCGTGCGGAAGGGGCGGAGCCCACCAATGCGTCGACTCGTCCACCACCGACAGCGTGAAGACCCTGCCGCAGCGGCTGCGCACCGCCTCCTCCGCCCCGTCCAGCCGCACCACACCAGCGACGTCCAGGAGAAGATGCGGACGGTCCAACGCGCCCAGGCAGTCCAGGAGCCGATCCCGTCCCAGCCGCAGCGGCAGCAGCGCAGGGACGGCCCCGACGTGCAGCGCCGCGTACAGCAGCGCCTGAAGGTCTGCGTGATTGCGCCTGATCACCGCTACGACGCTGCCGGGCCGTACGCCCGCCGCCCGAAGACGGCGGGCATGCCGCGCGACGGCATCGGCGAAGCCCGCGACCGAGTCGACGAGGGACCGTCCCGCCCGCCAGCGGACGTCGCAGCCGAACCGCACCGCGCCGTGGAACTCCGCCGCCAGAAACGGGACTCGGCACAGCGGCGCACCAGGGGGCAGGCGCGGCGCCGCTGCGCCCGGTCCGTGTACCGGCTCACTCATGCCGCCCCGACGGACGGCGGCGCCGTGACCTGCGGCGAGCACGGGCGAACGCCTCGTCCACGGTGTCCTGTTCGGGCCGCGCCCCGGCCAGGAAGCCGGCGAGGCGCCGGATCGTGGAGTGCTCGAACATGGTCATCAGCGGGAACTCCCGGCCCAACTCCGCCTGAAGCGCCCGGTGCACGCGCACCAGTGCCACGGAGTCGGCACCCATGTCGAAGAACCGGTCGCGGACCGTGATCGCGGCGCTCGCGCCCAGTTCGGCACGGAAGACGGAGAGGATCGCCGCCTCCGTCTCGTTCTCCGCGCCGCCGTCGCCACCGGCGCCCTCCTCCGCTGCGGTGGCGGCGCTGCCCGCCTCCTCGGCGAGCCGCCGCAGGGCGGCGCGGTCCAGCTTCCCCCTTGCCGTGAGCGGGAGTTCGGGCACCTCCACATAGGTGGCGGGCACCATATAGCCGGGCAGCGAGGCGGCGAGATAGCCGGGCAGCTCGTCCGCCAGCCGCCCCCGGGGCGTGGCCGACGCGCCCGACTGCCCCCGGGCGGTGGCGACTTCGGCGCCCCCTTCGCCCCCTTCGCCGCCCTCGCGGCTCTCGGGCTCCTCGGTGAGGACGCCGCCGAGCATCCCGTGCACCACGTCCGCCGACGGCCCCAACTCCAGTGCCGTGTGCAGCGCTTCGGTGTCGTGGAAGTAGCCGACCTGGCAGAGTCCGATGCCGTTCTCGGGTGCCGCGTTGTCCAGAAGCTGGGTCATCAGGCCCGCTTCGAGCACGCTGAAGTCCCGGGCCCGCTTTCCGTACAGCGGCTCGATGGCGTCGAGTCGGGCCACGAGGAAGAGCGCGAACGCGGCGTTGCGGTGCGTCTCCTGGTTGTCGGGAGCGTGGATGCCGGCGTCGAGCAGCGCTCCGGGCCTCACCTCCACCAGCCGGTGACCGTCGGGGTCGTGGTAGTAGGTGCCTCCGGCCAGTCCCTCGACGCGGCCGTCGGCGACGTAGAGATAGGTCTGTACGGGATAGAGGGCTCCGGCGGAGGCGTAGCGGCGGCGCGGCAGCATCCCTCCGGGGTCCGCCTCGGTGCGCAGCGGTTCCAGCAGCCGTCCGAGAGCGGACAGGCTCAACTGCCCGGCGCCGTAGGTGCGTCGGCTACGGCGGGGCGGAACGCCGGACCGTCCCTCCTGCGCCGTGGGCTCCTCTTGCGTAGTGGGCGGGGCCGCGGTGGCGAGCGGGTGTGCGTCTCCTTCGAGATCCGTACGCAGGCCGGGGCGGCGCGCCTTGAATTCGAGCCGCTTCATCGGATCCGTCACGACGTCGCCCAGCGCCTCGTCGTAGACGTCGTGACCGCCGGGTGCGGGCTTGTCGTCCGTACCGTCCGTACGGGTACGGTCCTCGTCCGCCACCGCGGCCCGGCGGGAGCCGGCGACGTAGACGGCCGCGAGTCGTGCGCTCTCGTGGCTTTCGCCCACGGGAGTGACCGCGGCCGAGCGGATGTCGTCGTGGCGCAGCAACGCCGCCTCGATCTCGCCGAGTTCGATGCGGTGGCCGCGGATCTTCACCTGGAAGTCCTCACGGCCGAGAATCTCGATCTCGCCGTTCGGGAGCCGGCGTCCCAGATCGCCCGACCGGTACAGGCGGCGCCCGGAGGCGGGGTCGGTCACAAAGGACTCCGCGGTGCGTTCCGGGTCACGCCAGTAGCCGTCGGCCAGTCCGCTGCCGCCGATGTACATCTCGCCGGTCACCCACACGGGGCACGGCTGCATTCGGTCGTTGAGGACGTCGATGGTGTGGTTGCGCATCGGGCGGCCGTAGGGGATGGACACGCGGTCGGCGTCGTCGTCGGTCACCTCGTGGGCGACGCACCAGATCGCCGTCTCGGTCGGGCCGCCGGAGGCCACCACACGTGCGTGCGGTGCGATCGTCCGTACGCGCCCGGGCAGGTCGACCGGAATCCAGTCGCCGGAGAACCACACCACGCGCAGCGCCTCCAGGCCGGGATGCGCGGCGCCGCTCCACACCGCCGGGACTCCTACGTGCTCGACGAGCATCCGCATCAGCGCGGGTACGGAGTTCCACACGGTGACGCGGTGTTCGGCCATCAACTCCAGCCATCGGCCGGGGTCCTTGAGGGCGTCGGGTTCCGGCAGCACCAGGGCGCCGCCGCTGCGCAGCGTGGCGAAGAGGTCCCCCACGGACAGGTCGAAGCTGAGGGCGGAGAGGCCCAGCGCGCGGTCGTCGGGGGTGAGCGCGCAGCGGTCGGCGAAGTCCGCGACGGTGTTGAGCACCGAGCGGTGCGACTGTGCCACGCCCTTGGGCTCGCCGGTGGAGCCGGAGGTGTAGAGGACGTAGGCGAGATCGTCCGGATGCTGCACGGTGGGGAGCGGGGAGTCGTCACCGGTGCCGTCGAGATCGACGGGCACCTCGGTCACGTCACCGGGACGGTCCAGCCCGGAGCCGCCCAGCCGGCGTCAGCACGAGCCGTGCGCCGGAGTGTGCCAGCAGCCTGTCCTGGCGTTCCTTCGGCAGGTCGGGGTCGAGCGGTGTGTAGGCGGCGCCGGAGAGATGGACGGCGAGCACGGCGGTGATCTGCTCCACGCACTTGGGAAGCGACACCGCGACCAACTCGCCGGGAGCCGCGCCGAGTTCGCGGAGGCGGCGCCCCAGGCGGCAGGCGTGCCGGTACAGCTCGCCGTAGGTGAGGGAGCCCCCGGAGGCGATCACGGCGACACGGCCGGGGTGCCGGACGGCCTGTTCCACGACGGCGGTGCACAGCAGCTCGTCGGGTGACTCGCCCGCGGTGTCGTTGGCCTCGTCCGCCAACTGCCGCTGCGCGGGCGGAAGTAGGTCCGTGCCGTCCGGTCCCCATGCGTCCTCGCCGTCGGCGAGGGCGTGCAGGAGCCGGTCGTAGGCGCCGAACATCTCGTCCATGACGCCCGGCGGGAACATCGCCTCGACGGCGTCCCACTTGTACGACAGCGCGCCCCGCTCCTCGTAGACCTGGTGGTCGAGGAGGACCTGCGGCGTCTGGGAGACCGCGTAGACCGTCTCGCCCAGCCAGTCCGCCCCGAGTTCGCCCTGCTGGAAGTCCTGGTCGCGGCCCTGTTCGCGGGCGCTGGCGAAGACGATCCCGGCGTAGGAGCCGACGGGGACGCCGCGGCTGCGGGTGATCTCACGCATCACCTCGACTCCGCTGAAGAAGCGGTGGTCCAGGTCCCGCCAGAGCTGCTGCTGGATGCGCCGGGCGAGGGCGAGGAAGCCGCCGCCGGGACGAAGATCGACCTCCAGCAGCGTCACCGACGTGAAGTCGCCGATGATCCGGTCGATGTCCGGATGCAGCGGGTGCCGGTTGAAGAGAGGTACGTCGACGGTGAAGTGCCCGCTACGGCTCCAGGTCCCCAACACGGCGGCGTAGGCGGCGAGTTGAACCGCCGAGGGGGTGATGCCGTGTGCGGCGGCACGCTCCTTCACGCGGCTCCAGCGCGGGGCGTCGAGTCTGCTGAGGCGGCGTTTGCGTTCGGGGCGTGCGCCGTCGGGGAGACCGCCTGGCACGAGGGGGAGCCGGGGGTTGGGCGGCAGCGTGTCGATGCGGTCGAGCCAGTACGCCTTGGAGCGGGCGTAGGCGTCGGTGTCCCGCAGGGCCTGCGCGGCGATGACATAGTCGCGGAACGACACCTGCAAGGGCGGGAGTTGAGCCTCGGGGTCGGCGTAGAGGTCGCCGAGTTCCAGGAAGAACAGCCGGACGCTCGCGACATCGGCCACCAGCAGGTCGAGGCTCACATGCACACGGGCCCGTGTGCTGCCGGGGTCGCCGGTCCAGGTGACCCGTACGTCGAACATGGGCCACTGGTCCAACGGCAGTACCTGATGGCCCAGTTCCTCCCGGAGTTCCGCCAAGTGCGCGTCGAGCGCGGCCCGTTCGCAGCCCTGGTAGTCGTAGACCGTGACGGGCACCTCGCCCACGTCGGGCAGGATGCGCTGACGGCCGTCCGCCGAGATCACGGCACGGAGCATCTCCTGCCGCCGCACCAGGGCGTCGAGTGCCCGGCGCAGCCGCTCCAGGTCCAGATCGGCGCAGTCGTACTCCGTGTAGAGGTGGATGGAGGAGCCGCCCAGGTCGTAGGCGCTGCTGCGGCCGACGAGGTAGCCGTGCTGGATCTCGGTGAGAGGGAACGGCTCGTGCCGGTTCGCCGGGTCGGCGGTCACCTCGGGCCAGGCGATGCCCTGCGGGCTGTCGCCCTGAAGTCCCCGCAGCAGCCGCGTCACCACGTCCGTGACGCTGCCTCGGACGAAGTCCGCCATGGGCAGCGACACGTCGAAGTCCCGGCCGAGGGCGTAGCGCAGCTCCACGATGCGCAGCGACTCCAGGCCGAGCGCGATCAGCGGTGTGTCCGCGGGCAGTTCGTCCTGCGACGTACCCAGGGCCGCGGCGATGCGGCGGCGCACCTCCGCCGTCACCACCTGGCCGCGCAGCTCGTCGGGCAGGGCGAGGGCCATGTCCCGCAGCGGGGCGGCCGAAGTCTCCTCCGCCGCGGGGCCGGGTGCCGTGGTGCGTGGGCGGCTGACGTCGGTGTGCAGCGCGTCGATCTCACCGTCGAGATACGACTGGCGGCAGGTGGTGCGGCGGATCTTGCCGCTGCCCGTCATCGGAATCCCGTCGGGCTTGACGAACACCACGGCGTGCGGCTCGACTTCCTCGTCGGCGGCGACGGCCGTACGGATACGGGCACCGAGCGCCGCGAGGTCGAGATCCCCGGCGTCCTCGACTGCCTGGACGAGTACGAGGCGTTCGCCTTCCTCGGCGTCCACGGAGAACGCCGCCGCCGGTGCCGTCGCCAGCGACGGGTGCGCCCGGCGGGCGGCGGCCTCCACGTCCTGCGGGTGGATGTTGCGTCCCCGCACGATGATGAGTTCCTTCAGCCGCCCGCACACCACGATCTCGTCGTCGTGCCGGAAAGCGAGGTCCCCGGTGCGCAGGAACGGACCCGAGCCGTCGGCGAGTTCACCGGCGAAGGTCTCCTCGGTCTGTTCGGGGCGCTGCCAGTAGCCCTGGTTGACGACGTCGCCGCTGACCCACACCTCGCCCACCTCGCCCGAGGGGCACTCGCGGCGCGTCGCGGGGTCGACGATGAGCATGCGGACCCGGGGGTGGGCGGGGCCGCAGCCGACGAGTTCGGCGGTACGCGCCCCGGAGCCGGCCTCCACGGGGCGTACCCGGCCCTGCTCCAGCTCGGCGGCGTCGACGGACAGGGCCAGCGGGTCCGCGCTGCGCCTTCCGCTGATGCCGAGCGTCACCTCGGTGAGCCCGTAGCCCGGGAACCACGCCTCCCGCCGGAAACCGTGCGGGGCGAAGGCACGGGTGAACTCCTCGACAGTGCGGGCCTGGATGCGCTCCGCGGCGTTGAAGGCGGAGTGCCAGCGGCTCAGGTCGAGTTGCTCGCGCTGCTCGGGCGTCACATGCTCGACGCAGCGGTCATAGGCGAAGTTGGGGCCGCAACTGAAGACCGGGGCGTCGGCTTCGGAGATCGCCTTGAGCCAGCGGAACGGCTCGGCGACGAAGTCCTCCGGCGTGAGAAGCGTGCACCGTCCGCCGATGAACTGGGACATCGTGACGGTCCCGGCGATGCCCAGCGCATGGTAGACGGGCATCCAGGTCACGACCTCGGCGCCGTCGGGCAGTTCGGCCAAGTCGCGGAAGACACGGAGCTGTTCGAGGAGATTGTCCTGGGAGACCATGACGCCCTTGGGCGAGCCCGTGGAGCCCGAGGTGTACTGCATCAGCGCCAGATCGCCGCCCGCGACCTTCGGCGCGGTCCACAGATCCGGGTCGGCCAGCTCACCGTCCACCTCGATCCACGGCACGTCCGCCACACCCGACTCCCGCCAGGCGGCGCGGAGTTCGCCGCCGCGCCCGGCCTGGCAGACCACGGCGGAGACTCCCGCGTCCAGGCCGATCTGAACGAAGCGCTCACCCTGCACGGTGTCGGGCGCGCCCTTCGGAGGCGCACAGGCCACGACGCAGGCGCCCGCGTAGTAGCAGCCGAACTGGCCTGCCACGAAGTCAGGTCCGGGCGGCAGCAGCAGCAGTACGCGTTCGCCCCGTGCGCCGCTCTGCTGAAGCGTGGCGGCCACCGCCCGTGCTCTGGTGTCGAGCTGTTGCCGGGTGAGACCCGCGGCGGGCAGGGGGCGACCCGACCGCTCGTCGAAGGCGGGGAAGCTGAACGCCGGTGCGTCAGGCGCCTGTTCGGTCCGCACGCGGAGGATGTCGAGGAGGCTCCCGGCGGGAAGCCCGGTGCCGGACGGGATGCTGACAGTCATGACGCTGTTCCCCAATCTCGACGGTCTGGCGGCGTGCGCGCGGTCGAAGCGGCACGTACGCGTCCCGGCAGGATCATGCGGGCGGCACGGGCACCGCCCAAGCCCCGGGAGAGGTGACCGAACGGGTACGGAAGCCGCACCCCGAATGCCATGCACTTCCAGACGGGCCCTGGTTCGGGCCTGGGCGGCGGCGTGGACGGGGCCCCGCGCGAGTCCCGGCACAAGCGCCTTGAATGCGTGGGGAGTCGAGGGCTCGAAGGCGGGCGCTGCCGGCGGACACGAGCCGCCGCGCGGTGCCGGGGCAGGTCCGGCGTGCCCGTTGCCCTGCGTGGCGTGGGCGAGCAGCGACACCGGCGGGACGGGCTTTCGGCGGGACCGGCTGCCTCCGGGTGCGCGGCCGCACGTACCCATGTGGGCACTCCCCGGGCGAGGGGGTGATCAGCTACCTGCGCCCTTGGTCTTTCGTGCGCGCTCATGGCGGTTGTCCGGTCTGTCGCGCCCTGGCGACCATGCGCCTGTGAACAGCGCTGCGCGCCCGAACGTCACCAGAGGGAGAACTCGTGACTGTCAAACGCTGGATGTACGACGTGCTGTACCGGGTCGGGGCCCCCTGGGAAGGAGGCGTACGGGAGAACCTCGTGGAGCTGGTGAAGGAGAACCGGATCTCGCCCACCGAGCAGAAGCGCGTACTCGACCTGGGCTGCGGCAGCGGCACTTGCTCCGTCTACCTCGCCGAGCAGGGCTTCGACGACGTGACGGGCGTGGACTTCACGCCCGTCGCCCTGCGCAAGGCACGTAAGGCCGCCGCCGCCGCGGGAGTCACGGACCGCGTCCGCTTCGTCAAGGGGAACCTCACCCGGCCGTCCATCCCCGGCGTCGAGGGAACCTACGACCTGCTGCTCGACTTCGGCACACTCGACGACCTGACGGGCCAGGACAGGCTGGACATGGCCGCCAACTTCAAGCGGTTCTCCCATCCCGGGTCGATGGTCGTGCTGTGGTGTTTCTACACCGAGAGCGACGACGAGGAACTGCCCAGGTTCGCCTTCCAGGGCGTCTCCCGGTTCCTCAGCGGCATACGCCCGGGCGAGGAACACGAGCTGTTCGGCGACGACTTCACCATCGAGCGTCTTCCGGAGCCGCCGCTCGATTCGAAGATGGCGTGCTTTCTGATGGTCCGTAAGTGAGTGCGTCAGTGATCTCGACGGCTCTCGACTGAGGGGGAGGGCAGCGGCCCGCACTCGGTGCGGACGCCCCCCCCGGGGTTGGGGGGTGGGTCCGGTACGGCCGGCGGCCGGGGTCCGGCAGCGAGCCGCGGCACGGCTAAAGGCGGGTGCGCAGCTCCCACAGCTCGGGGAAGAAGCGCTCGTCGAGCGTCGAACGCAGATAGTGCACGCCGCTCGATCCGCCCGTGCCGGGCTTCGCGCCGATGATCCGCTCCACCATGTGCACGTGCCGGGAACGCCAGACGCTGAACTGCTCGTCGTGGTCCGTCAACGCCTCGGCGACGGAGAGCAGTTCGGAGTCGGGTATCTCCTCGCGTAGCAGCTCCAGCAGGTCCGGGTCGCCCCGCCTCCGGCGCAGTTCACGGAAGGCGTCGCCCAGAGTCGGTTCGGCGAGTCGGCGCCTCAGTGACTCCCGGTCCGCCGGGCGCAGATCGCCGCGCCCCAGATGACGCTCGTCCTTGAGGCCGGAGAGGAACTCGATCTCCCGGAACTGCACGGACTGTATGCCGCTCGCCTGGTACAGCAACGGCCTGAGCCTGGCGAAACTCCCCGGGCTGATGGTCTCCAGCACCTCGACCTGCTGGACCATCACGCGCTCGATCGTCGCCACCCGCCGGAGACAGTAGAGGGCACGCGGCACGTCGCCGGTGAACATCCCGTCGCGGGCGCACTCCAGCTCGTCGAGGATCACCTTGAACCACAGCTCGTAGACCATGTGCGCGACGTAGAACAGATGCTCGTCGTGGAGCTTCGTGGGCCCGGGAGGGAGAGCGAGCAGCTCGTCAAGGCGGAGAAGGTCGCCGTAGCCGGGTCCCGCGTCGCCGGCACCGGAGGGCTGGTGCGCCACAGGGCAGCCGTTCACGCCCGCTGTCCCGGAACCGGCGGTCGAGCCTTTCATCGGTGCTCCTTAGCTCGCGATTTCGCCTCAACTCCGGGCCCCAGACTGAGAGTCGGCCTCATGGACGGCAATCCGCTTCCTGGGCGGCCGACCGACGTACCCGGATTGCCACCGCACCCTTCTACGGCACCGCCTCCCGCCGCCCACGGGCCCGTGAGCGACGGCCCCGCGCGGCGCCGCGCTCTCACTCACGGACACCAGCCCCCGCCGAGGAGCCCGGCCGGGGTGCCCGATCGGGCCGGGGAGAAGGGCACGGGCCGGGGGCCGCACCGGCGACGCCATCGGCCCCGGCAGTTGTGGCTGTCCGACGGGGCCCCTCCCGGCGGTACGAAGGACCTCTCTGAACGAGGTGCGACTGATCCCGGCGATCTCTGCATCCTCGCTGTGTGGCCGGACCGTGGCACCGATCACGTCCGGCCTTCCGTACGACCAGGCCGCCGTTCGGCGTGCGACCGCGGCCCGGGACGCCCTCACCGCTCCTCGAAAGGGGCGGCCCGGCGCACCGGGCCGTCACCGCACACACAGGAGGAGCCCGGGCATGACCACATCCCACAACAGCACCCCCTCGGAGCCCGCCGCGGACGGCGACATCGCGGTCATCGGCATGGCCGGGCGGTTCCCCGGCGCGGCCGACGTGGCGCGCTTCTGGCAGAACCTGCGCAGTGGGACGGAGTCGGTCACCTTCTTCGACGACGCCGAACTGAGGGAGAAGGGCGTCGCCGAGGAACTGCTCGCCGACCCGGCGTTCGTGAAGGCCGGCTCCGTGCTCGACGGGCCCGAACTCTTCGACGCCGCGTTCTTCGGCTACAACGCCCGCGACGCCGCCATGGTCGACCCCCAGCAGCGGATGCTGCTGGAGACGGCACACGCCGCGCTGGAGGACGCCGGGTGCGTGCCCGCCGTCTTCCCCGGCTCCATCGCCGTCTACGCGGGGAGCAGCCTGTCCACGTATCTCATCTCCCATCTGCTCACCGCCGGGCCGGGGTTCGACGACATCGCCGACGTGACGGAACTCCTCACGACGAACGACAAGGACTATCTCGCCAGCCGGATCAGCTACGGCCTGGGCCTCGACGGGCCCGCCGTGTCCGTGCAGACGGCGTGCTCGTCGTCGCTGGTCGCGGTGCATATGGCCGTACAGGGACTGCTGGGGCACGAGTGCGACATCGCCCTCGTGGGCGGCGCCTCGCTGAGGCTGCCCCAGGGGCGCGGCTATCTCCACCGCCAGGGGATGATCTTCTCCGCGGACGGACACACCCGGTCCTTCGACGCCGAGTGCAGCGGCACCATGTTCGGCAGCGGCGTGGGCGCCGTCGTACTCAAGCGGCTGGTGGACGCCATCGCCGACGGCGACCGGATAGACGCCGTGGTCAAGGGCTCCGCCGTCACCAACGACGGCTCGGCGAAGGTGGGTTACACGGCTCCGGGCGTGGACGGCCAGGCCCGCGCCATCGCCGGTGCCCTCGGCGTCGGCGAGGTCGAGCCGGACACCGTGACCGCGCTCGAAGGGCACGGCACGGCCACGCCGCTGGGCGACCCCATCGAAGTCACCGCGCTCAGCCGGGTGTTCAGCAGGCGCACGGCCTCCTCCGCGTCGTGCGCGCTGAGTTCGGTGAAGTCCAACGTCGGGCATCTGGCGGAGGCGGCAGGCATCGCCGGATTCATCAAGAGCGTGCTCCAGCTACGGCACCGGCAGCTCGTTCCCAGCCTCAACTTCGACCGGCCCAACCCCGAACTACGCCTGGACGAGACGCGGTTCAGGGTCGTCACGGAGCTGGAGGACTGGCGGCCCGACGCCATGCCGCGGCGCATCGGCGTCAGCTCCTTCGGCATGGGCGGCACCAACGCCCACGTCGTACTGGAAGAGGGGCCCGAGCCCGCACCCTCGGTGCCCTTCACCCGGGACCTGTTCCTGCTGCCGCTGTCGGCGCGCACGCCCGCCTCCCTCGAAGCGGCCACCGACGGCCTCGCCGCCGCCCTCACCGCCACGGAGACCGAAGACCTCTCCGATACCGCGACCACCCTCCAGCAGGGGCGGACCGCGCACCGGCACCGCAGGCTCGTCGTGGCCGCGGGTGCCTCGGAGGCCCGACAGGCCCTGGAGACAAGGGACTCCGCGTCGACAGCCACGTCGGCGGCCGTCCCCGAGCCTCGCATCGCCCTGATGTTCCCCGGGCAGGGAAGCCAGTACCCGGGCATGGCACGGCTGTTGTACGAGCAGGAGCCGGTGTTCAGCGACTGCGTGGACACCTGCGCCGACCTGCTCTTCGACGAACTCGGCCACGACCTCCGCGAGGTGATCCACCCGGCCGCCGCCACCGATCCGGGCGCGGCGGCGGGTCTGCTGCGCCAGACGTCCCTCGCCCAGCCCGCGCTCTTCGTCATCGGCTACGCCCTCGCCGGGCTGCTGGAGAGCGTCGGCGTCCGCCCGGACGCCATGATCGGCCACAGCGTCGGCGAGATCGTCGCGGCCTGCCGCTCCGGGGTCTTCTCACTGCCGGACGCGCTGCGGCTCGTCGCCGTACGCGGGCGGCTGATGCAGGAGCTGCCGCCCGGCGGCATGCTGTCCGTCGCCCTGCCCGAGGAGCAGGTGATCGAGCGGCTGCCCGAGGGGCTCTCCCTGGCGGCGGTCAACGCACCCGACGTGTGCGCGGTCTCCGGACCCGAGCCGAAGCTTCGCTCCTTCGCCCGGCTCCTCGGCGAACAGGGCACGCCCGTAAGGGAGTTGCACACCTCGCACGCCTTCCACTCGGCCATGGTCGAGCCGATGATGAGCCGCTTCGCCGACGAGCTGTCGTGCGTCGACTTCCATGAACCGGCCGTCCCCTACGTGGAGAACCGCACGGGCGACTGGATCACCCCGGAGCGTGCCACCGACCCCGACCACTGGGTCCACCACATCCGGGAACCGGTCCGCTTCAGCGACGGCGTACTGAAGCTCACCGAGTCCGGCCCCTGCGTTCTGCTGGAGGCCGGGCCCGGGTCCACGCTCAGCACCCTGGCCCGCTCGACGGCGCGCGGCCGGGGCTCGGTCACCGTTCCGCTGCTGCCGTCGGCGGGCGAAGAGGGGGACGACGTAAGGCGGTTCATGCTGGGACTCGGCAGGCTGTGGACGGCCGGCGGCGACATCGACTGGGACCGGGTGCAGGGGGGCACGGCCAGCCGCACGGGACTGCCGACGTATCCGTTCGAGCGGCGCCGCTACTGGATCGAGGCGGCTCCCGGCGGTCGGCGGGCCAAGCCCGGCGGCTATGTCCTCCAGGCCGCCGAGCCGGAGGAGGAGACCGGCGACGGCGGGCCCGCGCCGATGGGCGCCTTCGATCCCAGGCCGGCCCTGACCACGGAGTACGCCGAACCCCGCGACGACCTCGACCGGCGGCTCGTGGCCGTGTGGCAGGAGCTGCTGGGCGTCGCACCCGTCGGCGTCCACGACAACTTCATGGAACTGGGCGGGCATTCGCTGCTCGCGGCGCGCATGGTCGAACGCGTCAAGGCCGGCCTCGGCGTCGGCGTGAAGCTCGGCGACCTGCTCGCCGAACCCACCGTGGCGGGACTGGCGGCACTGCTCGCGGAGAACGGAGCCGGCGCGGGCGAGCCCGCCGCCCCGGAAGCGACGACCGGCGGCAGGGCCGTAAGCACGGAGGACCCGGAGTCCCGCGGTGGCGAACTGCCCGTGGCGCGGCCCGACTCGGAACACCTCCACGAGCCGTTCCCGCTGTCGGAGATGCAGCAGGCCCAGTGGATCGGCCGCCAGGACAGCTTCGAGGGCGGCAACGTCGCGGCACACGTCTACTGGGAGGTCGAACTCGCCCCCGACGTCGACCTGGCACGGCTGGAGGCGGCCTGGCAGCAGGTCGTCGAACGCCACCACATGCTGCGTGCCGTCATCGGGAACGACGGCCGCCAGCACATCCTGCCCGGCACCCGGCCCTACCGCTTCGGGCTGCTCGACCTGCGCGACGCCCCCGCCGAGGAAGGCGAACGGCGCCTGGCGGAGCTGCGGGAGAAGCACTCCCGGGAGGTGCGGCCCGCGGACGAGTGGCCCCTGTTCGACGTGCGGGTCACGCTGCTCCCCGAAGAACGCGCCCGGCTGCACTTCAGCTTCGACCTGCTGATCGCCGACATCGGCAGCATCCGGCTGCTGGTGCGGGACTGGCGCAGGTACTACCAGGGCCGCGAGGACGAGATCCGTCCCCTGCGCATCTCCTACCGCGACTATGTACTCGCATCCGAGGAACTGCGCGGCACCGCACTCTACGAGCGCTCACTGGCGTACTGGCGCGAACGCGTGGCCGAGCTGCCGCCCGGCCCCGACCTTCCGCTGGCACTCAGCCCCGGCTCCCTCAAGGACCCCGAATTCACCGCCCGCAACGCCCAGTTGGCGACCGCACAGTGGGACGCGTTCAAGGAGCGCGCCGCGGCGGCCGGTGTCACACCGTCCGCGGCGATGCTCACCGCCTACGCGGCGGCGCTGGGCACCTGGTCGCGGTCGGCGTCCTTCACTCTGAACGTCACCGTGATCAACCGTCTCCAGGTACACGAGGACGTCCGCGACCTCGTCGGCGAGTTCGCCTCGTTCGACCTGCTGCCCGTGGACCTCTCGCGAGAGCGGAGCTTCGGCGAACTCGCCACCGCCATGCAGCGGCAGAGCTGGGCCGACCTGGAGCACCGCTACCTCAACGGGGTGGAGATCCTCCGCGAGATGGCCCGGCGGCGCGGCGGCACCAGCGGCTCGGTGATGCCCGTCGTCTTCACCAGCACCCTCGTGCAGGAGAACGAGGCGGAGGACGCCTCCATGTTCGGCTGGCTGGGCACCATGGAGCACGAGATCGCCCAGACGCCGCAGGTGTGGCTCGACTTCGCCGTCATGGAGAACGCCGAAGGCGTGCAGCTCAGTTGGCACTGGGTCAGGCAGCTCTTCCCCGAGGGCGTGATCGAGGCGGTCTTCGACGCCTTCCACCGGCTGGTCACGGACCTGGCGGCATCGGACGAGGCGTGGCGTGACACCCCGCGCTGCCCGCTGCCGGAGGAGCAGCGTCAGCTCACCGAGAGCGTCAACGCCACCGGCGGGCCTCTCCAGGAGGACTTCCTCTACGCGCCGCTGATGGCGAGGGCGGCCGAACATCCCGAACGTGTCGCGGTCGTCTCCGCCTCGGGCGCCGAGCTGACATACGGACGGCTGCGGTCGCACGCGTGTGTGCTGGCGCACCGGCTGCGCGCCCTGGGCGCCGGTCCCGGTCGGCTGATCGCCGTGGCCGTCGAGAAGAGCTGCGAGCAGATCGTCGCGGCGCTCGCCGTGCAGCTCGCGGGCGCCGCCTATCTGCCGGTCGACCCGGCCCTGCCCGCCGAACGGCAGGACCATCTGTGCGAAC
The DNA here is from genome assembly GCF_022524345.1 of Streptomyces marispadix. Classification (NCBI taxonomy): domain Bacteria; kingdom Bacillati; phylum Actinomycetota; class Actinomycetes; order Kitasatosporales; family Streptomycetaceae; genus Streptomyces; species Streptomyces marispadix. The sequence goes on along the minus strand of NZ_JAKWJU010000002.1, from coordinate 605,444 downwards.
GCGGCGAGGTACGGCTCGTGCTCGTGCCGAAGGGCGGCTCCGGGCACGCCTGGGCCGAGGGCATCCGCGAGGTCGAGGTCGCCGTCGAGCCGGGCGCCGACCCGGAAGGGCCCGGCGCCGACGGCACACCGCCCGAGCCCGTACAGGCACCCGGCGACCTCGCCTACACCATCTTCACCTCGGGCTCCACCGGCGAACCCAAGGGCGTGATGCTCTCCCACCAGGCCGCGCTGAACACGTTGACGGACATCAACGAGCGCTTCTCCGTCGGCCCCGAGGACGCCGTGCTGGGCCTCTCGTCGCTCAGCTTCGACCTGTCCGTGTACGACATCTTCGGAGTCCTGGGCGCCGGAGGCAGGCTCGTCCTCCCCTTGCCGGGCACGAGCCGCGACCCCGGCCACTGGGACGAGCTGGTGCGAAGGCACCGGGTCACGCTGTGGAACAGCGTTCCGGCGCTGCTGCGCATGTACGCCGAACACCTCTCGGGGCTCAGCGGCGCGGACGGCGAAAGCGAGCGGTCCGCAAGGCACGAGGCGGCCGGTAACCCGCTGCGGCTCGCCCTGATGTCGGGCGACTGGATTCCCGTCGAACTCCCCGCACAGCTACGGGAGTTGATCCCGCACCTGGAGCCGGTCAGCCTGGGCGGCGCCACCGAGGCGGCGGTGTGGTCCATCTGGCATCCGATCGACCCGGACAGGGACGGCGCCCGCGACTCCGTCCCGTACGGCACGCCGCTGCGCAACCAGACCTTCCACGTGCTCAACGACCGTATGGAGACCTGCCCGGTCTGGGTCACCGGCGAGCTGTACATCGGCGGTGCCGGACTGGCCATGGGCTACTGGCGGGACGAGGAGCGTACGCGGGCGTCCTTCGTCACCTGGCCGGAGACGGGCGAGAGGCTCTACCGCACCGGCGACCTGGGGCGGCGGCTGCCCGACGGGACACTGGAGTTCCTCGGCCGCGAGGACTTCCAGGTCAAGATCGGCGGCTTCCGTATCGAACTCGGCGAGATCGAGGCCGCGTTGGCGCGGCACGAGGGCGTGAGCGCCGCCGTGGCGGCCGCGCCGGGCGACCGGCACAACCGTCGACTCGTGGCGTATGTGGTGCCCGCCGAGCCCGCCGCGTCCGCCGTGCCGGGGGAGCCCGGCACGGCGGACGCCGGACGTACGCCCGAGTCGGAGGAGGCGCTGCTCGACGAGGTGCGGGCCCTGGCGGAGCGGGTGCTGCCGAGCTACATGGTGCCGTCCGTCTTCCTCGTACTGGACCGGCTGCCGCTCAGTGCGAACGGCAAGGTCGACCGTGCGGCGCTGCCCGACCCGGTGCGTGCCGAGGGCGGCTCCGGCGCCGCCGCGGGACCTGTCGCGGCGCGGCTGGTGGAGATCGTCGCGGAGGTCGTAGGGGTCTCCGGGATCGGGCCTAGCGACAACTTCTTCTCGGTGGGCGGCAATTCGATCATGGGCATCCAGATCGTCTCCCGCGCCAACGCCGAGGGCCTGGAGTTCACCGCGGCCGACCTCTTCCAGCACGAGACGCTCGAGGAACTCGCCGCCGAACTGGAGTCGCGCGGCGCCACCGTGACCGGTTCGGCCGCTACGGAGCCGCTGACACGGCGCCAGCGGCAGCTCGTCGAGTGGGCGACTCCCGGGCTGCCGGCGGGAGTTCACCGTGCGGAGCTGCACGTCGCCGCCGAAGTGCGGCCCGCCTGGCTCGAATCGGCGCTCGCCGCCGTGACGCGGCACCATACGGCGCTCCACATGCGGCTGGCCGAAGCGGACGGCGGCTGGCGGACCGTCCGCAAGACCCCGGACGCGGACGAGTCCGCGGTGCCCGACATCGATCTGACCGCGCTGCCCGAGGACCGGCGTGAGCGTGCCTTCACGAGCATGGTCGAGGAGATGCGGGGCGAACTGTGCCCGCGGTCCGGGCCGGTGGCTAAGGCCGCGCTGTTCCGCCTGGGGGAGTCGGAGCGGCGCATGGTGTGGCTCGTCCATGAACTGTTCGTCGACGCCGGGTCCTGGCGGGTGCTCCTCGGCGACCTCTGCCTGGCCGTCGAGGCCGCCGCGAACGGAGAGGACCCGGCGCTGCCCGCACAGGACCCGCAGCGGATGCGGGCCCTGGCCGCGCTGGCGGGCGCGGGGCACGAGCCCGGCGAAGCGCCCGGCGGCGACGGCGCCCATACGGCCGAGGACGCGGAAACGGCGGACGAACCGGCGCCGCTCCGCGTCGTGGAACTCGCGGACGGCGACATCGAGCACGCCCTCCAGGTGGAACTCCCCGAGGAGGACACGGCGGAGCTGCTGAAGAGCACGTCGGCGGCATACCGGCTCACGCCCTCCGAGGCGGTCGCGGCGGCCTTCGCGCTGGCCGCTTCCGCCGGCGGCGGGCCACGGCTGCTGCGTTACGACCTGGAGAACGATCTGCGCGGCAGTGAGGAGGCCGGTGCGGGCGCGGAGTCGACAGCAGGCAGCTTCAACTCCCTTGTCCCGCTGGCACTCAGCACGGGCAGCGACGGCGACGGGGACGGCAATGGCAACGGCGACGGGGACGGCGGTGCCGGCACCGCAGCCGACGGCGGCGGGCGCGCCGCCGCGGAAACCACAGCCGACGCCACAGCCGACACCGCCGCCGACCCGACCGGCGCCGATCGCTCCGCCGACGTCGGCGCCCTGCTCCGTACCGTCAAGGACCAGTCCCGCCGCGGTACTTCGGACGAGAACGCCCCCGCGTCCCCGCCCGCGCAGGTCCTGGTCCGCCACCTCGGCGAACTGGACCTCCCCGCCGACGGGCGCCTGCGGCCCACGGGTCCCCCGGCGCTGAACGGCGCGGACCACCCCGTCGTCCTCAGCACCCACCTGGAGGAGGGCCGACTGCGGGCGACGCTCGCCTGCCGCGCGGGCGAGCCGTCCGGTGCACGGCTGGCCGCCCTCAGCGAGGCGCTTCCCGACGCCTTCCGGCGGATCGCCGAACACTGCCGCGACACCGACCGGGCGGTCGTCGGCCCCGACGACTTCCCCCTCGCCGGGCTGGACCAGAACACCCTCGACACGTTCCTCGGCGCCCTCGCCGGGAACGGCGAGACCTCCGGGACCTCCCCGTCCCGAACCGGCACGACCGCACACGCCGAGGAGGCCCTGTGAAGCCCGAAAACCTCCAGGACGTCTACGAGTTGACGCCCATCCAGGAAGGGATGCTCTTCCACAGCCTCTTCGCCCCCTCCTCCGGCGTGTACCTGGAACAGCTCTCCTTCACCCTCAGCGGGCACCTGGACCCGGCGGCCTTCCGCAAGGCGTGGCAGGACGTCGCCGCACGCCATCCGATCCTGCGTACCGGCTTCCACTGGGAGGAGGTCGGCAAGTCCCTCCAGGCCGTGCACCGCCATGTCGACGTACCCGTCGAGGAGCACGACTGGCGGTCGGTGGCACCCGGCGAACGGGAGGAGCGCTACGAGGCGTTCCGCGCCGAACAGCGGCGGCTGGGCTTCGATCTGCGCAGGCCCCCGCTGATGAGGCTCGCCCTGATCCGCTTCGAGGACGAGCAGTACCGCTTCTTCTGGAGCTTCCCCCATCTCGTCATGGACGGCTGGTCGTTCGGCCTGGTCCTCCAGGAGTTCGCCGCGCTGTACGCCGCCGCCTGCCGCGCGGAGCCTGCCGGTCTGGCGCCCGCCTCCTCCTACCGCGACTACGTGGCGTGGTGGAAGCAGCAGGACACGGCGGGGGCCGAGGAGTTCTGGCGCCGCGAACTGGCCGGATACGTGCCGCCCCCCGCGCTGGAGATCGGCCCGCCCGCGCCGGAGCCCCAGGGCCCCACGCACAGCTTCGTACCCGACCGCTCCCTCGGCTCGCTCGTACGGGACCTCGACGACCTCGCCCGAGGGAACCGGCTGACGCTCAACACCCTTGTGCAGGGCGCCTGGTTGCTGCTGCTGGGCCGCTACACCGGCCGCGACGACGTCGTCAGCGGCGCCACCTCCACCCACCGGCCCACCGGGCTGCCCGGCGCGGAGACCATCGTCGGCCCGATGATCACCACGACGCCCGTACGGGCCCGCATCGACCCCGCCGAGCGGCTGCTGCCGTGGCTGCGGCGCCTACAGGAGGCGATGACCGCCGCACGCGAACACGCCGACGTCCCCCTGCACCTCTTCCCCCGCTGGGCCGAACTGCCCGGCGGGCAGCCGCTGTTCGAGACCGACCTCGCCTTCGAGAACACCCCGCCGCCCGAAATGGCCCTGCACGGGCTGGAGATCACCGGCTTCTCCTACGACGGCAGGCCCCACTACCCGCTGACCATGGTCGTCTTCCCCCAGGAGGAGCTGCCGCCCCGCCTGGTGCACGACCGGCGCCGCTTCCCCGGGCCCGTCGCGGAGACGCTGCTGACCCACTTCGACAACCTGCTGGGCGGCATGGCCGGAAACCCGGAGGGAACCCTCGGCGAGATCGAGCCGTACACGCCCGAGGAGCGCATCAGGCTGCTGGACGGCGGACACGAACCGCAGCCGGTCGAGGACGACTCCGGCGTCTGCCTCCACGACATCTTCAGCCGCCAGGCCGCCCGCACGCCGGACGCCGTCGCCCTCGTCAGCGGCACCGACACCCTCACCTACCGTGAGCTGGAGGAGCGCGCGAATCAGCTCGCGCACCGTCTGCGCGAGCTGGGCGCCGGACCGGAGGAGCGGATCGGCCTGTGCCTGGAGCGCACCGCCGACTTGGTCGTGGGCGTCCTCGGCGTGCTCAAGAGCGGCGCGGCGTACGTGCCGCTCGACCTGGCCCAGCCCCGTGAGCGCATGGCCTACGTACTCGCCGACGCGGGCGCCTCACTGCTGGTCACCCACGGGGCCGCCGCGGACCGCGCACCCCGCTTCGACGGCCGGACCGTCGACCTGGACGCCGACGCGGAGGCGATAGGTGCACACGGGACCACGGCGCCCGCGCCGGGCACCGAGCCCTCCGACCTCGCGTATGTCATCTACACCTCGGGGTCCACTGGCCGCCCGAAGGGAGTGGAGCTGCCGCACTCCAACGTCGTCCGCCTGGTGCGCGGCGCGGAACGGCTCATGGACCTCGACGCCGGGGACGTATGGAGCCTGTGCCACTCCTATGCCTTCGACGTGTCGGTCTACGAGATGTGGGGCGCCTTCGCAACGGGGGCACGCCTCGTGGTCGTTCCACGCGAGACGGTGCGCGCCCCCGACGCGCTGCACGCCCTGCTCGCCGACGAGGGCGTGACGGTCTTCAGCCAGACGCCGTCCGCGTTCCGCCCGTACATGCAGCACGCCATCGACAGCGAGGACAAGCAACCTCCCCTGAAATACGTGCTGTTCGCGGGCGAATATCTGGACGTGCCCGCGCTGGCCCCCTGGTTCGGCCGCTTCGGCGACGACGAGCCGCGGCTGGTCAATCTCTACGGCATCACCGAGGTCACCGTGCACGCCACATTCCACCGGGTGACCCGGCAGGACACGGCCTCGGGCGTACGCAGCAACATCGGGCGTCCGCTGCCCGACCTGCGCATCCGCCTCCTCGACCCGCATCTGCGCCCCGTGCCGCAGGGGGTTGCGGGGGAGATGTACGTCTCCGGGCCCGGCGTGGCCCGCGGCTACCGCAATCTGCCCGAGCTGACCGAACAGCGGTTCCTGCCCGACCCGTTCGCGGGCGGCGGCGAGCGTATGTACCGGTCGGGCGACCTGGCGCGGCTGCTCGACAGCGGCGAACTGGAGGTCCTGGGACGGGTCGACGACCAGGTCAAGGTCCGCGGCTTCCGCGTCGAACCGGGGGAGATCGCCCAGGTGCTGAAGGCCCACGACGCGGTGCACGACGCCCTTGTCGTGGCACGCGAGGACCGCCCCGGCGACGTACGGCTCGTCGCCTACGCCGTCGTACCGGACGCGGAGGCCCGACAGCCGCAGGCCCGCGAGGAGTTGACCGCCGAGCTGCTCCGGCTGGCGCGTGCCGGGCTGCCCGAGTACATGGTGCCCTCGGCCGCCGTGCTCCTCGACGCCCTGCCGCTGACCGCCAACGGCAAGGTCGACAGGCGGGCCCTTCCCGCGCCCGGCACCGGCCGTACGGCGGCGGGGGAGTACGTAGCCCCACGCGACGAGCTGGAGCAGCGCATCGCCGGCGTCTGGGCCGAACTCCTCGGCGTCGACCGAGTCGGCGCCTACGACGACTTCTTCGAACTCGGCGGCCACTCCCTGCTGGCCACCCGCGTGACCGGCCGGCTCAAAGCCGCCCTGCACAGGGACGTTCGGGTGCGCACCCTCTTCGAACGGCCGGTGCTGGCGGAGTTCGCAGAGGAGCTGAAGGAGCTCGCGGAGCCTTCGGCGGGCCCGGCCGGCTCCGGCGGTCCGGAGCTGGTGGCGACTCCCCGCACATCACGCCCGCGGCGGACGGCGGGCGTCAAGGCCCGTAACAGCAAGGAGAGTTGACGTGACGACGGAGCGAGCGGAGCCCGGAGTCCTGGCGGCCGGGGAGACGGAACAGCCGTTCGTGCTGCCGATGTCCTCGGGACAGCAGCGGCTGTGGTTCCTCGCACAGCTCGACCCCGGCAGCGCAGCCGCCTATCTGGGCTACGGCGCGGCACATCTGCGCGGCACCCTGGACCGCGCTGCCCTCCAGAGAGCCGTGGACGCACTGGTGGAGCGGCACGAGACACTGCGTACGAGCTTCGGCGTGGACGACGGCGAACCGGTGCAGTTCGTCCACGACCCCGGGCCGCGGTGCCGGCTCCCCGTGGGCGAACGGGACTTGACGGACGCCGACGACCCCGGCCCCGCCCTGAGGGAGGCGCTCGCAGAGGAGACCTCGACACCCTTCGCCGTCGACGAGGCCCCCCTTGCCCGGGTGTCGCTCATCAAGCTCGCAGACGACGACCACGTGCTCGTCGTCACCTTCCACCACGGCATCGGCGACATGTGGTCCGGCGCGGTGTTCGTACGTGAACTCGCCGCCTGCTACGAGGCGTTCGTCACCGGCGGGCAGCCGGATCTGCCCCCGCTCGCCGTCCAGTACGGCGACTACGCCGCATGGCAGCGCCGGCGCCTCGACAGCGGTGAGCTTCTGGGCCAGCTCGCCTGGTGGCGCATGACGCTGGAGGACCTCCCGGCGCTCGACCTGGCCACCGACCGGCAGCGCCCCGCGACGCAGTCCTTCCAGGGCGCCACCCGCATCGCGCACATACCGCCGGAGACGGTCGCGCGGTTGCAGCAGTTCGCCGGGGAGCGCAGGGCCAGCCTCTTCATGGTGCTGCACGCCGCGTACTGCCTGCTGCTCTCGCGCTACTCCGGGCAGGACGACATCCCCGTGGGCACCTCCGTCGCGGGCCGCGACAGGCCCGAACTGGAGAACCTCATAGGGATGTTCATCAACACCCTCGTCCTCCGTGCGGACTTGGGCGGCGACCCCACCTTCGGTGAACTCGTCGACCGCTGCCGCGAGGTGTGTCTGGGCGCCTACGCCCACGCCGACGTGCCGTTCGAGCAGCTCGTGAAGGAGCTGCGGCCGGAGCGCGATCTGTCCAGGGCACCCCTCGCGCAGGCCATCCTGATGCTGGGCAACACCCCGCCCGACGAACTGCGCCTGCCGGGCCTGACAGTGGAGCCCGTGCCCGTCGACCCCGGCACGGCCAAGGTCGATCTGTTCCTCGCACTCGTACCCGAGGGCGACGGCCTGCGTGCCGAACTCGAATACGACACGGCCCTGTTCGACGCCGCCACCGCCGACCGCATGCTCGACCACTTCTGCATGCTCCTGAGAGAGGCCCCCGCCGCGGCCGGCAAGCGGCTGTCCCGGCTGCCCGCGCTGCCCGAGCGGGAACTGCAGCGGCTACGGCAGTGGGGCACCGGCGACACCGGCGCCCCGCTGCGCGATCTGCCCCTGCACCACATGGTGGAGGAGCAGGCCGCACGCCTCGGCGGCAAGTGCGCCGTCTTCCTCGACGAACAGGCCCTCAGCTACCGCGAGTTGAACGAGCGCGCAAACCGCCTCGCCCATCTGCTGCGTCGCCGCGGCGTGGCCCCGTCGGTCCGGGTGGGAGTGTGCACCGAACGCACACCCGATCTCGTCGTCGCCCTGCTCGCGGTGCTCAAGTCCGGTGGCACGTATGTGCCGATCGACCCCGAATACCCGCCCGAACGGGTCCGCTACCTCCTCGACGACTCCGGCATCACCGTGCTGCTCAGCCATCGCACGCTCGCCGGGCGGCTTCCACGCCACGACGCCGAGACGATCCACCTCGACGACGACCCCTGGCCCGCAGCCGGAGAGCCTGCCACCGACCCCGAACCCCTCGCCGGGCCCGAGGACTTGGCGTACGTCATCTACACCTCCGGCTCCACCGGCAGGCCCAAGGGCGTGATGATCCCCCACGGGCGGCTGCCGAACCTTCTCGACTCCATGCGGAACGAACCGGGCCTCGACGAGGACGACATCGTCGCCGCCACGATCACGCACGCCTTCGACATGTCCGTGATCGACCTGTTCCTGCCGCTGACCACGGGCGCGACGGTCGCGCTCTTCCCCCGCGCCGACGTCGTCGACGGCGAACGGCTCGCCGCCCGGATGACCGCCACGAAGGCCACGTACTGGCAAGCCACCCCGGCCGCCTGGCAGTTGCTGCTCGACACCGGCTGGCAGGCCGCCCATCCCTTCCGCGGCCTGTGCGGCGCCGAGCCGCTGACGCCCGAGACGGCCGGACGGATGGCCGCCGCCGGCGTCGAGGCATGGCAGGTGTACGGGCCCACCGAGACCACCGTGTGGGCGAGTTGCCACCGCGCACGCCGGGGCGAGTCGCCCGTGCCCCTCGGACGGCCACTGACGCACACCCGCTTCCGCGTGCTGGACGAGACCGGACGCCCGGTGCCGGTCACCGTCGCCGGAGAGCTGTACATCGGCGGCCCCGGCGTCGCACGCGGCTACCACGGCCAACCGGAGCTGACAGCACGCCACTTCGTGCCGGAGCCCGGGGAAGCCGAAGCCCTCATGTACCGGACGGGCGACCTGGTGCGCTACCGGAGCGACGGACGGCTGGAGTTCGTCGGGCGTGCGGACTCCCAGGTGAAGATCCGGGGGTTCCGCGTCGAACCCGGCGAAGTCGCAGCGGTGCTGCGCGAACACGCGGCCGTGAGCGAGTCCGTGGTGGTCCTGCGGGAGGACACACCCGGGGACCGGCGGCTCACCGGGTACGTCGTGCCCGGCACCATGCCGGACGACCCCGGCCGACTCGTGGGCGAACTGAGGGACCTGGCGCTGGCCCGGCTGCCCGAGTACATGGTGCCCGCCTCCGTCGCGGTGCTGGACGCCATGCCCAGGACCCCCAACGGCAAGGTCGACAAGGCCGCCCTGCCCGTGCCGGACGGCACCGCGCGTGCGTCGGCTGACACCTTCACCGCGCCCCGTACGGAGACCGAGGAGTATCTCGCGGACCTATGGGCGGAGATCCTCGGCGTCGAACGGATAGGCGCCGACGACGACTTCTTCGCCCTCGGAGGGCACTCGCTGCTGGCCGGACGGGTCGCCGGGAAGCTCAGCAAGCGCTTCGGCCGCAGGATTCCCGTCCGCCTGCTCTTCGACCGGCCCACCGTCGCCTCCCTCGCGGAGGAGCTGGACGCGTCAGAGGAGGCGGAGGAGCCGGGCACGGCTGCTCGTCAGGCGCGTGAGACGCCGGGCGGAGCCGCCCCACAGAAGGAGGAACCGCCCGCCCCCGGCCCTGAGGGTCCCGCCCCCGGCCCTGACCCCTTCGCCCCGGGCCCCGGCCCCGAGGGGCCCGCACCGCTGCCCCGCCTCGCCGCGCCCGGCGAGGAGGCCGTGCTGCTGCCCAGCTCCCTCGGACAGTCGCGACTGTGGTTCCTCCACGAACTCGACCCGGGCAGCACACGCGCATATCTGATGTCCGCCCAGGTCGAACTGACCGGCCCCGTCGACGAATCGGCGCTGACCGACGCCCTCGCCCGCCTCACCGAGCGGCACGAGACCCTTCGTACGGCCCTGGTCGAGACGGACGGGGAGCTGCGTCAGGCCGTACACCCGCACGTGAGCGTCCCCCTGGACCGGATCGACCTGAGGGGCGCGGTCGACGGCGAGCGCGAGCGGGAGACGGAACGCATCCTGCGGGACGCCGCCACCCGCCCCTTCGACCTCGCACATGCGCCCCTGATGCGGGTGACGGTGCTGCGCACCGGCGAGGAGCGCCGCGTCCTGTCGCTCGTCTTCCACCACGCCGTGTGCGACAGGTGGTCCGTCTCGGTCTTCGTGCGTGAACTCGTGACCCTCTACGAGGCGCTACTCGGCGGAAGGGAGCCGGAACTGCCCGAGCTGCCCGTGCAGTACGGCGACTACGCCGACTGGCAGCGCAGGCAGCTCACCGCCCCGGAGACCGAGCGCCAACTGGCCTACTGGAAAGACCGGTTGGGCGATCTGACGCCCGTCGAACTGCCCGCCGACCACCCCCGGCCACCGGTGCAGACGTTCCGCGGCGACATCCGCTACCGGCCCGTCCCGGGCACGCTCATGCGGAAGTTGGAGGAGATCGGCGGCGGCGAGGGCGCCACGCTGTTCATGGTGCTGCTCGCCGCGTTCGACGTGCTGATCGAGCGCTACAGCGGCAGGCAGGACGTGGCCGTGGGGTCGCCCGTCGCGGGCCGCGGCCGTCCCGAGTCGGAGAACCTCATCGGCTTCTTCGTCAACAACCTCGTGCTGCGCACCGACCTCTCCGGCGACCCCGCCTTCACCGAACTGCTGGCCCGCGTGCGCGAGACCTGCGTCGGTGCCTACGCACACCCCGACGTCCCGTTCGAGCGGCTGGTCGACGAGGTCGGCGCGGCACGCGACCTGTCACGTACCCCGCTGTTCCAGACGGTGTTCTCCTTCGGCAACGTCGAGGTGCCGCAGGCCCGTATGGGAGACGCCGATGTGCGTCCCTTCGACGTCCACTCCGGAACCTCCAAGTTCGACCTGGTACTGGAGATCGTGCCGCGCGGGGACGGCTGGCGCGCGGCGATGGAGTACAACACCGACCTGTTCCGACAGGCCACCGTGGACCGGCTGTTCGACCACTATCTCGAACTCCTCGACGCGGTGGCGCGGGCTCCTCGGGCCCCGCTCTCCGGGCTGCCCCGTCTCCCCGAGTCGGACCGCGAGCACCTGGAGTCCTGGTCGCGTGGCGAGGCGCGGCCGGTCCCGGAGGTCGCGGCGCATGTGCTCTTCGAGGAGCAGGCCGCCGCCCGCCCGGACGCGGCGGCGCTCAGCAGCGGCGCCGCCACCGTCACCTACGGGCAGCTCAACGCCCGCGCCAACCGCCTGGCCCGGCGGCTCCGCGGCCTCGGCGTGGGCACGGGCACCCTCGTCGCGCTCCTCACGGGCCGCTCCGTGGAGACATACGTGGGGATTCTCGCGGTGCTCAAGGCGGGCGGTGCCTATGTGCCCGTCGATCCCGGATACCCGTCCGAGCGGGTCCGGTTCATGCTCGCCGACTGCGGGGCGCCGGTCGTACTGACACGGTCCGGGCTGCTCGGCCGCGCGAGCGAGCTGCTGGGTGACGGGCCGGGCGGCGGACACGGTGGCGGCGATGGTGACGGACTCGGCGGTGGCCTCGGTGACGGCACGGGCGAGCGCGCGAGGATCGTCCTCGTCGACGAGGAGCCCCCGGCTGAAGGCGAGCAGAACGGACACGGGGCCGGTCGGGAGGACGAGCGCGATCTCCAACCCCTCGCCGGGCCGGACGACTTGGCGTACGTCATCTACACCTCCGGCTCCACCGGCCGCCCCAAGGGCACGATGATCACCCACCGTGGAGTGGCCGATCTCCATCTGACCCGCGACCTGGTGGGCGTCGGCCCCGACGACCGGATGCTGGCGTTCGCATCGACCAGCTTCGACGCCTCCGTGTGGGAGTGGGTCATGGCACTGCTGGGCGGGGCCTGCCTGGTGATCCCCGATGCCGGTGCGGCCCTGGCGGGGGAGGACCTGGCGTCGGAGGTGCGCTCCGGCGGTGCGACGGTCGCGCTCTTCCCGCCGTCGCTGCTGGCCCTGCTCGACCCGGGCGAGCTGCCCTCGCTGCGTACGGTCGTCTCCGGAGGTGAGGACTGCCCCGCCGCGGTCGCGGCCCGCTGGGCAGGACACGTCCGGCTCGTCAACGCCTACGGCCCCACGGAGATCACCGTCTACGCCACGCTCTCCGGGCCTCTCCCGGGCGAGGGGCACCCGCCCATCGGCCGTCCGGTGCCCAACGCCCGGCTCCGCGTCGTCGATCCGGACGGGCGTCCCGTGCCGATCGGCGTTCCCGGCGAACTGCATGTGGGAGGGCCCGGCGTCGGACGCGGCTATCTGGGCCGTCCCGAGCTGACCGCCGAGCGCTTCCCGCCCGATCCGGACCGCCCCGGCAGCAGCCTCTACCGCACGGGCGACCTCGTGCGCTGGCTGCCCGGCGGCGAGCTGGAGTACCTCGGACGCGAGGACGACCAGGTCAAGATCCGCGGCTTCCGCATCGAACCGGGCGAGATCGAGGAGGTGCTGCGCACTCACCCCTCGGTGCGGGACGCGGTCGCCGTCGTACGAGAGGACGTCCCCGGCGATCCCCGGCTCGCGGCATACGTCAGTACGGGCACCGAGCCAGGGGACACGAAGGCCGGGGAGAGCGAGGACGGCGAAGGCGGCGAGGGGAGCCCGGACGGCGAGGGCGGGGGCGACGCGAAGGGCGGGGGCGACGCGAAGGGCGCGCACGCCGACGTCACCGCGCACGCCACCCACGCCAAGCACGGCGAACTCGTCGCCGAACTGCATGAGTTGGCGCGTGAGCGGCTGCCCGAGTACATGGTGCCCGCCCATCTGACCGTGCTGCGCGAGTTCCCCCGTACCCCCAGCGGCAAGACGGACCGCGCCGCCCTGCCCGCTCCCGCGACGGGCCGTGCCACGGCGGCACGCGGTGGGCAGGCGGCGCCTTCCACACCCGCCGAGGCACGTGTCGCGGAGCTCTTCGCCCAGGTGCTCGGCGTCCAGGAGGTCGGCGCCCACGACGACTTCTTCGAACTCGGCGGCAACTCCCTGTCGGCGACGCGTCTTCACGCCGCCGTGCGGGACGACTGGCCGGGCGCCGGGCTGCCGCTGCGGCTGCTGTTCGAACGTCCCACCCCTCATGCGCTGGCCGAGGCCGTCACACGCGACGACGCGGCAGGCGACGGCCCCGACCCTGCCGAGGACGTCGTACTGGACCCCGCGATCCGGGTGGACGGCACCTGGGAGTGGAACCCCGACCCGCGTGCCGTGCTGCTGACGGGAGCGACCGGATTCCTCGGCGCGTTCCTCCTCGACGCGCTGCTGACGAGCACCCGTGCCGAGATCGTCTGTCTCGTGAGGGCGGAGACCTCGAGTGCGGCCCGGGACAAGCTCGTCGGCCATCTGCGCGACCTCAAGCTGTGGGACAGGTGGGACGAGGCGACGCGGGAGCGGATAACGGCGCTGCCCGGCGACCTCGCCGAACCCCACCTCGGGCTGGGGCCGGACGGCTTCCGCCAACTCGCCCACCACGTCGAGGAGATCCACCACAGCGGAGCGGCCGTCAACTTCGCCAAGCCCTACTCGGCCCTGCGCGAGACCAACGTCGGCGGTACGCAGCAGATCCTGCGGCTGGCGTGCACCGGCCCGGTCAAGCCCGTACACCATGTCTCGACCCTCTCGGTGTTCACGCTGCGGCGCGACGGCGATCCGCCCGCACGCGAGGACGAGCTGCCCGCCGAGGCACCGCCCGCCGAGAACGGCTACAACCAGAGCAAGTGGGCGGCCGAGCAGATCGTCGCCCTCGCGCGTGAACGGGGCCTGCCGGTCTCGGTCTACCGTCCCGGCCGTATCGCCGGGGACAGCACCACCGGGGTGTGGCGTGCCGACGACGTCTTCACCCACATCCTGCGTGCCTGCGCCCTGGTGGGCTCGGTCCCGGCGCTGGACTTCAGCACCGACATCGTGCCCGTCGACCACATCGCGCACGTCGTCGCAAAGGCCGCCCGCGGCCGCGAACACCTCGGCAGGACATACCAGTTCGGCGGCACCGAACGGCTGAGCTTCGAAGGCGTGCACCGAGCGCTGCGGCTGGCCGGGCACCCGGCCGGCTGGGACACCTTCGAGGACTGGTACGAGGCGTGCCGCGGCCACGCCGACCGGCATCCCGGCAGCGAACTCGGCCCCACGCTCTCCCTGTTCGGCAAGCGCGTACAGGACGACCGCAGGGGACTGCGCGAACCGGTCTTCGACACCGCCAACACACTGCGGGTGACGGGTGGCCGCCGCCCGCCGACGGTGGACGACGCACTGCTCGGAAGCTATCTGCGGGAGCTGACGGCGATCGGCTTCCTGCCGCCGCCCCCTGAAGCCCCGCCCCAGGCACCGCCGCATGGACCGGCCCGACGGCGCCTGAACCGCCGTACACCGCCGGGCACTTGGGCTTCCCGTCCTCGGACCCGGACCTGCCACCCCGGACCTGCCACCCGCCACGCGAAAGGCATGAGATGACAGCCAAACCCACCGTTCTCGTCGTCGGCGCAGGCATCGGAGGGCTGACGGCGGCGCTCGCCCTCGGCCGTCAGGGCTTCCCTGTACGCGTGTACGAGCGGCGCAGCGGCCTCCGCGTCGAGACCAGCGGCACCGGCGTCACGATCTGGAGCAACGCCACCACGGCACTCGCGGCACTCGGCGTCGAGAAGCAGCTCTTCGAGTACGGCATCCCCATCGAGCGAAGCCGGGTGATGACGGAACGCGACGTGTCCGTCATCCGCACCCCCGTGCAGGACTTCACCGCGCCCGGCAGCACCCCCGGAGTCACCATCGCCCGCGGTGACCTCGCCCGGGTCCTGACCGAGGGATGCGAAAGCCTCGACGTGGAGGTCCACTTCGGCGCCAACATCACGGGCTTCTCCTCCGGTGAGAACCGGGTCGTGGTCCGCTTCGACGACGGCTCCCAGGCCGAGGGCGACGTGCTGATCGGCGCGGACGGGCTGAAGTCGGGGGTGACCGGCATCGCCGCCGAACTCTTCGGCGTGTCCGAGCCCGTCTACACCGGCGTCACCACATACCGGGGCGTCAGCGACAGCGCCTGCGGCGTCCCCGAGGGCACGGTCCACCTGTTCCAGACCCGACACGGCGTCAACGGCGGCGCCTGGCACATCGCCGACGGCCGCGTGACCTGGACCATCGGGCACCCGGCCCCGGCGGGCGGCGAGGACGAGCCCGGCACCCGCCGGGCACACGTCATGGAACTGGCCGGACGCTTCGAGGGCCCTCCCCGCTGCCTCGTCGAGAACACCCCCGAGGAGCGGCTGCTGCGCACCGACCTCTACTACGGGGAGTGGCGCGACCGTTGGAGCAAGGGCCGCGTCACCCTCCTCGGGGACGCCGCGCACGCGGTGACGACCGTGCTCGGTCAGGGAGCGTGCCAGGCCATCGAGGACGGTGTGGTCCTCGCCGACGAGATGGCCGCCGAGCCGGGCGACCCCGTGGCGGCACTGCGGGCGTATGAGCAGGCACGGCTGGAGCGGGTCCGCTGGGTGCGGGACACGATCTTCAAGGTCGCCGGTGCACCGCAGGTCGACAATCCGCTGCTGAGGCCGCTCTTCCTCCGCATGACCACCTTCTTCGCGCACCGCACCCAGGAGGCCATGTGGCGCGGCCTTCAGCAGCCGCCCCGGCTGCACCACACGTCGGCGGTGAACGCCGCGGGCAGCCGATGACCGTGCGCGTGCCCTCGTGATAGCCCGCCGGGCGCCTCGACTGCCCGTCGTGAGCGTCCCTTTCGGGCCGACTGCTGTCCGGTGCCCGTACGGGCCGCGCCACTCCCGGGCACTCGTCCCGGCCGCCCTGCCCCGACCGACTCCGTACGTCCCAACCGACCCCCTACGCCCTACCGTCCGTCCCGCCGAACGTGAGAGGACACCGGATGCCGACACCCGCACCGGGGGAGTGCCCCCCGGCCCTGACCACGCTGCCGGAGCAGGCGCGGGCCTGGCGTGAGAAGGTCCGCCGCTTCGGCCAGGAGTCCGTGGCGCCCCGCGCCCGTGCGATGGACGTGGCCGGGCGGCTCGACGACGGGCTCGTCAAGGAGCTGTTCGACGAGGGCCTGATGGGCATCGAGATCCCCGAGGTCTACGGAGGAAGCGGCGGCGACCTCTTCCAAGTGGTGCTCGCCATCGAGGAGATCGCCCGGCACGACCCCTCCGCCGCCGTCTTCGTCGACGTGCAGAACGCCCTGGTCGTCAGCGCCCTCCTCCGGCACGGCAGCGGCGACCAGAAGCGGCGCCATCTGCCGCGGCTCGCGGGCGGCCAGGTCGGCGCGTACGCGATCTCGGAGGAGCACGCGGGCAGCGACGCCTTCGCACTGGAGACCCGGGCCGAGCGGACCGGCGACGGGTTCGTCGTCAACGGCCGCAAGCGCTGGATCACCAGCGCCGCCGAGGCCGGGCTGTTCCTGGTCTTCGCCCGCACCGGGGAAGGCCCCTCGGCATCGGCGTCCGCGCTCAGCGCCTTCCTCGTCGACCGGGACGCTCCCGGCCTCACGGTGGGCGAGCCGGTGCCGAAGATGGGGATTCGTGCGAGTTCCACGTGCGAGGTGACGTTCGACGACGTCCACGTCGACCGGGGGAGCCTGATCGGGCGCCCCGGCGACGGGGGCGTACTGATGGTGGAGACCCTCGACATCGGCAAGCTCGGAATCGCCGCCCAACTCGTCGGCCTCGCCGACGGAGCGCTCACCCACGCCCTTCAACACGCGGAGGAGCGGGAGCAGTTCGGCACGAGGATCATCGACTTCCAGGGGGTGCAGTTCCCGCTCGCCCGTACGGCCGCCGAACTGGAGGCGGCCCGCGTGCTGTTGTACAACACCGCACGTCTGCTCCAGGGCGGGGCACCGCAGGCCGAGCGCATCAAGGCGACGTCCATGGCCAAGTACATCGCCTCCGCCGTCGCCGAACGCGCGGCGTCGCAGGCGGTGGAGACCCTCGGCGGCGCCGGGTTCGCCGGAGAGCACCCCGTGGAGAAGCTCTACCGCGACGCGAAGATCGGCTCGATCTACGAGGGCACCTCCAACGTCCAGTTCAAGACGATCGCTTCGCTGCTCTCCGGACGTCAGGACGGCACCGGTGAACACGCGAGTCGAGCACACGCACCTTCAGGACCTTCAGGACACGCACGTCCCGAACACCCCCGTAACGACCAGGCATTCGGGAAGGAATGAGCGGCGATGGTTCACGACACCGATCCGCGACGGGGTTCGGTGGCCACTTCCCACCCCGCCGCCCCCGCACCCCTGCAACTGTTCTGCTTCCCCTACGCGGGAGGCTCCGCACGCCTGTACGCCGACTGGGACAGTGCGCTTCCCCCGCACGTCCGCGTACGGCCGGTCGAGCCGCCCGGCCGGGGCAGGCGCTTCCGCGAGACACCGCACGACCGCATCGGACCGCTGGTCGCGGATCTGCTTCCCGAAGTCGCCGAAGCGCGCAACTCCCCGTATGCGCTGTTCGGTTACAGTCTCGGGGCGCTCGTCGCCTTCGAACTCGCCCGCACCATGGAGCAGCGCCACGGCCGCCCTCCGGTGCACCTGTGCGTCGGCGCGTTCCGCGCACCGCATATGCGGCGTACGGCCGTTCCCGACTACGACCTGCCCGAGCCGCTGTTCCGCGAACGGCTGCGCTCCTTCAACGGCACCCCCGAGGCTGTGCTGGCGGACGAGTCGCTCATGGAGCTGATGATTCCGATACTCCGTGCCGACCTCGCGGTGGCCGACACCTACCGCTTCAGCGGGGACCGTCCGCTGAGCTGCCCCATCACGGCCTTCGCGGGCAGCGAGGACGGAGAGGTCGATGTGTCGTCGGTGGCCCAGTGGCGGCGCCACACCAGCGCGGGCTTCAGCCTGAAGGTGATCGAGGGCGACCACTTCTTCCTTCACGAGCGGCAGCCCGAGATGCTGCGCTACTTGTCGGAGGTCCTCACCGACGGCGCGCAGGACACACCGGACTGAACACCCCGCGACGACGACGTGGAGCCGAACTGCCCGCCTCTTCCCGGCCGTTGACGACGACGCCCTCGATTCCTCCCGCACGGATGTGATTCCGTCGGCACCGTGCAAGGCGCTTCTCTTCACGTCGGCCCACGCCTCGATCGGAGACGGCAACCATGCCCTCTGCCACAAGATCCCCTCGCCGGGCGGCACTCGCCCTGCGCGGATGGTCGCCGCGCCGCTGGACCGGCGCCGCCGCCGCGGCCGTCGGCACCGCGCTGCTGGTGGGGCTCCCCACCGCCGTGGTGCCCAGCCCGCTGTTCTCCCGAGCCGTGCCGGTGCAGTGGTGGAGCTATCCGACGCTGGCGCTGACCGCCGTACTCGGGGGCGTCGTGCTGGCCACCTATATGCGCGACCCGAAGACCCACGCCTCCGGACCCGACGCCGCCGCGCCCCCTGCCCGCGAGCCCGGGACACCCGAACCCGGGACACCCGTGCCGGAGGCGGGCCGCCGACTCGGCTCCGTGGGCGGCGTGCTGTCGTTCGTCGCCGTGGGCTGCCCCGTGTGCAACAAGCTCGTACTGCTCCTGCTGGGCACCTCCGGAGCGCTCAGCTACTGGGCGCCGTTGCAGCCCTTCGTCGCCGTCGCCTCCGTGCTGCTGCTGTCGGAGGCCGCGCTGCGCCGCCTTTCGACCATGGACGCATGCCCCGTCCCGCAGGAGGACGAGACAGAGACCATCGAGGCTTCGGCGGGTACGTCCCAACGGCCGGGCCCCTGACGGGACTTCGCCCGCCCGGCCCCGCAGGTCCTCCCTCTCCGTACGGTCTGCTTCACGGCCTCGGGGCTTCGGGGCTTCGGGGGCTTCGGTGCGGGACCCGGCAGGCACCCCGTCAACTCACGTACCGCCGAAGCCACTTGACGCACGCACCTCGCTGGTAGCCTGCGCCGCTGTGCCCCCCGGGCCCGCCCGGCCCGTCACGCCCGCCGCGCAGCTCCCGGCGGGCAGGGCCCAAGGGCGCACAACCGACCGCCCGCACCCCCTGCCACCGAGGAAGCCCCATGACCGGCACCGGACGTCTCGCCTCCTTCTCTCCCGCCACCGGGGCAAAGCTCGCCGACTACCCGGTGGACGGCCCCGCTGAGGTGGCGGCAGCGGTGGGCCGCGCCCGGGAGGCGGCCAAGTCCTGGGCGCGGGCGGGCTGGAAGGGACGCAGGGCGGCGCTGCTCGCCTACAAACGCGCGCTGGCCACCCGTACCGGTGAGATCGCCGAAGTCATCGCGGCCGAGACCGGCAAGCCGGACCACGACGCGCGCAGTGAGGTGCTGCTGGCCGTCATCCACCTCGACTGGGCGGCCCGCCACGCCCGGCGTGTGCTGGGCCGCCGCCGGGTCGCACCGGGCCTGCTGTCGGCGCATCAGCGGGCGCTGCTGGCATATCGGCCGCTCGGAGTGGTCGGCGTGATCGGCCCGTGGAACTACCCCGTCTACACGCCCATGGGCTCCATCGGCTACGCGCTGGCCGCAGGCAACGGCGTCGTCTTCAAACCGTCCGAACTCACCCCGGGCACAGGCGTCCTGCTCGCGCGCATCTGGAACGAGACCCTCCCGGAACACACCGACCTGCTGTGCACCGTGACCGGCGAGGGCCCCACCGGGGAGGCGCTGGCACGCTCCGCCGTGGACAAGGTGGCGTTCACCGGTTCACCGGCCACCGCCCGCAAGGTCGCCGCGGCCTGCGCGGAGACCCTGACCCCGCTGACGGCCGAGGGCGGCGGCAAGGACGCGGTGCTCGTCGGCGGCGACCTGGACGACGCCGGGCTGGACCGGGCGGCGGAGGCCGTCGTGTGGGGCGCCATGTCGAACGCGGGCCAGACCTGCGCGGGCGTGGAACGCGTGTACGCGGTCGCATCGGTGCACGAGGCGCTGTGCGAGCGCATCGTGCGGCGGGCGAAGCAGGTCGTGACGGGACCTTCGCAGCCGGGGCCTGACGGCGAAGGGAGCGGCGGGGACGCCGAGAGCGAAGGGGGCGACGGCCGCGCCGCCGGACACGAGGCCCACTACGGCCCGATGACGCTGCCCTCCCAACTGGGCACGATCGAACACCACTTGAAGGAGGCAGCCGACGCGGGCGCCCGCGTGCTGCTCGGCGGGCCGGAGTCGGTGCGTGCGCCGTACGTCCACCCCGTGGTGCTGGCGGACGTGCCGGAGGACTCGCCCGTCATGCGGGAGGAGACCTTCGGCCCCCTCGTCGCGGTGAACTCCGTAAGCGACCTGGACGAGGCCGTTGAACGCGCCAACGCCTCCTCATACGCCCTCGGCGCCGCCGTGTTCACCGGCTCCGCCCGCGCCGGGCAGGAGGCGGCTTCGAAGCTGCGTGCCGGTGTCGTCTCGGTGGGGTCCGTGCTCGGCTTCGCCGCGATTCCGTCACTGCCGTTCGGGGGCTCGGGCGACTCCGGCTACGGCCGTGTACACGGCGAGGAGGGCCTGCACGCATTCGCGTCCCCGCAGGCGATCACGGTACGTCGCTTCGCACCGCTCGCCGATCTGACGTCGTACGCGACCCCCCGGGAGAAGGCGTCCCGCATGGTGGAGCTGGCACGCCGCCTCCACGCACGCATGTGAAGTCCGCCCGGCGATGCGGAGAGTTGGGGGACGCCGGGGGATGCCGGAGCTGCCGAGGGGATGTCGAGGGATGCGAAGGCGGGACGGGAGCCGGGGACGGCGGAGGCACCGCACCCCGGCCCGTTCGCGTTTTTCCGGCCCGCCTTCGCCTCCGTTCCGGGTACGCGAACGTGATCAACCGCCCGGCGAGCCCTAGCGGTTGGGCGAAGCCGCGCTGATGTCCGCGAGCGCGGAGCTTCTGTCGCGCTCGATGGCAAGGTCACCGATGCTCACGGTGCCGACGAGCCTGTCGCCCTCGATCACGGGGAGACGGCGTATCGCGTTGTCCCGCATGAGCTGGACGGCCTCGTCTATCTCCGCGTCGGGCGGGCACGTCGCCAGATCGGCGCTGCACACGTCCTGGGCGACGGTGGTCTCGGGGTCGAGGGCGTCGGCGACGGCGCGGACGACGAGGTCACGGTCGGTGACCATGCCGCGGACTTTCCCGTTCTCGACGATCAGCACCTCACCGATGTCCCCCTCGCGCATCATGCGGGAGATCTCTGCGATGGACGCTCTGGGCGTCGCCGTCACGGGGTCGGGGGTCATGATCTCGCCGATGTGCTGTGCCATGTCTTCCCTCCAGGGCGTCGGATCGTGGGAACGTCTCCGGCGGTGCCCGGCTTTCGCAGCCGCCCCGGTCCGCCGGATCGCAAGGGAAAGCCGGGGCGCAAACCGGGACGAAAGCCGTGGTACCCCCACCGGCCGATCGCACGCCGCCCTCGGCGAAACAGCGAGGCGTGAAACGACGCTCACGCCTTCGGTCGCGGATCGATCCCGGCGAGCACCGCGGAGTCGATCGCTTTCCTCAACGCGCCCTGCGCGTAGGGCAGTTGCGAGGTCTTCACGCCTCGTCACCGGCTCGGTGCCCCCCGTGCCGCTACGGCGGGTCCGCCCGCCGAGCCGCCCCAATGCGCTCACCCGGGCGCTGTGTTCGCCCCTTCACCGTCCGTCGTCCCAGACGTCCGGGCGGTCTCTTGCGGCCGCACCGGCAGGGACGGCAAGAGCCGTCGCGGCCCGCCCCACGCCCGCACATGCGACGTCCGTCGGCCGGACGCATGCTGGAGTGACGACTCGGGTTCTCACACCCTCGAGTGAGGAGAGGGAGTCATGCAGCACGACGAGTTCATCGGCCAGGTGCAGGCCCGCGCCCACCTGGACAGCCGCGGAGCGGCCGAGGCCGGCACCCGCGCCACCCTTGAGACGCTGGCGGAACGAATCCCGGCCGCGATGGCGGACAATCTGGCCGCACAACTGCCGGGGGAGCTGGGCGAGCACCTGCGCCGGGTCGAGTACGCACCGGACGTGCCGCAGACCGGCGTACGGATGAGCCGCCAGGAGTTCTTCGACAGGGTCGCCGAACGCGCCGGGGCCGATACCCCGAAGGCCGTGCACGAGGCCCGCAGCGTGGTCGAGGTCCTGGAGGAGGCGACCCAGGGCGGGCTCACCGACCGCATCCGGCAGTCCCTGGACGAGGAACTCGCCTCCATTCTCTTCTCCGGCAGCACGGGCACGGCCGGGACTTGAGCGCTGCGGGGCGCGATGCCGGGCCGTACCCCACGCGCCCGGCGCCGCGCCCCTGACGCGACCCTGACGCGCACGAGGGGCGTACGACACGAGGGGCGTACGAGAGGCATACGAGACGTCTGCGAACTCGCCCCGCACACACGCGAGTTCACCCGCACTGAACGTCTCAGGCCTCCAGCCCCCGGCGCTTTCTCCGCACCAGCAGGGGTTGTGTGGCGAAGAGGCTACGGCCGGAGGCGACCGCGGTCCGCACGAGGGCGGCGGCCGTGGTGCCCGGTCTGAGCCGCTGCCCTGCCCCTGAGCACAACGCGCACGGTTCGCTGTACGGGCCGTCCCCGGTCATGACGGTCCGTCCTTCGCCGGAGCCCTCGCACGAGGGGCAGCGGATCGGTGCCTGTTCCGTCATCGATACGGCAACCTTCCTGGCTTCCAGGCGGGACATCTCCTCTTCTCAGAGCGCAACGCGCACGGCCCCGCTGGGAGCCAGGGGCCCATCCCGAACGTACTCACCGGCCGCCGAATCTCACGCGAGGGCATACAGCGTTCACTCCAACGTGGGAAACGGCGTTGGCGGTACCGGAGTGACGGTCCGTGGCTCCACCGCGCCTTCGCGGCTGTGCGAGTCCGGCCGCCGGCCGCGCCCGGCTCCCGCTCAACTCGGAAGCTGCGGCAGCACCTTGGTGCGGTAGAAGTCGAAGAACGCACGCAGGTCGGGACCGATCTGATTGACGAAGACGGCATCGAATCCGGCGTCGGCATAGGCCCGCACATTGCGGATGTGCTCCTCGGGATCGTCGCCGCACGGGATGCCCGCGTCCTTCACGTGCTGCTCCGTCACGAGGCCGCTCGCCTGCTCGAAGTGCGCGGTCGTGGGGAGCACTTGGCCCAGCTCGCCGGGCAGGAACATGTTCGGCCAGCGTTCGTGGACCGTACGTACGGCGACTCCGCGGTCCGTGTCGTAGCACACCTTCAGACCGCCGAGTGCCGGGCGGCCCGTGCCGCCGCGCCGGAAGCGGGCCACGGAATCCCCGTCCGGCTCCATGGTGATGAAACCGTCGCCGATGCGGGAGGCCAACTCCACGGCGGCGGGCCCGAATCCGCTGATGTCGATGGGCACCGGCTCGTCGGGCACGTCGTACAGGCGGGCGTTCTCCACGGTGTAGTGCTTGCCGTGATGGCTGATCTCGTCGCCGCTCAGCAGCTTCCTGATGACGGCGACGGCCTCCTCCAGCATCTCCAGACGCACCGGAGCCTCCGGCCAGACCGTCCCCAGGATGTGTTCGTTCAGCGCTTCGCCGCTGCCCACGCCCAGCCTGAAGCGGTCGCCGCCGAGCAACACCGCGGACGTCGCCGCCGCCTGTGCGACGACGGCGGGGTGAGTACGCAGCATGGGGCAGGTCACCGCGGTCTCCACAGGCAGGGAAGTCGCCTCGGCCAGGGCCCCGATCACCGACCATACGAAGGGCGAGTGTCCCTGCGTGGTGGTCCACGGGTGGTAGTGGTCCGAGATCCACAGCGAGGTGAAGCCCGCGTCCTCGGCCATGCGGGCCTGCTCCAGCAGCGCCCGTGGACCGTGGTCCTCACACGTCAGGAAGTATCCGTACGTCATCGCGTTCGCGGTAGCCATGCGACTCGGGTCACCGTGCCGCCCGCCCGGAAACCCGGGGGTCCGGGCGGGTACGGGAGCGGGCCTGGGCCGCTGGTCGACGGCCCGGGCGCAGGATCGGGGGCCCGGGTCCGGCCCGCACCAGGCTCAGGCCTACCGTTCGCCCTTCGGCCCCCGGCCACGCTCCGTACGGGGTCCGGAGGGACGCCACCGCGGCTCCTCCTCCAGCCTCTTCTTCGCCTCCTCGTCGGCCTCCTGATCGGACGCGTGATGCTGCTCCTTCTCGGCGTCCTTCCGCAGCCGCGCACGCTTCTTGTCGTAGGCCTTGCTACCGGGCTCCGGCATCCTCATCGCCTCCTCGGCTCGGCCTCGTGCTCGAAGCCGTCCCGTGCCGGGCATGGCTGCCGGGCACGGCCGGGCCTCGCATGACCTGGCTCTCGCGGGTACCCAGGTCCCCGTCGGCTCAGGCGCTCCCGTGCGGCCGCTCACGCCGTACCGGCTCGCGGGCGCACGAGCCCACGCGGGCCACCGGAAGCCCATCCGGGAGCCCACCGAGAGGAGGCCGTGTCAGCCGCGATGCCGAAGTGCCGCCTTACGGGCGCGATGCCGCATCGACTGTCGCTCAGTCTCGGAGACGCCGCCCCATATGCCGTAGTACTGGCCGAAGCCCGCGCTCAGGCAGTGCTCCGCGACGGGGCAGCGGCGGCAGACCGTCTTGGCCTCCTCGATCTGCATCAGCGCCGGACCGGTGGTACCGATCGGGAAGAACAGTTCGGGGTCCTCGTCCCGGCAGGCCGCGTGGTGTCGCCAGTCCACGAGCCGCTCCTTTCCTTCGGCTCGACTGTCTTTCGTAGGCGGGGTTCCGAGTTGTCCGGGCTTCAATCGCCGGAACGGGAACGGGAGTCGGGAAGACCGGCATCCGGCGACGTACACGACCGTGCGGACCAACCGCTCAAGCGCAGCAGAGAGGGCAGGCAGCATGGAGATCGGCTACAAGCTGGCGGCCGAGGCGTTCGGCCCGCAGGAACTCATCCGTCAGGCGGTGGCCGCCGAGACGGCGGGCTTCGACTTCGTGGAGATGAGCGACCACTTCCACCCCTGGCTGGAGAGCCAGGGCCACTCGCCGTTCGTGTGGTCCGTCCTCGGCGCCGTCGCGGCCAGGACCGAACGCATCGGGCTTGCGACGGGCGTCACTTGCCCGACTCTCCGCTACCATCCGGCCGTCGTCGCCCAGGCCGCGGCCACCATGGCCCTGGTGTCGGACGGCCGTTTCGTCCTCGGCGTCGGTTCCGGGGAACGCCTCAACGAACATGTCGTGGGGCGTGAGTTCCCGGACTCGATCCGCGTGCGCCAGGAGATGCTGCGCGAAGCACTGCACATCATCCGCCTTTTGTGGAAGGGCGGTTACCAGACCTACGAGGGCACCCATCTGCGCTGCGAGGACGCGCGGATCTTCGATCTGCCGCCGCGTCCGCCGCTCGTCGCGGTGGCGGCCGGCGGCCGGGACGCCGCGCGTATCGCCGCGGAACTCGGCGACGGACTGTTCGCGACCGAGGACAGGCCGGAGATCATGCGCCACTACCGCGAGGCCGGAGGCGACGGGCCCGGCTATGCCGAAGTGCCCGTGGCCTGGGCCCCTCAGGAAGAGGCGGCCGCACGGGCGGCGTTGGAGACGTCACGCTGGGCGCTGACCGGCTGGAAGGTGATGAGCGAACTGCCCAACCCCGTCAACTTCGCAGCGGCCACCGCCTCCGTACGCATGGAGGACATCACCGAGACGTTCGCCTGCGGCCCGGACCCGAAGCGCTGTCTCCACGCCGCCCGACGCTTCACGGACGCCGGTTTCGACCGCCTCGTCCTGATGAACGCCGGCCCGGACCCGGACGGTTTCCTCGACTTCTACGACCGTGAACTGCGAGAGCCGCTGAAGGCGATGAGGGCTGCCGTCACCACGGGGTGACCTGCGGAGCATGGCTTACCACACGCAGGGACCGACGAAACCGGTCACGCGACAGGGACCAAAGAGAAGGCCCCTGATCGACAGGGGCCTTAGCTGGTGTCGGGAGGGGGACTTGAACCCCCACGCCCTGTAAAGGGCACTAGCACCTCAAGCTAGCGCGTCTGCCATTCCGCCACCCCGACAAGGTGCACCGCCCGCCATCGGCGTGCGGCAGAGCCAACTTTAACACTGGATCGCACCCCTCCGATCACCCCCGCTGCCCGCCCGCCCGGCCCCGACTCGCCCCCGTCTCGCCCCGGCTCGGTCCCCGCCGACCCCTACGCTCCGGCCCCGCTCCCGCCCCGCTCATGCTCCCGCCCTTGGGAGGCCGCCCCGTAGGCGGGAGGATGGGTGCGGACCCCCGCGGCGATACGAGGAGGCAGTGTGAACCAGTCGACCCCTGCACCGACCGGTGCCGGAGCGAGCGCCGAGAGTGAGGTCGTCGACCTCTGCCGTGACCTCATCCGGATCGACACCAGCAACTACGGCGGCAATGAGGGGCCGGGTGAGCGGGCAGCGGCCGAGTACGTCGCGGAGAAGCTCGCGGAGGCCGGACTCGAACCGGAGATCTTCGAATCCCGCCCCGGCCGCGCCTCCACCGTGGCCCGTATCGAGGGTGAGGACTCCTCCCGACCCGCGCTGCTGATCCACGGCCACACCGACGTCGTCCCCGCCAACGCCGAGGACTGGACCCACGACCCCTTCTCCGGGGAGATCGCGGACGGCTGCGTATGGGGACGCGGCGCAGTCGACATGAAGGACATGGACGCGATGACCCTCGCCGTGGTGAGGGACCGGCTGCGCAGCGGCCGGCGGCCCCCGCGCGACGTGGTGCTGGCGTTCCTCGCCGACGAGGAGGCCGGTGGCGTCTACGGCGCACGGCACCTGGTCGACAACCACCGCGACCTCTTCGACGGCGTGACGGAGGCCATCGGCGAGGTCGGCGGCTTCTCCTTCACCGTCAACGAGAACCTGCGTCTCTATCTGGTGGAGACCGCCCAGAAGGGCATGCACTGGATGCGGCTCACGGTCGACGGCACGGCCGGGCACGGCTCGATGACGAACAACGACAACGCCATCACCGAACTGTGCGAAGCAGTAGGGCGGTTGGGCCGCCACAAGTTCCCCGTGCGGGTGACGAAGACCGTACGGTCCTTCCTCGACGAGCTGTCCGACGCGCTCGGCACCGAACTCGACCCCGAGGACATGGAGGAGACGCTCGCCAAGCTCGGCGGCATCGCGAAGATCATCGGCGCCACTCTCCAGAACACCGCGGCTCCAACCCAGCTGGGTGCGGGCTACAAGGTCAACGTCATCCCCGGCCAGGCCACGGCGCACGTCGACGGACGGTTCCTGCCGGGCCACGAGGAGGAGTTCCTCGCCGACCTGGACCGCGTACTGGGGCCCCGCGTACGCCGCGAGGACGTGCACGCCGACAAGGCGCTGGAGACGAGCTTCGACGGCGCGCTGGTCGACGCGATGCAGGTCTCACTCAAGGCCGAGGACCCGGCCGCGCACGCGGTGCCGTACATGCTCTCCGGCGGTACGGACGCCAAGTCCTTCGACGATCTGGGCATCCGCTGCTTCGGTTTCGCGCCGCTGAAGCTGCCGCCCGAGCTGGACTTCGCCGGGATGTTCCACGGCGTGGACGAGCGAGTGCCCGTGGAGGGCCTGAAGTTCGGGGTGCGCGTACTCGACCGCTTCCTCGACCAGTGCTGAGCTGAACGCACTTACCTGCCCTCCCGCCGTTCCAAACGGGCGGGCAGCGCCGCCCCTGCCCGTGCGCTGCCGCCAACACGCCCGTATGGAACGGGAATTCGGGCGGTTGTACGCAGCCGCCCGGAAAGGGTGAATGCGAGCATCCGCTCGTACCCGGATTCCTCCGTCTTCGTTACAGGGGATGCGGTTCGTGGTTTGAACTGCATGCCAACTAGGAGGAATCAATGATCAAGAAGGTCGCCGCTGCCACGGCTGCCGCCGCGGCGGGCTGATGCTCGCCGGCGCAGACGTAGCCGCCGCCGGCCAAGGGGACCGGGGCGCCGCCGGGATACTTCCCGGCACCGCGTCCGGGAACGGAGTCGGCGTACCCGTCGACGCCCCCGTGAACGTCTGCGGCGACACGACAACCGTGCTCGGTGGCCTGAACACCGCCGGCGGCGAAACCTGCCGCGGCAACTGAAGTCGTTCTCGAACGCATGAGGAAGCGAAGAACGGACGGTGCCGTGCGCGACGAACACGGCCCCGGCGCCGCCTGGTCCTTCCGGGGCGGAGACGCGGAATCCGCAAATCCACCCCCCTTGTGCGCCCTTGTAATACCCACTGGCAGAAAGCAAGGCAGGGGATTAGAACCATGAGACAGGTCACAAGAAACGGCCTGATCACCGTGGCCGCGGCGGGCGGCGTGCTCGCCACGTTCTCGGGAGGCACGGCGTTCGCCGACACGGCAGCCGGCTCGGCCGCGGGATCCGGGGCGCTCTCCGGCAACAACGTGAACGCGCCCGTAAACGCCCCGATCACCGTCTGCGGCAACACCATCAACGTCCTCGGCTCCCTCAACTCCGCGGCCGGGTGCCGCGGAGGCGGCGGCGGGGCGCCGTCGGCCGACGGCCAGGCCGGCGCCTCCGACGGCATCGGCTCGGGCAACAACATCGAGGCCCCGATCAACGCACCGATCGACGCGTGCGGCAACTCCGTCAACGTCGTCGGCCTCGGCAACACCGGGGACGGCTGCGATGGGCCGGAGGAGGAGACGCCGCCCGGCAGTGAGCAGCCGGGCAACTCGACGCCCACCGCCCCGGGTTCGGAGCGGCCGGGCGCCGACAACCCGGCAGGCGGCGGTTCCGAGGGCACTTCGGACGTCACCTCGGCCTCCGACCTGCGGACCCAGTCCCAGTCCGAGTCCGGTGCCGGAGAGTTGGCGCACACCGGCGCCGGCGACATGATCGGCGTCGCCGCGCCGGTGAGCGCGGGCCTGCTGATCGGGGGCTTCGTGCTCTACCGGCGGGCCTCGCGCCTCGCGCAGCGCTGAGCGGGCACAGCCTGAGAGACGGCGGAGCGGGCACCACACGGGTGGGGCCCGCTCCGCCGCCTTGTCCTGCCGCCCTCCGGGGCGGGAAGGCTCACCAGGTCACCTCACCACGTCGCGTGGAGCTGGCGGATGATCCGGCGGCGCAGCCGCACCCTGCGGCTGCCGTCCGGGTACAGGCGTGTACGGGCCAACTCCCAGTGCCCGTACTCGGCATGGTCGGTCAGCAGTCGGGTAGCCGCCTTGCGGGAGACCCCGCGAGGCACGTACACATCGCGAAATTCGTATTCCGGCATCTCATCTATTGTGCGGGCAGAGGACGGATACGGATAGCGTCTGCACTATGTCTGATGCTGAGCAGCCCACCGCTGCCGACGTACGCGCCGCCGCCGAAGCGGTGAAAGCCGCGATTGACCGGCACCTCGAGGCGGTCGAGAGCCGTGCGGAAGGCGCTGGGAAGGACACCGAGAACGGCGCCTCCGACACCGCCGTCTACGCCGCTTTCGACGAGCTGGCCGCAGCGGGCGAGGCCTACGACGAGCTGCTCTACGAAACGTACGACGAAGTCACTCCGTTCGAGATTCCCGGCGGCGACTCCATGCCCGCCTACACGGGTCCGGAAGTCCCCAGCGCGCTGAGTGTGCTGATCCGGCGCGACTACAGCGTCGTCGAGCCGCAGCGGCTGCTGGCGCAGGCCCAGCGCGTCACCGACCTGGACCCGGACTCGGCGGACGAGGACGAGCAGGCCGCGGGCTCGGCGGGAAGCAGCGTGCACGCGGCGCTCGGCATCCTCTTCGGCGAGTACGAGGCCGATGAAATCGCCACCCGGCACAAGGAGTTCGGCCTGGACGAGGGCGACTCGACGCTGTGGGTGACCGCGGCCGACGAGCCGAGCGAGCCGGGGGAGTGGCTGAGCGCGCCGTTCGAGCAGGCCGACCCCGAAAGGGTGATCTGCCGCTTCGACGTCAGCTCCGTATTCGACGAGACGGACATCGAGCTGGACGACGAGGAGTGAGGGCAGGGGCGTAGGCGGGGCGTGCGCTCGGCGGCCGGCTGCCGGGCCGCCGCGGCCGGTGGCCGCACACCGCGTCTGCGCATCGGCTCGCCATGAACTGGCTCGTCCGCCGCCCGAGTTCAGCGGCCCCCGCGGTGCGTCGCGCCCCTATCGCCGCGGCTGACGCGCACCCGTACCGCCGCGGCCAGCGGGCGCACGGGCGGCTCTCCTACTCCGGGCCGCCGCCCGCCGCGCTCCCAGCCGGTGAAGCCGTCGCGGCCTCGGCCGCTCGGGCGGACTGTGTCAGCAGCACACGCAGCCGCGTCGTGCGAGGCGGGGCGGTCACCGAAGCCACGGCCCTCGGAAGCGCGTCCTCCGCGCCCTGTACGACCGACAGATGACGCTCGCCGCGCCCGAACGCCGTGTAGACCCACTCGCGGTCGAGCGCCTCGGTCGCATCGCCCGGCAGCACCGCCACCACGGCGGGCCAGCGCATGCCCACCGCCTGATGGGCCGTGATCGCCCAGCCGTGCCTGACCTCGTCCGCGACGCGGTCGCGTGCGACGACGACCTGCTCGCCCGTGCCGGAGTGCTCCAGGCGCAGGCCCTCCTCCTCGCCGGATACGACCACTGCCGGTGTCGTACGGCCACGGGACGGGCTGTGGACGACGCGGTCGCCCGGGTCGAAACCGTCGAAGCGGCCCGGGCCGGGGCGCAGCCGCTCCTTCAGGGCGGCGTTCAGCGCCCTGGTGCCCGCCGCTCCGCCGTGGCCCGTCGTGATCACCTGGGTCTCCTCCACGGGAACGCCGATGGCACGCGGCACCGAGTCCGCCACGAGCTGAACGGTGCGATGCACGGCCTCGCCCGCGTCCCGCACCGGTACGACCACGACCTCCTTGCCGGGGGCGTCGACCTGGCCCAGTTCGCCGATGCCGATTCCGGAGACCAGCTCGCCGATCGGCCCGGGGTCCGGCGTACGCGAGGCCACGCGCGGGCAGGCTCCCGAGGCGATCACATCGGCGAAGACCTGGCCGGGACCGGCCGCGCCCAGCACGCCCGGGTCGCCGCTGAGCACCAGGCGAGCCCCGTCGGGAAGGGACTCTACGAGGGCGGCGGCCGTCTCCGCGTCGAGCTGGGGGGCGTCGCAGACGATCAGCAGATCGAGCGCCCACGCGCCTTCCGCGTCACGGGCCGGACCCTCGCGGCCGTCCAGCAGCCCTGCGACGGTGACGACCGCCTGCCGGTCCCGCTCGCCCTGCTCGCGCGGATCTGCTCGCTCTCCCGGCTCTTTCTGCTCTGACGGGCCGGGCACGCCCTCGCTCCCGGCCGCGTCGGCGAGAAGCGCGGCGAGGCGGTCGCGTCCGCCGGCGGTGTGCGCGGCTGCACATGCGCGCAGCCCCAGCCGTTCCGCGGCGGCGAGAAGAGCGGCAGGCTCGGCTCGTGCGGCCTCGCCGCCGGTGTGTGCGACCAGCCCATGACCGGCCACCGCACGGATCAGCTCCGCCGCCGACGGCGACGAGGCCGACGCCGCGGCGCTCTCCCACGCATCGGGCGCCTCCCCGGGGGCTGTGCCCTGACCTGCGCCGTTGATCACCCGCGCCAGCCCGTCCGCCAGGCTCTCCTCCGCCAGCGCATAGCGGTCCAGCCCCAACAGCAGCCGTACGGGCCGCTCTTCGGCCCCGTCGTCGCCTTCCCCGCTCTGCGCCGCGGCGCCCGGGGAGGGGCCGCCGCCCGCGGGCATGGCGTCGAGCGCGTCTTCAAAGACCAGGACGGCTCCCGCGTCGACGGCGGTACGCACCGCCTCGTCGGGCTCCGGAACCGCGTACTGCGACAGGCCCTTCGACAGCGCGGCAGGCTCCAGGGCCGTATGCCCCTTCAGTGCCGCTCGCTCCAGCAGCCACACCACCAGCGCCTGTGCGCGGCGCTCGTCGCCGGGGCCGCTGTCATCGCCCAGCAGGGCGCGTGCGAAGCCGTCCGCCTGCTCCGGCCGTACGCCGGGGACTGAGAGCAACTGCCAGGGGTCCTCACGCAGCAGCGGCCCGGCCTGCTCGCCGAGGGATTCGGCGACACGGGGCGCCAGCGCCTCGGGGGCGCCGCCCGCCGCCAGCACCTCGCGCAGCCCGTCGGGCACGGCGGCCGGGCCCGGCCGCCTGTCCGGCCCCGGGGAAGCCGTCCGCGGCCCCGCGGGCGTCGCCGGGCGCTGCGGTCGCGGCGCGGCAGGCGGCTGTGCGGTGTCGGTGAAGAACGACGCGGCTGAACGCTCGCCGCTCTCCACAGCCCTTACCGCCGCGAGGAGTTCGGCTGCCTTGTCGTCCGTCACAGCTCGCTCCAGTCCTGGTCGGGGTAGCGGTGCACCGGCGCCGAGACGTCGTCCAGCGCGCGGCAGATCTCGTCAGGAAGAGTAAGACCCTCCACTGACAACGCCTCGGAGAGCTGCGCGGCGGTGCGCGCCCCGACGATCGGAGCGGTCACTCCCGGCCGGTCCCGTACCCAGGCCAGCGCGACGAGCAGCGGCGATACGGCCAGTCCGTCGGCCGCGGTCGAGACGGCGTCGACGATGCTCCCGGCCGTCTCGTCGAGGTACGGGGCGATGAACGGCGCGAGGTGCTCGGAGGCGCCGCGCGAGTCCGGCGGAGGGTCGCAGCGACGGTACTTGGCCGTGAGCACACCGCGCCCCAGCGGCGACGAGGGCAGCAGCCCGAGCCCCAAGTCGACGGCGGCGGGCAGCAGTTCGCGCTCGACGCCGCGCTGGAGCAGGGAGTACTCCATCTGTGTGCTCGCGAGCCGGGTGCGTGTACCGGGGGCTGCGAGCTGCCATGTGGCGGCCTTGGCGAGCTGCCAGCCGCTGAAGTTGGAGACGCCCACATAGCGCGCACGTCCCGTGCTGACCGCGATGTCCAGCGCCTGGAGCGTCTCGTCGAGCGGAGTGGCCGGGTCGAAGGCGTGCACCTGCCACAGGTCGACGTAGTCGGTGCGCAGCCGCTCCAGGGACGCGTCCAGCGCCGCGAGGAGATGCCCGCGGGAGCAGTCGAAGCGCCGGTCGGGGTCGGGCACGCTCCCCGCCTTCGTCGCCAGCACCAGGTCACGCCGGGGCACGAGGCCCTCCAGCAGCCTGCCCAGGAGGTATTCGGCGCCGCCGTCCCCGTAGACGTCCGCGGTGTCGACCAGCGTGCCGCCCGCTTCCCAGAACGTCTTGAGCTGGTCGGCGGCGTCCCGCTCCCCGGTGTCCCGTGCCCAGGTGAGCGTGCCGAGACCGATTCGGGATACGCGCAGGCCGGTACGGCCGAGGTGCCTTGCCTCCATGGGCGTTGAGGTTACTGGCGAGGGCGCGCTAGAGTCCCCGGGACAGTGACGTTACTGATCAGTAAGGGGGCCGGTATGCGGCTCGGCATCAACCTCGGCTACTGGGGCGCGGGGATGGACGCGGACAACCTCGCCGTCGCCCAGGAGGCCGACCGGCTCGGCTATTCCGTCTGCTGGGCCGCCGAGGCCTACGGCTCCGACGCGCCCACGGTCCTGTCCTGGGTCGCGGCGCAGACCGAGCGCATCGACGTAGGTTCGGGCATCTTCCAGATCCCCGCCCGCGCACCGGCGATGACCGCGATGACGGCCGCCACCCTCGACTCCCTCTCCGGCGGGCGCTTCCGGCTCGGCCTCGGCGTCTCGGGCCCGCAGGTCTCCGAGGGGTGGTACGGGGTGCGTTTCGACAAGCCGCTGGCCCGCACCCGCGAGTACGTCGAGATCATCCGCAAGGCCATGTCCCGCGAGCGCCTCAGCCACGAGGGCGAGCACTGGACGCTGCCCCTGCCCGACGGCCCCGGCAAGCCCATCAAGCTGACGGTGCATCCAGTACGGGAGGAGATCCCGCTCTACATCGCGGCCATCGGGCCCAAGAACCTCGAACAGACCGGGGAGATCGCCGACGGTGCGCTGCTGATCTTCTTCTCGCCCGAGCACGCCGAGGAGACCACGCTGCGGCATCTGCGCGCCGGACGAGAGAAGGCCGGCAAGGAACTGACGGGCTTCGACGTCTGCCCGACCGTTCCGATGGCCGTCGGGGACGACGTACACGCGCTGGCCGACCAGTTCCGTCCGTACACGGCCCTCTACGTCGGCGGCATGGGCAGCCGCAAGCAGAACTTCTACAACCGGCTCGCACAGCGCATGGGTTACGAGCGGGAAGCCGCCGTGATCCAGGACAAGTACCTGGACGGGGACAAGGACGGCGCTTCGGCCGCCGTGCCGCACGAACTCATCGACTCCACCACTCTCCTCGGCTCCGTCGACCGCATCGCCGACCGTATGCGCGCCTACGCCGAGGCCGGTGTGACCACCCTCTCCCTCGCGCCCGCGGGCTTCACCAGGGAGGAGCGAATCGCGGGGCTGCGCGCGGGAGTCGAGGCCCTGGAGAAGGCGGGTGTCGCCTCGTAGGGGAGGGCCCGCGGGCATGCTTACGGCCGTGGAGGGGGCTCGGGGGTCATCCCCGCCACGGCCGTTACGCGGCTCAACGCGCCGTACGCGCAAGGGTTACGCACCGGGACGCGGCCGAGCGGAGCCGAGGGGCGACGAGAGGGAGCCCTCTCACATCCAGCCGCGGCGCTTGAAGACACGGAAGAGCGTCAGGCACGCCCCCGCGATGAGCGCCAGCACCGCCGGATACGTCCACACCCAGTGCAGCTCCGGCATGTGCTCGAAGTTCATGCCGTAGATGCCGGCGATGGCGGTGGGGATCGCGAACATCGCGGCCCATGCCGAGATCTTCCGCATGTTGTCGTTCTGCCGGACGCTCATGTGCGCCAGGTTCGCCGAGAGGATGTCCGACAGCAGCCGGTCGAGGCCCTCCACCTGCTCGTTGACCCTTGTCAGATGGTCGCTGACGTCACGGAAGAACGGCCGCGAGTCCTCATGCACGAACGGCACCCCCGGCCTCGTCAGCCGCTCCAGCGGCTCCGCGAGCGGGCCCGTGGCCCGGCGGAAGCCCAGCGCCTGGCGCTTGAAGGCGTAGATCCGTCCGGCGATGTCGCGGGCGGCCAGAGCCTCGGGGGAGAAGACCTCCTCCTCCAACTCGTCGAGACTGACCTGGAGATCGGCGGCCACCTCCATGTACTGGTCGACGATGGCGTCGGCCACCGCGTACATCACCGCCGTCGGCCCGTGCCGCAGCACCTCGGGGTCGTGCTCGAGCCGCTCACGCACCTCGCCGAGCGGATTGGCCTTCCCGTGCCGCACGGTCACCACGAAGGAGTCCCCGACGAAGAGCATCAGCTCGCCGGTCGAGACGACCGTCGTCGACTCGTCGTAGGAGACGGGCTTGAGTACGAGGAAGAGGGAGTCCTCGTAGACCTCCAGCTTCGGCCGCTGATGGGCGTGGAGCGCGTCCTCGACGGCGAGGGGATGCAGGTCGAACTCGCTGGTGACGTGGTCGAATTCGGCCTCGGTCGGCTCGTGCAGCCCGATCCAGAGAAACGCGTCACCGGTCTCCCTGGCCTCGTCGAGGGCATCGGAGTAGTCGGCCGGCCGCTCCATGCGGCGTCCGTCCCGGTAGATGGCGCAGTCCACGATCACGACTGGTCATTGTGCCCCGAAGCGGCCGATACAACCACCGGCAGCCGCTTCGAAGCCCTCGCCTACGCTGGCACGCATGCCCACGCTCATCCTCGTAAGGCACGGCCGCTCCACCGCCAACACCTCCGGGGTGCTCGCCGGGCGCACGCCGGGAGTCGCACTGGACGAGCACGGCCGCGCCCAGGCCGAGGCACTGCCCGGGCGACTGGACGCCCTGCCCCTGGCCGCCGTGGTCACCAGCCCCATGCAGCGCTGCCGGGAGACCGTCGAACCGCTGCTCCGCGCACGGGCCGACGTCCCCGTGCACAGCGAGGAGCGCGTCGCCGAGTGCGACTACGGCGACTGGAGCGGGCGGAAGCTGGCCGAACTGGCCGACGAGCCGCTGATGACGACGGTGCAGCAGCACCCCTCGGCGGCGGCCTTCCCCGGCGGGGAGTCGATGCGCGCGATGCAGTCGAGGTCCGTGGAGGCCGTACGGGAGTGGAACGCCCGGATCGAGCACGAGCACGGGGCGGACGCCATCTACGCGATGTGCTCGCACGGCGACATCATCAAGTCGGTCGTGGCCGACGCCCTGGGGATGCATCTCGACCTCTTCCAGCGCATCGCCGTCGGCCCCTGCTCGCTGACCGTCATCCGCTACACCCCGCTGCGGCCCTTTCTGCTGCGGCTCGGCGAGACCGGCGAACTCGACTCCCTGCGACCGCCGGAGCCTTCGAACGAGGAAGAGGCCGGGAACGAGAAGAAGGACGGTGCGGGCGACGAGAACGGGGAAGGAGAAGGGCGTCCCGGTGGAGAAGCCTCCGCCGGTGACGGCCCGCGCGGCCCCCGTGACCGGGGAGGCCCCGGACGGCAGGGCAGCGACGCCACCGTGGGGGGCGGAGCCTGAGCAGGAAGATCGGCGCGGGCAGTAGGGTGCCTTAGACCGAATAGACGTCGAGACAACGGAGCAGGACGTGTCCCGTCAGGTGTTCCTCTACGACCCGCCGGACCGATTCATCGCCGGTACCGTCGGGCTGCCAGGACGGCGCACCTTCTACCTCCAGGCGTCGGCCTCCGGCCGTACCACCAGCGTCGCCCTGGAGAAGGCACAGGTGGAGGCACTGGCCGAGCGGATCGACGAGCTGCTGGACGAGGTCGTGCGCCGCTCCGGCGGCAACGCACCCGTACCGGCCGTCGCGCCCGCCGAACTGGACGACACGGAACCGCTGGAGACGCCCGTCGAGGAGGAGTTCCGCGTCGGCACCATGGCGCTGGCCTGGGACGGCGACGGCGAGCGCATGGTCGTGGAGGCACAGGCCGTCGTCGAACTGGAGGCCGACTCCGACGAGGACCTCGCCGACGCCGAGGAACGGCTGCTCCAGGACGACGAGAACGGTCCGCCGATGCTCCGGGTGCGGCTGGACGGCACCATGGCCCGCGCCTTCGCCAAGCGTGCGCTGGAAGTCGTCAACGCGGGCCGCCCGCCGTGCCCGCTGTGCAGCCTTCCGCTCGACCCCGAGGGGCATGTGTGCCCGCGTCAGAACGGATACCGGCGCGGCGAATGAACCCGACAGCCGACTCCGGCCGCATGCCGAGGGAGGCCGATCCGGGCGCCCCGGCGGATTCGGCCCCTTCGCCGACGGCCGATGAGACCCGTACCCGTCTCGCCCTGGGCACGCTGAACGTACTGGGTCAGATCCGGCAGGCATCCAACGCCGTGCTCTTCGGCGAGGTCGAGCACGAGGGGCGGCGGGTGCCGTGCGTGTACAAGCCGGTGGCCGGCGAACGCCCGCTGTGGGACTTCCCCGACGGGACGCTCGCACAGCGTGAGGTGGCGGCGTACGAGATCTCCCGTGCGACGGGCTGGGACCTCGTTCCGGCGACGGTGCTGAGGGACGGGCCGTTCGGCGAGGGCATGTGCCAGGCGTGGGTGGGGCCGCTGCCGGGCGCGGAGCCCGAGGACGGCGAGGAGTCCGAGGACGGTGCGGCTTCCGAAGTCGCCGTGGGGGAGGGGGACTTCGGGGGCGAGAGCAGCGAGGAGACCCCAGGCGACGCCGAGGCCGACGACGCCTCGGACGCCGACGACGCCGACGAGTCCGGCGGCTCGGACGGCGGCGGGGAACTCCTCGCCATCGTCGAGGGCGACGAACCGGGGGAGGGCTGGAAGCCCGTCGGGTACGTGGACACGGGCACGGCGCGGCCGGCGTTGCTCGTACACGCCGACGACGACCGGCTTCGGCGGCTGGCCGTGGTCGACGCGGTCATCAACAACGGGGACCGCAAGGGCGGCCATCTGCTGACGCTCCCCACGGGCGAGCTGTACGCCATCGACCACGGCGTCAGCTTCCACGTCGACGACAAGCTCCGCACCCTGCTGTGGGGTTGGGCGGGCGAGGACCTGACCTCCGAGGCCGTCGCGACCCTGCGCGGGCTCGCCGCGGCGCTCGCCGAGGGCGCGCCTCTCGCGGTACGGCTCTCCGAGCTGATCACCGCGGCCGAACTGGAGGCCCTCCGCAAGCGGGTCGGCGGGCTGATCAGCTCCGGCCGTCATCCGCTCCCCAGCGGCGACTGGCCCGCGATCCCCTGGCCTCCCGTCTGACGCTCAGGGTCGTACGACATCGCAGTCCGTACGGCGGCCGGGTACGCGTCCGGCCGTACGCGGTCAAGACCGCCTATTCGGCCATTTCCACAGGTCCGGCCCGGAGTGCGGCCGTCCCGTCCGAATGGCGAACTCCTGTCCGGGTTAGTCTCAAGGAATGCATGCCTGGCCCGCTTCCGAGGTCCCCGCCCTGCCTGGTCAGGGCCGCGACCTGGAGATCCACGACACCTCGACGGGCGGCCGCGTCACTCTGGCCCCCGGTCCCGTCGCCCGCATATACGTCTGCGGGATCACCCCGTACGACGCCACCCACCTGGGGCACGCGGCGACCTACAACGCCTTCGACCTCGTACAGCGCGTGTGGCTCGACACCAAGCGCCAGGTTCACTACATACAGAACGTCACCGACATCGACGACCCTCTGCTGGAGCGGGCCCGGGCGACGGGCGAGGAGTGGGCGGAGCTGGCGGAGCGTGAGACGGCGCTCTTCAGGGAGGACATGACGGCCCTGCGGATGCTCCCGCCGCGGCAGTTCGTCGGTGCTGTCGAATCGATTCCGCGCATCGTCCCGCTCGTGGAGCGGCTGCGTGACCAGGGCGCCGCCTACGAACTCGAAGGCGACGTCTACTTCTCCGTCGAGGCGGACCCGCACTTCGGCGGCGTATCACGTCTCGACGCGGAGACCATGCGGATACTGTCCGCCGAGCGCGGCGGCGACCCCGAGCGGCCCGGCAAGAAGAGCCCGCTCGACCCGATGCTGTGGCGTGCGGCCCGCGAGGGCGAACCGCAGTGGGACGGCGCCTCACTCGGCCCCGGACGCCCCGGCTGGCACATCGAGTGCGTGGCCATCGCCCTGGAACACCTCGGCATGGGCTTCGACGTACAGGGCGGAGGGTCGGATCTCGCCTTCCCGCACCATGAGATGGGCGCCTCCCACGCGCAGGCGCTCACCGGCGAGCATCCCTTCGCACAGACGTATGTGCACTCCGGGATGGTCGGACTGAACGGCGAGAAGATGTCGAAGTCCAAGGGGAACCTGGTCTTCGTCTCACAGCTCCGCCGCGACGGCGTGGACCCCGCCGCGATCCGGCTGACGCTCCTCGCCCACCACTACCGGTCGGACTGGGAGTACACCGCCGCTCTGCTGGACGAGGCACAGCGGCGGCTCGCACGCTGGCGTGCGGCCGTCTCACGGCCCGACGGGCCCCCCGCCGAATCCGTCGTCGAGGAGATCCGCGTGGCGCTCGCGGACGATCTGAACTCACCGGCGGCGCTCGCCGCCGTCGACCGGTGGGCCGCCGAACAGGAGGCCGGGGGAGGAAGCGACGAGGGCGCCCCGGGCGTCGTCTCGCGCGCTGTGGACGCGCTGTTGGGCGTGGCCCTGTAGTTCCGGGGCAGTCCCGGGCCAGTCCTGGAGTAGTCCCCTTGGTCCCGGGGCAGCCCCGGGACTGCCACGACATACGGAGGGGCCGCCCCGCGCGGTGCGCACGGGGCGGCCCCCTCCGTTGTGTCCCCTCCGATGTGTACGGGGCCGGACACGGTGGGCTCACTCCTCGCCGGAGTCCTTGCCCTTCCCCCGTTCCTTGCCGCTGCCGCGGTTCTTGGCGTTGCCGGTCTTTCCGGCCCCTCCGGTCTTCCCGGTGTTCTCGGCGTTCCCGTTGCTGCCGGCGGTCCCGCCGTCGTCCACGCCGCCGTCCTCGGCGCTCGTGTCCTCGGCGCCGCTGTCGCCGTTCTTCGACGGGGACTTGGACGTGGACGTCGACGAGGGCTTGGACCGGGGCTTGGCCGGGGACTTGGACGAGGACCGCTTCGGCTTCGCCTTTCCGCTCTCCCCCTTGCGACTGCCGTCGGAGTCCTTCGCGCCGTCCTCGGCGTCTTCGGCGTCCTTGGCCTCCTTGGAGTCCTTGGCCTCCCCGGCCTGCTCGGCGGGCTTCCGGGCACGGCTTCCCTTGCCGGTGCCGCGCGTGCTTCTGCTGCCGCTCCTGCCCGTGCCCGTGGTGCCGGAGCGCCGGGCGGGCTTGGCGCGCTCGGCACCCTTGGCGCCCTCCGCGCCTTCCGCGCCCTTCGTCTCCTCCGTGCCCTCCGCGTCGTTGGCGTTCCCTGCGTCCTCCGCGCCCTTGCCGGTCTGCTTGCCGCCCCGCTTACCGGCCGTCCCGACGTCCTTCTCCTCGTCGGCGCTTCCGGGGTCCGCGCCGGTGTCCGCCTCGGCCTCCGCATCGCCCGTACCGGCATCCGCCCCGTTCTCGGCGTCCTTGTCCTTACGGGCCTCCTTGCCGCCGCCCGTGGACGTACGTCTCGACGGAAGGGAACGCCCGCCGCCCGCACCGCGCTTGGGGGTCTCCCCGCCGAAGTCGGCACCCGCGCTGGGCCCCGGGACCGGACCGGCCCCCGGCCCATGACCGGAGTCCCGGGCGCCGCCGGGGGACCCGCCGTCGCGCCGCCGCAGATAGCGCTCGAACTCCTTCGCGATGGCCTCGCCGGAGGCCTCCGGCAGCTCGGCCGTGTCCCGCGCCTCCTCCAGCGACTGCACGTACTCGGCGACCTCGCTGTCCTCCGCCGCGAGTTGGTCCACCCCGAGCTGCCAGGCCCTTGCGTCCTCCTGTAGCTCGCCGAGCGGCACGTTCAGCTCCAGCAGGTCCTCCAGCCGGTTGAGCAGCGCGAGGGTGGCCTTCGGGTTCGGCGGCTGGGAGACGTAGTGCGGCACCGACGCCCACAGGCTCACCGCCGGTACGCCCGCGTGCGTGCACGCCTCCTGGAGGATGCCGACGATGCCCGTCGGGCCCTCGTACCGCGACTCCTCCAGGTTCATCGTGCGCGCCAGGTCCGGGTCGGAGGTGACGCCCGTCACGGGCACGGGCCTGCTGTGCGGGGTGTCACCGAGCAGCGCGCCCAGCACCACCACCATCTCGACGCCCAACTCATGGGCGAAGCCCAGGATTTCGTTGCAGAAGGAGCGCCAGCGCATGCTCGGCTCGATGCCCCGCACCAGTACCAGGTCACGGGGTTTTCCTTGCCGCCCGCGTCGTCGATCCGTACGACCGCCAGCCGCGTCGTGGGCCATGTGATCTTGCGCGAGCCGCCGTCCAGCCACACCTGCGGCCGGTTGACCTGGAAGTCGTAGTAGTCCTCGGCGTCCAGTGCCGCGAAGACCTCGCCCTTCCACTCGCGCTCCATGTGCCCGACCGCGGTGGAGGCGGCGTCGCCGGCGTCGTTCCAGCCTTCGAACGCGGCCACCATGACCGGGTCGACCAGCTCGGGAACTCCCTCGAGCTCGATCACCCAGCGCCTCCTTCCGGCCGGGTGGTGTGCGTCGACGCGCACCCGGCTGCCGTTCCGTTCCGTGCGGCAACCAGCCTACGGCGTGAGGGGGCGCATGCCGCAGCCCTGGCCGCACCGTAACGAGCGGGCGGCGCCCGCCGGCGGGCACGGCAGCGCACACGGCCGGGCCCCGTCGCGACCGGGACCCGTAGCACCCCCTTGACCTGCACGGTGTTACTGATGAGGCTCGATCACGACAACCGGGCACCGGCGCACGAGCGCCGTGGCCCCCGCCCTACGGTGCGCTTCGCCGCCCGGCCCGACTGCCCGCGTTCTGCCGCCCCCCGTACCGGCGTGCAAGCGGAACGGGCCCGCCGCGTAAGCCACTTCAGAGAGGACACCGTGACAGCCAGCACGTCCCCGCAGCCCGCCGAAGCCGCCGACGACTGGTGGCGTGAAGCCGTCGTCTACCAGGTCTACGTGCCGAGCTTCGCCGACTCCGACGGTGACGGAATGGGCGACCTGCGCGGCGTCGCCGACCGCCTCGGCCATCTGGCAGGGCTCGGCGCCGACGCGGTCTGGCTGACGCCCTTCTACCCCTCGCCCTGGGCCGACGGAGGCTACGACGTCTCCGACTACCGGGACGTCGACCCCCGCCACGGCACGCTCGACGACTTCCGTGAACTGCTCGCCCGCGCGCACGCGCTGGGACTGAAGGTCATCGTCGACATCGTCCCCAACCACTGCTCCGACCGGCACCCGTGGTTCGCGGAGGCGCTGGCGTCGCCGCCGGGTTCCGCCGCACGCGAACGCTTCCACTTCCTGGACGGCCGCGGGCCCGACGGCAGCGAGCCGCCCTCGGACTGGCAGTCGAAGTTCGGCGGCGGCGCCTGGGAACGCACCCCCGACGGGCAGTGGTACATGCACATATTCGCGGCCGAACAGCCCGATCTGAACTGGGAGAACCCCGAGGTCGCCGCCGACTTCGAGCGCACCCTGCGCTTCTGGCTCGACCTGGGCGTCGACGGCTTCCGCGTCGACGTCGCACACGGTCTGCGCAAGGACCTGCGGCAGCCGCTTCGCGACACCCGCGGCAACGACGCGGCACCGCTCAACTCCCCGCCCCAGGGCGACGATCACCCCTTCTGGGACCGCGACCAGGTGCACGAGGTCTACCGGCACTGGCGGAAGATCCTCGACTCCTACGAGCCGCCCCGTATCGCCGTCGCCGAAGCAGGCGTCAGCGCCGCCAGGCTGCCGCTCTACACCCGCCCCGACGAACTCCACCAGGCGTTCAACTTCTTCCATCTGCGCTGCCCTTGGGACGCC
Source organism: Streptomyces marispadix (assembly GCF_022524345.1). Lineage (NCBI taxonomy): Bacteria > Bacillati > Actinomycetota > Actinomycetes > Kitasatosporales > Streptomycetaceae > Streptomyces > Streptomyces marispadix. The sequence continues at coordinate 562,928 of NZ_JAKWJU010000002.1, read as the reverse complement.
GCCTCCTTCCGCGGCGTCATCGACACCTCACTCGAAGGGGCGCGTTCCGTGGGCACCCTGCCGACCTGGGTGCTCTCCAACCACGACGTGGTACGGCACGCCACCCGCTACGCCCTCCCCGAAGGCACCGACTTCACGGAGTGGCTGGCCGCCGACGGGCGTGAGCCCGCCCCCGACCACGAGCGGGGACGTCGCCGGGCCCGTGCCGCCGCGCTGCTCACCCTGGCGCTGCCGGGCACCGCGTACCTCTACCAGGGCGAGGAGCTGGGCCTGCCGGAGGTCGCGGACCTGCCGCCCGGCGCGCTGCGCGACCCGATGTGGGAGCGCACCGGGCACCGGCAGAAGGGCCGCGACGGCTGCCGGGTTCCGCTGCCGTGGCGGAAGGACGGCCCCTCCTACGGCTTCGGACCCGGCGGAAGCTGGCTGCCGCAGCCGGAGGGATGGGGAGCGCACTCCGCCGAGGCGCAGAGCGGAGTGGAGGGTTCCTTCCTGGAGCTGTACCGGACGGCGCTGAGGCTGCGCCGCGGCTTCCGCGGCTCGGAGGGCCGCGAGGGCGGCGGCGCACTGGAGTGGCTGGACGCCGCCGATGGCGAACTGGCCTTCCGCAGGGGCGAGTTGCTCGAATGCCGGATCAATCTCTCGGACCGGCCCGTGCCGCTGCCGTCCGGTGCCGTACCCCTGCTGACGAGCGAACCGGCGGCGTACCGGCACGGCGACGGGACGCTGGCACCCGACACCGCGGTGTGGCTGGACCCGTCGGCGCGGGACCGAGCCGGGGGAACGGGGCCGTCCGGCTACGTGAACTGACAGGCCGCCAAGGGAAGTTGGCGCGGGCCGTACGTCTGTGATCCGCGTCAGGCCGAACGCCCCCGCATCCCCGTACGGACCCCACGCAGGACGGCGGGCGGGCCGCGCCCCGGCGTCGGCCCGCCCGCCTGCGTACCCCGTGCGGTCCCGTCACGGCCGCACGGGGCGCCTCTCACCCCCTCGGGCTTGGTTCCCGGCCCTGGTCAGCCGCCGCCCGGGCCACTCAAGCTCCGGGCCCCCGGTTCCGGCCCAAGTCCCGGCCCCTCAAGTCCCTCTGTCACAGGGCCGGTCGGCACCGGACCGCCGGCGTACCGGACCCAGGGGACGCCGGGACCGCCACGCGTCAGCCCTTGCGCTCCTCCAGGAGCTTCTCCACGCGCTCCCGTACCTCCGCGGTGTCCAGACCGCGGATGGTGAGGGTGGTGCGCCGCCGCAGCACGTCGTCCGCCGTCACCGCCCACTCGTGATCGCGGGCATGCACGACCTGCGCCCAGATCTCCGGGCCGTCGGGGTGGATGCGTTCGCCCAGCGACGGGTCCTCGTTGACCAGCCGCGCGATGTCGAAGGAGAGCGAGCCGTAGTGCGTCGCCAGGTGGCGGGCGGTCATCGGGTCCATGCGAGGGCCCGGTTCGCGCTCGCGGTCCACCAGCAGGCGATGGGCCACCGCGTTCGGGTTGGAGATACCGGGAAGCGGGGTGCGGCGCACCAACTCCCTTACGGGCTCCATGTCCTGGGCGAGCGAACCGCCCGGCAGCTTGGCCAGCTTGTCCATCACGGCACGGCCGATGTGCCGGTACGTGGTCCACTTGCCGCCCGCCACCGAGAGCATTCCGGCCGATGCCCTCGCTGACCACCGTCTCCCGCTTGGCGGCCGTCACGCCGCCGGGGCCGCCCGGCAGCACCCGCAGCCCCGCGAAGGCGTAGCTGATCAGATCCCGGCCGAGGTGCTCGTCCCGTACGGAGAAGGCCGCCTCGTCGAGGATCTGCTGGATGTCGGCCTCGGTCGCGCGGACGTCGGCCGGATCGCCCTCGTACGCCTCGTCGGTGGTGCCCAGCAGAAGCTGGTCCTCCCAGGGGAGCGCGAAGGTGATGCGGTACTTGTCGATCGGCGTCGCCATCGCCGCCCGCCAGGGCGCCTTTCGGCGCAGCACCAGATGTGCGCCCTTGGACAGGCGGACGCTGGGCGCCGCCCCCTTGTCCTCCATCCTGCGCAGGTGGTCCACCCACGGTCCGGTCGCGTTGAGGACGAGACGCGCGTCCACGCCGAACTCGGTGCCGTCGACGCGGTCGCGCAGCTCCGCCCCCGTGACGCGGCCGACCGTACGGCGCAGCCCCGTCACCTCGGCGTGGTTGAGGACGACGGCACCGGAGTCGACGGCGGCGCGCACCGTCATCACGGCCATGCGCGAGTCGTTCATCTGGTGGTCGCCGTAGACCGCGACGGCCTTGAGGTTCTCCGTACGCAGCCCCGGGTTGTCGGCCGCCGCACGCGACGGCGAGACGACGCGGCCGACGCCGTCGCCGAACGCGGAGAGCGCGCTGTAGGCGAAGACACCGGCGCCCAGCTTCGCCGCGCCGTGCGGCCCGCCCTTGTAGACGGGCAGATAGAACTTGAGCGGGTTGACCAGGTGCGGCGCCACGTCCTTGGCCAGCACCCGGCGCTCGTGGTGGTTCTCCGCCACCAGCTTCACGGCACCGGTCTGGAGGTAGCGCAGGCCGCCGTGTACCAGCTTGGAGGAGGCGGAGGAGGTGGCGCCGGCGAAGTCGCCGGCGTCCACCATCGCCACCCGCAGTCCCGACTGCGCGGCGTGCCATGCGACCGAGGTCCCCAGGATGCCGCCGCCGATGACCAGCAGGTCGTAGGTCGCTCCCGCGAGCAGCTCCCTGGTCTCGGCGCGGCTGGGATTGCCGCCGGCAGCCGGGCGCGTCCCCAGGGTCGGGACGCTCTGCAGGGTGTTCATCAGTTTCAGTTCTCCTCTTCGATCCAGCCCATGGTCCGCTGCACGGCCTTGAGCCAGTTCTTGTACTCGCGGTCGCGAACGGCCGCTTCCATGCTGGGCGTCCACTCGGCCGCCCGCTTCCAGTTGGCGCGCAGCTCGTCGGTGTCGGACCAGAAGCCGACAGCGAGACCGGCCGCGTAGGCGGCGCCGAGGCAGGTGGTCTCCGCGACCATCGGCCGTACGACGGGTGCGCCGAGGAAGTCCGACATCGTCTGCATGAGCAGGTTGTTGGACGTCATGCCGCCGTCGACCTTGAGGGCGGTCAGCTCCACTCCGGAGTCCTTGTTCATCGCGTCGACGATCTCGCGGGTCTGCCAGGCCGTCGCCTCCAGCACCGCCCTCGCCAGGTGCGCCTTCGTCACGTAGCGGGTGAGACCGGCGATCACGCCGCGGGCGTCGTCACGCCAGTACGGGGCGAACAGGCCTGAGAACGCCGGTACGAAGTAGGCGCCGCCGTTGTCCTCGACGGAGCTGGCGAGCGTCTCGATCTCGGCGGCGGTGCTGATCAGGCCCATCTGGTCGCGCATCCACTGCACCAGCGAACCGGTGACCGCGATCGCGCCCTCCAGGGCGTAGACCGGGCGTTCGTCGCCGATCTGGTAGCCGACCGTCGTCAGCAGTCCGTTGTACGAATTGACCGCCTCGTGGCCGGTGTTGAGCAGCAGGAACGTGCCCGTGCCGTAGGTGGACTTCGCCTCGCCCTCCGAGTAGCAGGTCTGGCCGAACAGGGCCGCCTGCTGGTCGCCGAGGGCCGAGGCCACCGGGACGCCCGCCAGCGCGCCCTTCGCCTCTCCGTACACCTCGGCGGAGGAACGGATCTCCGGCAGCAGCGACATGGGCACGCCCATGGAGTTGCAGATCTTCTCGTCCCAGCTCATCGAGTGGAGGTTCATCAGCATGGTGCGGGAGGCGTTGGTCACGTCGGTGACGTGGCGCCCGCCGTCGGGGCCGCCGGTGAGGTTCCAGATGACCCACGAGTCCATGGTTCCGAAGAGCAGTTCACCGCGCTCGGCGCGCTCGCGCAGCCCGTCGACGTTGTCGAGCAGCCAGCGGATCTTCGGACCGGAGAAGTAGGAGGCCAGGGGAAGGCCGGTCTCCCTGCGGAAGCGGTCCTGGCCGACGTTGCGGCCGAGTTCGCGGCAGAGCGTGTCGGTGCGGGTGTCCTGCCAGACCAGCGCGTTGTGCACGGGCTCGCCGGTGGCCTTGTCCCAGAGCAGCGTCGTCTCACGCTGGTTGGTGATGCCGAGAGCCTTCACGTCGGCCTTGGTGATGCCTGCCTGCTCCAGCGCGCCGATGACCACCTGCTGGACGTTGGTCCAGATCTCGGCGGCGTCGTGCTCCACCCAGCCGGGCTTGGGGAATATCTGCTCGTGTTCCTTCTGGTCGACGGAGACGATCCGGCCGTCCTTGTCGAAGACGATGCAGCGGCTGGAGGTCGTGCCCTGGTCGATGGCGGCGATGAAGGGGCCCTGGCCGTGCGAAGCGCCCGCGGACTGGTTCTCTGACTCGCTCATGTGTCCTGCTCCAAGTGGTTCGTCGGGAAGGGGCTCTCGGCCGTGCGGCCCGGGCCGTCCGTCCGGGCTGATCCGTCCGGACTGAGAGGCCTGTGCTCGTACGCCGCCGGGACCGGGCTCCCGGCCCCGGCAGCGTACGGGGGCTCAGGCGAAGGCGACCTGGTGCAGACCGGCGGCTATCGCCCCGCCGATCAGCGGGCCCACGACCGGGATCCACGAGTAGGCCCAGCCGGAGCCGCCCTTGTTGGGCAGGGGCAGCAGGGCGTGCACGATGCGGGGACCGAGGTCGCGGACCGGGTTGATGGCGTACCCCGTCGGGCCACCGAGCGACAGACCGATGCCGCCGACGACGAGCGCCACTATCAGCACTCCCGTCCCGGAGACGCCGACGCCCTTGGTGAGGCCCAGGTTGAGGATCGCGATGACGAGTACGAACGTCGCGATGATCTCGGTGACGAGGTTCTGGACGGTGTTGCGGATCTCGGGGGAGGTGAAGAAGACGCCGTGCACGGGGCCGGGGTTCTCGCCCCTGCGCTCCGCCATCTCCGGTTCGTTGAGGTCCGCGTGGAACTGGCCGTAGTAGACGAGCCACACCAGCACGGCGCCGATCATCGCCCCGAGGAGTTCGGAGGCGAAGTAGACCGGGACGTCGGCCCAGGGGGTGGTGCCCTCGATGGCGAGGGCGAGCGTGACCGCCGGGTTGAGGTGGGCGCCGGACATCTGGGCGACGTAGCCGCCGGTGAGGACCGCGAAGGCCCATCCGAAGGCGATGGCCACCCATCCGGCGTTGTGCGCCTTGGAGCGCTTGAAGGTCACGGCGGCGCATACGCCGCCACCGAGCAGGATCAGTAGAGCGGTACCTGTGGTTTCACTGAAGAAGATGTCGGAGCTGGACACCCGCGACTCCTTTGGCTTGTCCAGATGGGGAGGGCGGGCCGGTTCCGTCCGGTGTTCGACAATGCCGACCGCCGATGGGGCAGTTTTGCCCCTGGTGGTGGTCCCGTCAAGGGGTGTGACCCAGGACTCCCGCAGTACCTCTACGCAGGGGAGATCATCTCCGGGCAGGGGGCGGCGGCGGGGCCGCACCGGGCCTCCCCGCACCACTGCCGGCCGCCCCGCTCCATCGCGGTAGGACGGCCCGCTTCCGCCGCATCCGAACCGTGGGAGGCCCGACTCCGGCCCGCCGCGCGGCAGTTGCCGGACGGGTTGCCCGAAGCCGTTGCCGGAAGCCGGCGTCAGAACCTGCGCGCGCCCAGATCCCGTGAGACCGCGCGAGCGCAGTCCCGTACGGCGGCGACGAGCAGCGGACGCAGCTCCACCTCGGCCGCCGCACCGCTTGCGTTCCCGGGCGGCACGGCGCCGACGACCCCGGCCGCCGCCGCCACGTCCTCGCAGACCCGCTCCACCGCGCCCGTCACACCGACCGCTCCGACCGGCATGCGGCGCCGGTCGCGGATCGGCGCCGCGATGGAGGCCAGCCCCTCCCAGGTCTCCTCCACGTCGGCGGCCCAGCCGCGGGCCCGCGTCAGCTCCAGTACGTCCTCGAACTCGTCGAGCGCGGTGATCGTGCGCTCGGTGAAGCGGCGGCGCTCGCCGTCGACGGCCTCGCTGTGCGCCACGGGGTCGAAGGCCGAGAGCACCTTGCCCAGGGCGGTGCTGTGCAGCGGCTGCATAGCGCCGACCTCCAGCACCTGGCGGCTGTTGTCCGGCCGGAAGACGTGATGGACGATCAGCACGCCCTGCTGGTGCAGGACTCCCAGATAGACGCTCTCGCCGCTGGAGCGCGCCAGGTCGTCCGCCCACACCAGGGCACGGGAGCGCAGCTCGTGCACGTCCAGATAGCTCGTGCCCAGCCGCAGCAGCTCGGCGCCGAGCTGGTACTTGCCCGTCGCGCCGTCCTGCTCGACGAAGCCCTCCTGCTGGAGGGTGCGCAGCAGACCGTGCGCGGTGCCCTTCGGCAGCTCCATCGACGATGCGATGTCGGACAGGCCGAGTCTGCGTTCGCCGCCCGCCAGGAGCCGCAGCACGGCTGCCGCGCGCTCGAGCGACTGGATGGTCCGGGCCACCGGGCACCTCCCTGACCTGCTCGCAACGGGCCGCTCTGAATAGGGTTCGACAATGCCGAACGGTATCGCTTGATGTCGGCGGACGGTAGCCCGGTCCCTCCCATGGGCCCGCGCACTGGTTTTCGGCCACGCCCCCTATGGAGGCCAGGCCGTGCCCGAAGGGGCGCCCCCGGGCGCCACCGCCCCCTTCTCCGCCCGGATACACCCCGGCCCGCTCCCGTACGCAGGAAAACCCGCGCTCACGCAACCACCCGCCGGATACGGCATCTTCGAACCGTGCTCGCACCGCCTCGCACTGATTCGCACCGTCCCGTACCGGTTCGTACAGGTTTCGCACCCGCCTCGTGCGCCCTCGTACCGTCCGCCCCGCGGAACGCCCGGCTGCGCTCTTGTGCTCGCCCGATACCCTGATCAGGTGCGCCGTCCTCAGCCGAGTGACGGGACCGCGCATAGCCGACAGCCGTCGCACCTTAGGGAGAACCCTTCATGGCCTCGCCGAGCAGTACGCCCGATTCCGCCTTCCCGCGGGGAGCAGCCCTGCGTAAGGCGCTCACGGAGCGCGTGATCGTCGCCGATGGCGCGATGGGCACCATGATTCAGGCGCAGGACCCGTCCCTCGACGACTTCCAGCAGCTCGAAGGCTGCAACGAGATCCTCAACGTCACCCGACCCGACATCGTGCGCTCGGTCCACACCGAGTACTTCGAGGCCGGAGTGGACTGCGTCGAGACCAACACCTTCGGCGCCAACCACGCCGCCCTGGGCGAGTACGAGATCACCGACCGCATCTTCGAACTCTCCGAGACGGGCGCCCGCATCGCCCGCGACGTCGCCGACGAGTTCGAGGCCGACGGCCGCCCCCGCTGGGTGCTCGGCTCCATGGGCCCCGGCACCAAGCTGCCGACGCTGGGCCACGCCCCCTACACCACGCTGCGCGACGCCTACCAGCAGAACGCCGAAGGCATGATCGCCGGAGGCGCCGACGCGCTCCTGGTGGAGACCACCCAGGACCTGCTCCAGACGAAGGCCGCCGTGATCGGCGCCCGCCGCGCCATGGAGGCCGCCGGTGCGCAGGACCTGCCGCTGATCTGCTCCGTGACCGTGGAGACCACCGGCACGATGCTGCTGGGCTCCGAGATCGGCGCGGCCCTCACGGCCCTGGAGCCGCTGGGCATCGACATGATCGGCCTCAACTGCGCGACCGGGCCCGCCGAGATGAGCGAGCACCTGCGCTACCTCGCCCAGCACTCCCGGGTGCCGATCTCCTGCATGCCCAACGCGGGCCTGCCCGTACTGGGCAAGGACGGAGCCCACTACCCGCTCACCCCGGAGGAGCTGTGCGACGCTCACGAGGGCTTCGTACGCGACTACGGCCTCTCCCTCGTCGGCGGGTGCTGCGGTACGACCCCCGAGCACCTGCGGCAGCTCGTCGAGCGGGTAAGGGGCAAGGAGCAGGCACAGCGCACGCCCACGCCCGAGCCCGGCGCCGCCTCCCTCTACCAGGCGGTGCCCTTCCGCCAGGACACCTCGTATCTCGCCATCGGCGAGCGCACCAACGCCAACGGCTCGAAGAAGTTCCGCGAGGCCATGCTGGACGGCCGCTGGGACGACTGCGTAGAGATGGCCCGCGACCAGATCCGCGAGGGCGCGCACATGCTCGACCTGTGCGTGGACTACGTGGGCCGCGACGGCGTCGCCGACATGACCGAGCTGGCCGGCCGCTTCGCGACCTCCTCCACGCTGCCGCTCGTGCTCGACTCCACCGAAGTGGACGTGATCCAGGCAGGGTTGGAGAAGCTCGGCGGCCGTGCCGTCATCAACTCCGTCAACTACGAGGACGGCGACGGCCCCGGCTCCCGCTTCGCCCGCGTCGCCTCCCTGGCCCGTGAGCACGGCGCCGCCCTGATGGCGCTGACCATCGACGAGGAGGGCCAGGCCCGTACCGCCGAGCACAAGGTCGCCATCGCCGAGCGCATCATCGAGGACCTGACCGCCAACTACGGCATCAACGAGTCGGACATCCTCATCGACTGCCTGACGTTCACCATCTGCACCGGGCAGGAGGAGTCCCGCAAGGACGGCGTCAACACCATCGAGGCCATCCGGGAGTTGAAGAAGCGCCACCCGGACGTGCAGACCACGCTCGGCCTGTCCAACATCTCCTTCGGCCTCAACCCGGCCGCGCGCATCGTCCTCAACTCCGTCTTCCTCGACGAGTGCGTCAAGGCAGGCCTCGACTCCGCCATCGTCCACGCCAGCAAGATCCTCCCCATCGCGCGCCTGGAGGAGGAGCAGGTCGACACCGCGCTCGACCTGATCTACGACCGCCGCCGCGAGGGCTACGACCCCCTCCAGAAGCTTCTGGAGCTGTTCGAGGGCGTCGACACCAAGGCGATGAAGGCCGGCAAGGCCGAGGAGCTGGCGGCGCTGCCCCTCGACGAACGCCTCCAGCGGCGCATCATCGACGGCGAACGCAACGGCCTGGAGGCCGACTTGGACGAGGCGCTGACCGAGCGCCCCGCCCTCGACATCGTCAACGACACGCTCCTCGCGGGCATGAAGGTCGTCGGCGAGCTCTTCGGAGCCGGCAAGATGCAGCTCCCGTTCGTGCTCCAGTCGGCCGAGGTGATGAAGAGCGCGGTCGCCTATCTGGAGCCGCACATGGAGAAGAGCGACGACGAGGGCAAGGGCACCATCGTGCTGGCCACCGTCCGCGGCGACGTCCACGACATCGGCAAGAACCTCGTCGACATCATCCTCTCCAACAACGGCTACAACGTGGTGAATCTGGGCATCAAGCAGCCCGTCGCCGCCATCCTCGACGCCGCCGAGGAGCACAAGGCCGACGTCATCGGGATGTCGGGGCTGCTGGTGAAGTCCACGGTGATCATGAAGGAGAACCTGGAGGAGCTGAACCAGCGCCGGATGGCCGCCGACTTCCCGGTCATCCTCGGCGGCGCCGCCCTCACCCGCGCGTACGTCGAACAGGACCTGCACGAGATCTACGAGGGCGAAGTGCGCTACGCCCGCGACGCGTTCGAGGGCCTGCGCCTGATGGACGCCCTCATCGGCGTCAAGCGCGGCGTCCCCGGCGCCGAGCTGCCGCCGCTGAAGCAGCGCCGCGTTCCCAAGCGCCCCTCGTCCGCCGCGGGCGAGGTCCCCGAGCCCGAGGTCAACGACGGTTCGGTACGCTCCGACGTCGCCGTCGACAACCCGGTGCCGGAGCCGCCCTTCTGGGGCAGCCGCGTCATCAAGGGCATCGGCCTCAAGGACTACGCGTCATGGATCGACGAGGGCGCGCTCTTCAAGGGCCAGTGGGGCCTGAAGGAGGCCCGTACGGGAGAAGGCCCCGGCTACGAGGAGCTGGTGGAGTCCGAGGGACGCCCCCGGCTGCGCGCATGGCTGGACCGCCTGCACACGGAGAACATGCTGGAGGCGGCCGTCGTCTACGGCTACTTCCCCTGCGTCTCCAAGGGCGACGACCTGATCCTCCTCAACGAGGACGGCAGCGAACGCACCCGCTTCACTTTTCCCCGCCAGCGCCGCGGCCGTCGGCTGTGCCTCGCCGACTTCTTCCGCCCGGAGGAGTCCGGCGAGCAGGACGTCGTAGGACTCCAGGTCGTCACCGTCGGCTCCAGGATCGGCGAGGCCACGGCCGAGCTGTTCGCGAAGGACGCCTACCGGGACTACCTGGAGCTGCACGGCCTCTCCGTGCAGCTCGCCGAGGCCCTGGCCGAGTACTGGCACGCCCGCGTCCGCTCCGAGCTGGGCTTCGCCGGCGAGGACCCGTCGGCGATGACGGACATGTTCGACCTGAAGTACCGCGGCGCCCGCTTCTCCCTGGGCTACGGGGCCTGCCCCAACCTGGAGGACCGCGCGAAGATCGCGGATCTGCTCCAGCCGGAGCGCATCGGCGTGGAGCTGTCGGAGGAGTTCCAGCTCCATCCCGAGCAGTCCACCGACGCCATCGTCATCCACCATCCGGAGGCCAAGTACTTCAACGCCCGGTAACGGGGTCGGCCGTACCGACGTAGAATGGTCGATCCGGTACAGGCCGGTCGTCCGCTCCTGCGGAGTGGGCGGCCGGCCTTGTCGTCCCTCACGGAGGTGTACGCGGATGACCAGTTCCAGCCCCGCGATCGGCACACTTACAGCCGAAGGCTCCTCGCTCCAGGCAGTGCTCCTCGATATGGACGGCACCCTGGTCGACACGGAAGGGTTCTGGTGGGACGCCGAGAGTGAGGCCTTCGCGGAGCTGGGACACGTACTGAAGGACGAATGGCGCGAAGTCGTCGTCGGCGGCCCCATGACGCGCAGCGCGGGCTTCCTCATCGAGGCCACACGGGCCGACATCACCATCGAAGAACTGACCGTGCTGCTGAACGAGAAGTTCGTGGAGCGGCTGCGCCGAGGGGTTCCGCTGGTGCCGGGCGCCCGGCGGCTGCTGGCCGAACTGTCCCTGCACGGCGTGCCCACCGCGCTGGTCTCCGCCTCCCACCGCACCGTCGTGGACGAGATGCTCGTCTCCCTGGGCAGGGAGAACTTCGACCTCACGGTCGCCGGTGACGAACTGACCCGCACCAAGCCGCACCCCGACCCGTATCTGACGGCAGCTCAGCGGCTGGGCGCCGATCCGGCGCGCTGCGCCGTCGTCGAGGACACCGTGACCGGAGTGGCCTCGGCGGAGGCGGCAGGCTGCCGCGTGGTGGCCGTTCCCTCCGTGGCGCCCATCGAGGCCGCCGAGGGGCGGACCGTCGTCGAGTCACTGGAAGAGGTGAATCTCGCCTTTCTTCGCTCGATGGTTCTCATGGCCCATCAGGGCGTCTCTTGACGCTTCGTGACAATCCCCGCGTCGCCCAACACGCGTGTCCGTTCTGCCTCTTGACGTGGAGCGACGAGCGCTGTGACATTCACCAGGCACTTCGCGTCGGTGCCGGCCCGCACCGGTCACGGCGGTGCGAGGGGGGTTCGTCGGCGCGCCGTGAACGTCTCTGCCCGCCTCCCTGACGCGCTCGTGCACGCGGGCCCGCGGTGATACTGCGGCCGCCCGCGCCGACCGTACGGCGAATCCGGAGGTGGTTCTCATCGGGCTCCGAGTCCGTTGCCAGGACGGCATGTCCGGAAACGCCGGCCGTCCGAGCCCGTCGACGGTCCTCCGCCCGGCCACTCGCGCCGTGACCGTACCGGCCGTCAGAGAGGACCGCGCCCGATGAAAAGCAAGCCTTCGCTACTGGCCGCCGGAGCCGGTCTGCTGGCGTCCCTGCTCACCGGATGCGGAGAGGTCACGGGAAGCGACGCCCCGGCCGTCGTGGTCGGCACCACCGACGCCTTCTCGGTCAGCAAGGCCACGCCCGCGCCCTTCGACCCGGCGGCCGCCTACGACGTCAGCTCGTGGAACGTCATGCGCAACGCCTTCCAGACCCTGCTGCGGATGCCCCGCTCGGGCACCAAGCCCGTCAGGGACGCGGCGGAGCGGTGCGGCTTCACGGACGAGCGGAACGAGCGGTACCGCTGCACCCTGCGCGAGGGCCTCACCTTCTCCAACGGCCACACCCTCGACGCCCGCGACGTGGAGTTCTCCATCGAGCGCATCCTGCGCATCCGCTTCGCCAACGGTCCCGCCTCGCTGCTGAGCGGCATAGCCAAGGTCGAGGCCACCAACGACCGCGAGGTCGTCTTCCAGCTCCGCAAGCCGGACGCCACCTTCCCGTACAAGATCGCCACACCGGCGGCGTCGATAGTCGACCAGGAGAGCTACCCCGCCAAGGGCTTCGCCAAGGGCTTCCGCACGGTCGGCTCGGGTCCCTTCACGCTCGAATACGACTCCAAGGGCGGCAAGACGGTCTTCACCCGGAACCACAACTACAAGGGGAAGTTGAAGGTCCACAGCGAGAAGGTCGAACTGCGTTCATTCCCCGACTCCACCGCCATGGAGAAGGCGCTGCGCGACGGCGACATCGACCTGATGAACCGCACCATCTCGCCGAAGCAGGTCGAGCGGCTGGAATCGGTCCCCAGGGACCGCATCGACCTCGTGCAGCAGCCCGGCCAGGAGATCCGCTACCTCGTCTTCAACACCGACGACGAGACCGCGGGACGCCTGGCGGTACGGCGGGCCATGGCCGAGCTGATCGACCGTGAGTCACTCGTACGGGACGTCTACGCCCGCACCGCCGACCCGCTCTACTCCCTGGTGCCCTCGGGCGTGCCGGGACACCGCAACTCCTTTTTCAACAAGTACGGCGAGTCCGGTGCGGACTCCGCACGGCGCACGCTGCGCAACGCGGGTCTGCGTACCCCTGTGAAGGTCGAACTCGCCTACACCACCGACCACTACGGCAGCGTCACGGCCAAGGAGTTCACCAAGCTCAAGGAACAGCTCAACAACAGCGGGCTGTTCGACGTGAAGGTGCGGGGCCTGCCCTGGGACACCTACCGGACGGCTGCGCTGAAGGGGAAGTACCAGGTCTACGGCTACGGCTGGTTCCCCGACTTCCCGGACGCCGACAACTACATCGCGCCCTTCTTCGAGCGGAACAACTTCCTCAACAGCTCCTACATCAGCTCCGAGATACGTGACCAGGTCATCCCGGAGACCCGGCAGAAGACCGACCGGGTGCGCACCGAGAAGGGCTTCGCGCGTGCGCAGGACATCGTGGCCGACGAGGTCCCCGTGCTGCCGCTGTGGCAGGGCAAGCAGTTCATCGCGGCGCGGGACGACATCACGGGCGTCGAGTGGGCGCTCAACTCCTCGTCGGTGCTTCAGCTTTGGGAACTGGGCCGCAGCACGGACGGCTGACGGGGCGGCGTCCAGGGCCCCTGCCGGGGCGCGGTGAGCCGCGAGCGGTGAGTGGTAAGCCGTTAGCGGTCTACGGTCGCTGTTCCGGTGGGTCTTCTGGGCCTTAGAAGCGCCGGGCGCACGGGCGCGTGCCCGCGGCAGGGCTCACCGCCTCACGCCCCGGGCCGCACCAGCCCGCTCTCATACGCGTAGACGGCGGCCTGTACACGATCCCGCAGCCCCAGCTTGGTCAGCACATGCCCGACGTGAGTCTTCACGGTCGTCTCGCTGACGAAGAGGTCCGCGGCGATCTCCGAGTTCGACAGGCCCCTCGCCACGAGCTTCAGCACCTCCACCTCGCGGTCGGTGAGCTGATGCAGCGTGTCCGGCACCGGCTCCTCGCCCGACGGCAGCTTCCCCGCGTACTTGTCGAGCAGACGGCGCGTGACGCTCGGCGCCAGCATCGCCTCGCCCGCGGCGACCACGCGGATCGCCTGCACCAGCTCCGCGGCCGGGGCGTCCTTGAGCAGGAAGCCGCTGGCACCGGCCCGCAGCGCCTCCACCACGTACTCGTCCAGGTCGAAGGTGGTCAGCACCAGCACCTTGGCCGGGCCGTCCTTCGCGGGACCGGTGATGCGGCGCGTGGCCTCGACGCCGTCCATCCTCGGCATCCGGATGTCCATCAGCACCACGTCCGGCTGCAATGCCCGTACCTGGTCGAGCGCTTGGAGGCCGTCGCCCGCCTCGCCGACGACGGCCAGGTCCTGCTCCGCCTCCAGGATCATCCGGAAACCGGTACGCAGCAGCGGCTGGTCGTCGACCAGCAGGACGCGGATGGCCACGGGACCTCCTTCGGCGGGCGGCAGGGAACGCGCTCCATTCTTGCCTAAGCACCCTCGGCCGGTCCGTCCGGCCCGTCCGGCCCGCGCGACCGATCCGCCGGTCCGCCCGGTCCACTCGACGTTCCCTGATTCGACGTTCCCTGACTCGACGGTCCCTGCGGCCCGTCCGCGGGTCCGTCTGCTTCGCCCTGCTCCTCGGACCGCGGCTCCGGCAGCCGCGGCTGCACCGTGAGCGGGTAGGGCGGGGGAGAGCCGCCGAACTCCGGGCAGTGCGCACGGTGATCGCACCAGTCGCACAGCCTGCCGGGGCTGGGCCGCCAGTCGCCCGTCTCCGTGGCCCTCGTGATCGCCTCCCACAGCGCGAGCAGCTTGCGCTCGACGCGGCGCAGATCTTCCTCGTCGGGGTCGTACGTCAGCACGTCCCCGCTGCCCAGGAAGACCAGTTGGAGCCTGCGCGGCACGATCCCGCGCAGCCGCCACACCACCAGCGCGTAGAACTTCATCTGGAAGAGCGGCCCGTCGGAGAACTGCGGCGGCGGCGCCTTGCCCGTCTTGTAGTCGACGATCCGGACCTCGCCGGTGGGCGCCACGTCGACGCGGTCGATGATGCCGCGCAGCCGCAGGCCCGAGTCGAGCGTGGTCTCCACGAACAATCCCTCCCGCTCCGCGGGCTCCAGCCGCGTCGGATCCTCCAGCGAGAACCAGCGCTCCACCAGCGCCTCCGCCTCCGCGAGCCATGCCGCGAGCCGGGCCTCGTCCGGCGCCTCCTGCCCTTCCTCGGCGAAGAGTTCGGTCAACTCCGGGCGCTTCGCGAGCAGTCGTTGCCATTCGCGGGCGACAAGCGAGCGTGCACGCGGCAGACTGCGCTCCTGCGCGGGAGCGTCGAACAGCCGCTCAAGGACGGCGTGTACGACCGTTCCCCGCGTGGCCGCCGGCGAAGGTTTCTCGGGCAGTTTGTCGATCACCCGGAAGCGGTAGAGCAGCGGGCACTGCATGAAGTCGCTGGCACGGGACGGCGAGAGGGAGTTCGGCGGCGATGCGACGCGGGTGGTCATGACGTACGACCCTAGGGCCCCGCACCGACAACGGGCGCATACCATCGGGGGCGGCGCATCCGCCCCGCGCGCCCGCCGGAACGAGGCGGCGGACAAGGCGTAAGAGCGACGCGGCGGAGTGCGAGGAAGCAGCAGAGGGGAACCGGTGGCGGACACGGAAAACGGCGGCACGCCGCGTACGGGCGGCTCCGGCGGCTCCGATGACTCCGGAACGGCGCGGGAGGGCACGGCGTCCCTCCCGGCGGACCGTCCGGACACACCGGCGTACCCGCACCCGGAGCGGACGGCCGCCCCGGCGCCGGACGCGACCTCCGACGGGACGTCTGACGCGGCGACGGATACGAGGCCGGACGCCACGGTGGACGGGGCCGCGGACGGGGGCGTGGACGGGGCTGTGGCCGTGCCCGACGGAACGACGGAACCGGCGCCCGCCGCGAAGACCAACCCCGCGCCCGGCGAATCGGCCGGCGCATCGGCGAACGGACCGTCAGAAGCCGGGCCCCGCACGGAAGCCGCGCGGACGGAGACCGTGCGCACCGAGGCCACGCGCTCGGACCCGAATCGCACGCCGCCCGGCGGCTCCGCTCCCGCCAAGGCCCCCGACAGCGCTGATACGTCCCGGAGTTCGGCCCCCGGCACAGGCACAGGCCGTGGCGACAGCCCCGGCCCCCGAGCCGCAGCCGAACCCACCCCCGAGCCCGCCCCCGACCCCACCCCCGAGCCCGCCCTGGGCGCTCCCGACCCCGCGTCCCCGTCCGCCCCCGGACCCCTCGGCGCCGAGAAGCCGCGGCGCGTCCGCCCCTTCGGCGGCGGGCTGCTGATGGGCCGCCCCTTCGGCGTGCCCGTCTACGTCGCACCGAGCTGGTTCCTCGTCGCGGCCCTCATCACCTGGGTCTTCGGCGGCCAGTTGGACCGCGTGCTGCCGCATCTCGGTGCCGTGCGCTATCTCATCGCGCTCTTCTTCGCCGTCGCGTTCTACGCCTCGGTACTCGTACACGAACTCGCCCACACGGTCGCCGCGCTCCGCTTCCAGCTCCCCGTGCGCCGCATCCAGCTCCAGTTCTTCGGCGGCGTATCCGAGATCGAGAAGGAGGCGGAGAGCCCGGGCCGTGAGTTCATGCTGGCGTTCGTCGGGCCGCTGCTCTCGCTGCTGCTCGCCGCGGTCTTCTACGCCGGGATGCAGGCGGTGCGGCCCGGCACCGTACCCGGCGTGCTGCTGGCGGGGCTGATGACGTCCAACCTCATCGTGGCCGTCTTCAACCTCCTGCCCGGACTGCCCCTGGACGGCGGCCGGATGCTGCGCGCCCTCGTATGGAAGCTGACCGGCCGCCCGATGACCGGCACCGTCTTCGCCGCCTGGATCGGCAGGGCGCTGGCCGTCGCGGTGCTGATCGGACTGCCGCTCGCCACGCACGCCGGCGGCCTCACCCCCGAGAGCATCGGCGGCGTCGACTCCATCATGGACGCCTTGCTCGCCGCCATCCTCGCCGCGATCATCTGGACCGGCGCCGGCAACAGCCTCCGCATGGCGCGGCTGCGCGAGCACCTCCCCGAGCTGCGCGCCCGCAACCTCACCAGGCGCGCCGTGCCCGTGCCCACCAACACCCCCCTCTCCGAGGCGCTGCGCAGGGCGAACGACGCCGGTGCCCGTGCCCTCGTGGTCGTGGACGGCGCCGGTGCCCCCATGGCGCTCGTGAGGGAGGCAGCGATCGCCGGAGTCCCCTCGCACCGCCGCCCCTGGGTCGCGGTCTCCAGCCTCGCCCAGGAGCTGAAGGAGGGCATGCGCGTCCCGGCGGAGCTGGCCGGGGAGGAGCTGCTGGAGTATCTGCGCGCGACGCCCGCCACCGAGTACCTCGTGGTCGAGGAGACGGGCGAGATCTACGGCGTGCTCTCCACCGGCGACGTGGAGCGCGCCTTCGTAGCGGCCATGGCCAAGCCCTCGGCGTGAGTCGCCCTGACCTGACCCGTTAGTCTGTGCGCATGTCCGAACCGACCGGTGCGGCCCGCCGTCGCGGGCCCTTCAGGGTCGGGGACCAGGTCCAGCTCACGGACCCCAAGGGACGCCATTACACGTTCACGCTCGAAGAGGGAAAGAGCTTCCACACCCACAAGGGAGCCTTCCCCCACGACGAGCTGATCGGTGCTCCCGAGGGCAGCGTCGTCCGTACCACGGGAAATGTCGCCTATCTCGCGCTGCGCCCCCTGCTCCCCGACTACGTCCTGTCCATGCCGCGCGGCGCCGCCGTCGTATATCCCAAGGACGCGGGTCAAGTCCTGGCGATGGCCGACATCTTCCCGGGGGCGCGCGTCGTCGAGGCGGGCGTCGGCTCCGGTTCGCTGAGCATGTTCCTGCTGCGCGCCATCGGCGACCAGGGCATGCTGCACAGCTACGAGCGCCGCGCGGACTTCGCCGAGATCGCACAGCAGAACGTCGAGCGCTACTTCGGCGGACCGCACCCCGCGTGGACCCTCACCGTCGGCGACCTCCAGGACCGGCTCTCGGACACCGACGTCGACCGCGTCATCCTCGACATGCTCGCCCCCTGGGAGTGCCTGGAGGCCGTCTCCAAGGCCCTCGTCCCCGGCGGGATCCTGTGCAGCTACGTCGCCACCACGACCCAACTGGCCCGCATGGTCGAGTCGATCCGCGAACACGGCACGTTCAACGAGCCGCAGTCGTGGGAGACCATGGTGCGCAACTGGCATGTGGAGGGCCTCGCCGTGCGCCCCGACCACCGCATGATCGGGCACACCGGCTTCCTGCTCACGGCCCGCCGCCTCGCCGACGGTGTCGAGCCGCCGCTGCGCCGCCGCCGCCCCGCCAAGGGCGCCTACGGGGAGGACTACACGGGCCCGGGCAGCACCTCCGGCCGTTCCTGACACCCCCGTTGGGCCGTAGGCGGCTTCCGCGTCCGCGCCGCACGCCGTGCGTGCGCCGTGTTCGACCGCTGAGCAGTCCCGTCGCCGTCTCCCAACTGGGCGGCGGGACGGGCCGGTTGCGACGCGGAAGCTGACGGCCGGTCAGGAACCGTACGGAGAACGGAGAACCGCCCCGCCACCCCGTTCCCGTGCGGTGTGACGTATGGCACGATGCTGGGCACCCCCAAGCACACTTCCCACAGGAGTCACCCGGCGTGACGGAACTGCCGCACACCCGTACCCGCATGGTGCACTGGCTCGGCACCGCGGTGGCCCTCGCCGCCGTCGTCGGAGCCTCGTCCCTGGTCCAGCCCGCGGACGCCACCGCCCAGCCGACGCTCACCACGGCCGCCGCGGGCACCGCTCCGGACCCGAAGCAGGCCGACTTCCCCGTCGATTGCGGCAGCGCCTCCGTCAAGGTCGACGTCGTGGAGAAGGGTTCGACGGACTTCGACGGCGACGGCCGCCGCGAGACGGTCGCCTCCGTACGCTGCCACTCCGGCACGGGCACACCGCCCAGCGCACTGTTCGTACTGGGCGCCCCCGCCCGTCCCGGCCAAGCCCCGCGCGTCGTCGCCACGATGCTGCGCACCAAGGAGCAGATGAGCGTCCAGGACTTGAGGGTCCACGGCCGTACGGTCTCGGCCAAGCTGCTCGGCTACTCGTCGCCTTCGGTGCCCAGGTGCTGCCCCGACAGGCAGCGGAAGGTGAAGTGGGAGTGGAAGGACGGCAAGTTCGCGCTCGAAGCCGCTCCGGTGCCGGGCAGCCCGGAAAGCGTCTGAGCGGCAACGCACCGTGTTCCGCCCGCTCTTCGGGCACTCAACGTGAGCGTCGGTGACTCTCCGCGCTAATCCGCGTCGGGGCCGTACACTTCGACATTGTCCGAAACGCGGCGTACGTGAATGCAGTCCCCCGGGCACTCCTTGGCGGAGTCGACGACGTCGTCGAGTAGCGGCAGCGGTACGGGAGTCGTGGCGCCCTTGTCCTGAAGCAACTCGTCGTCGCTGCTCTTCACATAGGCCAAGCCGTCGATGTCCAACTCGAACACCTCGGGTGCATACTGCGCGCAGATGCCGTCGCCGGTGCACAGATCCTGGTCGATCCAGACCTCGAGTGCGTCGTCCCCGGTGCTCATCCTGTCGCCTGCCGTTCCTGCGTTCGTGATGGAAAACTGCTGTCCATGAAGGGGTGTTGACCGTTCCGACCCTACAACCGGCCGCTTTCGAAAGGTCATGGGTGGGTATTCCCCTGGCGTGAGGGAGCGCGCAAGGGTGAAGATCAGACACACCGCGACCGTCTTTGTGATCTAGGGTTTCAACCTGTACCCGCCCAGGTAGGGTCAGGAAGCGTCCAGCTCCCCCTGGAGGAGGTGAGGACCGTGGCAGCCCACGACGACGACATCAACCGCGGCATCCGGCCCGGTCGGGGTTCCGAAGACCCGTCCGGCCAGGTCGCGTATCTGGAGCAGGAGATCGCCGTCCTGCGCCGCAAGCTCGCCGACTCTCCGCGGCACACTCGGATTCTTGAGGAGCGGATCGTCGAGCTTCAGACGAATCTGGCCGGAGTCTCCGCACAGAACGAGCGGCTCTCCAACACTCTCCGTGAGGCGCGCGATCAGATCGTGGCCCTCAAGGAAGAGGTCGACCGCCTCGCGCAGCCGCCGGCCGGATTCGGTGTTTTTCTTCAGGCGAACGAAGACGGCACAGCCGACATCTTCACCGGTGGACGCAAGCTCCGCGTGAACGTCAGCCCCAGCGTCGAACTCGAAGAGCTCCGTCGCGGCCAGGAACTGATGCTCAACGAAGCACTCAACGTGGTCGAGGCGATGGAGTTCGAGACCGCGGGCGACATCGTCATGCTCAAGGAGGTCCTGGAGGACGGCGAGCGCGCCCTGGTCGTCGGGCACACCGACGAGGAGCGCGTGGTCCGCCTCGCCGAGCCGCTGCTGGAGACGACGCTCCGCGCGGGCGACGCCCTGCTGATGGAGCCCCGTTCCGGTTACGTCTTCGAGGTCGTGCCCAAGAGCGAGGTCGAGGAACTCGTCCTCGAAGAGGTCCCCGACATCGACTACGCCAAGATCGGCGGTCTCCGCGGCCAGATCGAGCAGATCCGCGACGCGGTGGAGCTGCCGTATCTGCACCCGGACCTCTTCAAGGAGCACGAACTGCGCCCGCCCAAGGGCGTTCTGCTCTACGGCCCTCCCGGCTGCGGCAAGACGCTGATCGCGAAGGCCGTCGCCAACTCGCTGGCCAAGAAGGTCGCTGAGGTCACGGGCAAGCCCCAGGGGAAGAGCTACTTCCTCAACATCAAGGGCCCGGAGCTGCTGAACAAGTACGTGGGCGAGACCGAGCGGCACATCCGCCTCGTGTTCCAGCGCGCCCGTGAGAAGGCGAGCGAGGGCACACCGGTCATCGTCTTCTTCGACGAGATGGACTCGCTGTTCCGTACCCGCGGCTCTGGCGTCAGCTCGGACGTGGAGAACACGATCGTCCCGCAGCTCCTCTCCGAGATCGACGGTGTGGAGGGCCTGGAGAACGTCATCGTGATCGGCGCCTCCAACCGCGAGGACATGATCGACCCGGCGATCCTGCGCCCCGGCCGTCTCGACGTGAAGATCAAGATCGAGCGTCCGGACGCCGAGGCCGCGAAGGACATCTTCTCGAAGTACCTCACCGCGAACCTCCCGCTGCACGCCGACGACGTCGCGGAGCACGGCGGCAACGCCAACGCCGCCTGCGACGCCATGATCCAGTCCGTGGTCGAGCAGATGTACGCCGAGTCCGAGGAGAACCGCTTCCTGGAGGTCACGTACGCCAACGGCGACAAGGAAGTGCTCTACTTCAAGGACTTCAACTCCGGCGCCATGATCGAGAACATCGTCGGCCGGGCGAAGAAGATGGCGATCAAGGCGTACCTGGACCAGAACCAGAAGGGCCTGCGCGTCTCGCATCTGCTCGCCGCCTGCGTGGACGAGTTCAAGGAGAACGAGGACCTGCCGAACACGACCAACCCCGACGACTGGGCCCGTATCTCCGGCAAGAAGGGCGAGCGGATCGTCTACATCCGCACGCTGGTCACCGGGAAGCAGGGTGCGGACACCGGCCGTTCCATCGACACCGTGGCCAACACCGGTCAGTACCTGTAAGCACACAGCGATCCGGCTGCGGACGCCCCTGGTGGACCCCCGCCGAGGCGGGGAGGCGTCCGTGGCCGGATCCGTTTTGAGCAGTCCGAGGAAGTCCGCTGAGTGATCTCCCGACTTCAGGCCGTGCGTTCTAGGCTCGTCCGTAGTGCCGCTGCGTGCAGTGCTGAGGGAAGGACCGCAGACGGGGCGGATGCGCAGCGGGACTTGAGCGGCGGCCCACAGGCGGGTCGCTGCCGGGCAAGGAGGGCCGCATGACCGTACGGCGAGTAATGGGCATCGAGACCGAGTACGGGATCTCCGTACCCGGCCACCCCAACGCCAATGCCATGCTCACCTCATCCCAGATCGTCAACGCCTACGCAGCGGCGATGCACCGGGCGCGCCGTGCCCGCTGGGACTTCGAGGAGGAGAACCCGCTGCGCGACGCCCGCGGCTTCGACCTGGCACGGGAGTCCGCCGACGCGAGCCAGCTCACGGACGAGGACATCGGCCTGGCCAACGTCATCCTCACCAACGGCGCCCGTCTCTACGTCGACCACGCCCACCCCGAGTACAGCGCGCCCGAGGTCACCAACCCCATGGACGCCGTCCTGTGGGACAAGGCCGGCGAGCGGATCATGGCCGAGGCGGCCGAGCGGGCGGCCGAGGTCCCCGGCACCCAGGCCATCCACCTCTACAAGAACAACACCGACAACAAGGGCGCCTCCTACGGCACGCACGAGAACTACCTGATGAAGCGGGAGACGCCGTTCTCGGACATCGTGCGGCACCTCACGCCGTTCTTCGTCTCCCGTCAGGTGGTCTGCGGCGCCGGACGCGTCGGGCTCGGCCAGGACGGCAGCGAGCACGGCTTCCAGCTCAGCCAGCGGGCCGACTACTTCGAGGTCGAGGTCGGCCTGGAGACGACTCTGAAGCGGCCGATCATCAACACCCGTGACGAGCCGCACGCCGACGCGGAGAAGTACCGCAGGCTCCACGTGATCATCGGCGATGCGAACCTCTCGGAGGTCTCCACCTACCTCAAGCTCGGCACCACCGCTCTGGTCCTGTCGATGATCGAGGACAACTTCATCGCGGTCGACCTCGCCGTCGACCAGCCCGTACGCACCCTGCACCACGTCTCGCACGACCCGACGCTCGGCAAGCTGATCACGCTGCGCAGCGGCCGCACGCTCACGGGCGTACAGCTTCAGATGGAGTACTGCGAGCTGGCGCGCAAATACGTCGAGGAGCGCTGGGGCGCCGACGCCGACGAGCAGACCAAGGACGTGCTCGCACGCTGGGAGGACGTCCTCACCAGGCTCGAGCAGGACCCGATGAGCCTCTCCGGGGAGCTGGACTGGGTCGCCAAGCGCGAGCTGATGGAGGGCTACAGGCGCCGTGACAACCTGGGCTGGGACGCGGCCCGGCTGCACCTGGTGGACCTCCAGTACGCCGACGTACGGCCCGACAAGGGGCTCTACAACCGCCTGGCCAACCGCGGCAACATCCAGCGGCTGCTTCAGGAGGACGACATCCAGCGCGCCGTGGGCAAGCCGCCGGAGGACACCCGCGCCTATTTCCGGGGCCGCTGCCTGGAGCAGTACGCGGACGACGTCGCCGCCGCCTCCTGGGACTCGGTCATCTTCGATCTGCCCGGTCGTGACTCTCTGCAACGGGTGCCCACGCTTGAGCCGCTGCGCGGCACCCGCGACCACGTCAAGGAGCTGCTCGACCGCTGCCGCACGGCGGAGGAGCTGGTGAGAGTGCTTTCCGGGGGCTGAGGACGGCTATTCGGTGCCGCATGCGGGAATCACCGGGGTGGTACTCCGACGTTGGAGAAGTGAAGGGCCGATGTCAGTCCCTGCTTGTAGGGTCTGATCTTGTACGTCACGCGTACACCGAACCGAGCGGGGTGAGGATATGGCGACCAAGGACACCGGCGGCGGGCAGCAGAAGGCCACCCGCCAGACCGAGGACACCGAGGAGCAGGCTGAGGAGACGCAGGTCTCCGAGGATCTCAAGGAGCGCCAGGAAGCACTCTCGGATGACGTGGACTCCGTCCTGGACGAGATCGACGACGTCCTCGAGGAGAACGCAGAGGACTTCGTGCGGTCGTTCGTTCAGAAGGGCGGAGAGTAGTCGCGTGATCGCCGTCCTGCGTCCCCGGTCACCGGGGGCGCAGGACGGGTGACTTCCGGGCCTGTGGGTAGGGTCCGTGCAGTATTCCAAGATCTCTTCTGAACCGACTTCCGAACTGTGGAAGGAAACGTGTGGAAGCCAACACTCGTGACACAGGGCGTCTGCCGACTGCCTTCCTGACGCCCGGCTCGTCCTCGTTCATGGACTTCCTGTCCGAGCACGCCCCTGAGGTGCTGCCCGGCAGCCGGCCCCTGCCTGCTGTCGAGGGCGCCGTGCAGGCTCCGCACGGCACGACCATCGTCGCGGCGACGTACTCGGGCGGTGTGGTGCTCGCCGGTGACCGCCGCGCGACGATGGGGAACGTCATCGCGCAGCGCGACATCGAGAAGGTCTTCCCAGCCGACGAGTACTCGGCCGTCGGCATCGCCGGCACGGCGGGGCTCGCGGTGGAGATGGTGAAGCTCTTCCAGCTGGAGCTGGAGCACTTCGAGAAGGTCGAGGGCTCGACGCTGTCCCTGGAGGGCAAGGCCAACCGCCTCTCGACGATGATCCGCAGCAATCTCGGCATGGCCCTGCAGGGCCTGGCCGTAGTCCCGGTCTTCGCGGGTTACGACGTGGACCGCGAGAAGGGCCGGATCTTCTCCTACGACGTGACGGGCGGTCGTTCCGAAGAGGTCGGCTTCACCGCCGTGGGTTCCGGTTCGGTCTTCGCACGAGGGTCGCTGAAGAAGCTGCACCGGGACGACCTGACGGAGGAGCAGGTCTGCACGGTGGCGCTTCAGGCGCTCTACGACGCCGCCGACGACGACTCCGCCACGGGCGGCCCCGACATGGCACGCAAGATCTATCCGACGCTCACGGTCATCTCCGACGAGGGCTGCCGCAAGCTCGACGAGGACGACGTCTCCGCGCTCGTACGCACGATGCACGAAGGCCGCCTCCAGCAGCCCAACGGGCCGCAGGCCCCGCTCACCTGACGAAGGCCACGGGGCCTTCAGCGCCCTCTGACAGGAGAAGGAAGGGACGGATAGCCGGTGTCGACGCCGTTCTACGTCTCACCACAGCAGGCCATGGCGGACCGCGCCGAGTACGCCCGCAAGGGCATCGCGCGGGGCCGCAGCGTGGTCGTGCTCCAGTACACCGACGGCATCGTGTTCGTCGCCGAGAACCCCTCGCGGTCGCTCCACAAGATCAGCGAGATCTACGACCGCATCGCGTTCGCGGCGGTGGGCAAGTACAACGAGTTCGAGAATCTGCGGATTGGCGGCGTCCGCTACGCGGATCTGCGTGGATTCACCTATGACCGCGCCGATGTGACGGCCCGTGGGCTCGCCAACGTCTATGCGCAGACCCTGGGGACGATCTTCTCCAGCGCGGCGGAGAAGCCGTACGAGGTCGAGCTGATCGTCGCCGAGGTGGGGCCCGCCCCCGAGGACGACCAGATCTACCGGCTTCCGCACGACGGTTCCATCGTCGACGAGCACGGCTCGCTCGCCGTCGGCGGCAACTCCGACCAGATCAACAGCTATCTGGAACAGCGGCACCGCGACGACATGACCCTCGCGGAGGCCGTCAAGCTCGGCAAGGAGTCCCTGGCGCGCGACAACAACGGCGGCGAACGAGAGGTGACCGCCGACCAGTTGGAGGTCGCGCTGCTCGACCGCAGCCGTGTCCAGCAGCGCAAGTTCAAGCGGGTGCTGGGCAGTCAGTTGCGGCGGCTGCTGGGGGAGGACGAGAGCTCGGGGAGTTCTGACTCCTCTTCGGACGAGGACAGTTCGGAGGAGTCCTCAGGCGAGGGCTCGGAGGAGTAGCGCTCCAGCGAAACGCCTACGTCGTGCCCCGCGGGTTCAACTGCCCGCGGGGCACGCGGCGTTGAGGACCGGTCCTCGTCGCCCCTCAACTGCCAGGGGCGTCCGTGGCGGACGGCGCAGCCGTGGAGCCGCGTCGTACGAGCCGCACGGGAAGCACTGGTGCGTCGGCCGCCCGGCCCTCCAGCGTCGCGAGCAGCGCGCGCATGCCTGCCGCGCCGACCTCCTCCGCGGGCAGCCGTACCGTCGTCAGCTCCGGTTCCAGCGCGGTCGCCAGGCTCAGATCGTCGAAGCCCGTCACGGACACGTCCTCGGGCACGCGCAGTCCCAGCCGCCGTGCGGCCTTGCAGGCTCCGGCGGCCAGCAGATCGTCGTCGCAGACCAGCGCGGTGGGCCGGGGGCAGGCGGTGAGGGCGCGGGTCGCGGCACGCAGGGCGTCCTCGATGTCGAGGGCGCTGGCCTCGGTCCGTACGGACGCTTCGGGGATTTCGGCGACGGTGTCGGTCAGCGCTCGTGCCCGCTCGCGGAAGGTCCAGGTGTCCACGGCGGCGGCCAGATGCGCGAGACGACGGTGGCCGAGCCCGAGTAGGTGCCCGGCGGCCTGGCGCATTCCGTCGGCGATGTCGAGGTTCACGGTGGCGGCTGCTCGGTCGCTGTCCGGGTCGGTGTCGAGCATCACCAGCGGCAGTCCGCCCTCGCCCAGGGCGGCCAGCGCGTCGGCCGCCATCGAGGAGGCGATCACGCCGTCGAGCGCGGCCCGTGCCGAGCCGAAGGGGTCTACGGCCGGTCCTGTGCCGGCGGGGGAGGGGTAGAGGACGACGCCGAAGTCGTGCTCCTCGGCGACGTGGGAGGCACCGGCGTGTACCCGCGCGAAGTAGTCGTGGGTGAGGGCAGGCACGACGAGGAGCGCGGTGCGGGTGCGGCCCAGACGGAGGCTGCGTGCGGCCAGGTTGGGCCGGTAGCCGAGCTCCCTCGCGGCCGTACGGACGGTCTCGGCGGTACGCGGGGAGACCCGGCCCTGCCACTTGCCGCCCAGCACGAGGGAGACCGTCGCCTGGGAGACGCTCGCCTGCCGGGCGACGTCGCGGCTGGTGGGGCGGCCCGCCGAGGTCCCGTTGGGCGGCCGGTCCGCCTCGCCGGGGCGCCGGGGCCGCCTGGTGCTCGCCATCCGTGCTCCTTCGCCATCCGTGGCCCGGTCCCGGGCGTCCCGTGGCTGCCGGGGTGGACCGTGGGGTGAGCGACATGGTACGTATGACGGCGGCCGTTATACGTACAACGTATCGGTGCGCGGACCGAGGACGGCGC
This sequence comes from Streptomyces marispadix, assembly GCF_022524345.1. Lineage (NCBI taxonomy): Bacteria > Bacillati > Actinomycetota > Actinomycetes > Kitasatosporales > Streptomycetaceae > Streptomyces > Streptomyces marispadix. The sequence goes on along the minus strand of NZ_JAKWJU010000002.1, from coordinate 536,568 downwards.
CCCGCGAGCGCCGGGAGGAGACGGAAGCCATGGCGACGGGCTATGCCGAACTGCTGCGTGCCCGCCATGCGATGCGCCTGCTCGCGGGCACGCTGACGGGACGGCTGCCCAATGCCACCGGCCCGCTGGCGATCGTGCTCTTCACCCGCGCCGAGGGCGGCAGTTACACGCTCGCGGGCGTGCTCTCCGCCGTCTACGGACTCGCGACCGCGGTGGGCCAGCCGCTGCTGGGGCGCCTCGTCGATCTGCGGGGGCAGCCTCGGGTGATGCTTCCCGCGGCGGTGCTCTCGGCTCTGGGCATGCTGCTGCTGACGGTCGCCGGTACGGGACGGGTGTGGGCCGCCGCGGCGGGCGTGCTCGTCGCGGGGATCTGCACACCGCCGCTCGAAGGCGGGCTGCGGGCGCTGTGGCCGAGCGTGCTCAAGGGCCCCGAGAAGGTGCACAGGGCGTACGCGCTCGACGCCGTGGCCCAGGAAGTCATGTTCGCCGTAGGGCCGTTGCTGGTCACGGTGTTCGTGGCGATGTGGAACGAGGCGGCCGCGCTGCTGCTGATCAACGCGCTCGGCGTCCTGGGTGCCCTCTCGGTCGTGGTCTCGCCGCCGTCGCGTGCCTGGCGGTCGGCTCCTCGCGAGCCCCACTGGCTGGGCGCGCTCCGCTCGCCGGGCCTGCTGGCGCTGCTGGGGACCTTCTTCTTCGTCGGGCTCGCGCTGGGCGCCGTGGCCGTCGCCTCCGTCAGCTATGCCGACGATCACGGCGAGGCCCTCATCTCCAGCTATCTGCTCTCCGCGCTGGGCTTCGGCGCGCTCGTCGGGGGCGTGGTCTACGGCGCGCGGCACTGGGCGGGCGCTCCCGAACGCCGGCTGATCTGGCTTGTTCTCGCCCTTGCCTTGGGTTACATGCCGCTCGTTCTCGTACCGGGGGTCGTCGCGATGACGGTCCTCGCCGGGATCTCGGGCGTCTTCCTCGCACCGGCACTGGCCTGCGCGTTCGTGGTGGTCGACCGGCACGCTCCCTCGGGTACGGTCACCGAGGCGTTCTCCTGGCTGGTGACGACGTTCGGTGTGGGTGCGGCCGCCGGTACGGGCGTAGTGGGTCCCGTCATCGAGCGCGGCGGGTCCTCCGCGGGCTTCGCCGTCGTCGGCGGTGGAGGGCTGGCCGCCTTTCTCGTGCTGCTGCTGACGGCACGGGCCCTGGCGGCGGCACCGGCGAGGGGCTTCCGCAGCGGTTCCGCCCCGGTCGCGGGCCCTGCTACGAGCGCCGCCGCAGGCACGGAGACGGGCACGGAATCAGGTCCTGGACGAGGCCCCGATGCGGGCCGCGGACCTGCGTCGGCGCCGGTCACCGAGGCGGAAAATGATCGCAACGGTGCACCCCAACCCGGTTTCAGAACCGGCCCCCAGGCGTAATGTTCAGTCATGGACCGCCGAATCTTCGGGCTTGAGAACGAGTACGGCGTCACGTGTACGTTCCGGGGTCAGCGCCGTCTGTCCCCCGACGAAGTGGCGCGGTACCTCTTCCGCCGTGTCGTGTCATGGGGCCGCAGCAGCAACGTCTTTCTGCGCAACGGGGCCCGCCTCTATCTGGACGTGGGGTCACACCCCGAGTACGCGACTCCCGAGTGCGACAACGTGACCGAGCTGGTCACCCATGACAAGTCCGGCGAACGCATCCTCGAGGGCCTCCTCGTCGATGCCGAACGGCGCCTGCACGAGGAAGGAATCGCAGGCGACGTCTTCCTCTTCAAGAACAACACCGACTCGGCGGGGAACTCCTACGGCTGCCACGAGAACTATCTCGTCGCACGGCACGGGGAGTTCTCGCGGCTGGCGGACGTGCTCATCCCCTTCCTCGTCACGCGGCAGCTCGTATGCGGTGCGGGGAAGGTCCTCCAGACGCCGCGAGGCGCCGTCTACTGCGTCAGCCAGCGCGCCGAGCACATCTGGGAAGGGGTCAGCTCGGCGACCACCCGCTCCCGCCCGATCATCAACACCCGCGACGAACCGCACGCGGACGCCGAGCGGTACCGCCGGCTCCACGTCATCGTGGGCGACTCCAACATGTCCGAGACGACGATGCTGCTGAAGGTCGGCGCCACCGACCTGGTGCTGCGCATGATCGAGGCGGGCACCGTCATGCGCGACCTGACCCTGGAGAACCCGATCCGGGCCATCCGCGAGGTCAGCCACGACATCACCGGGCAGCGCAAGGTGCGCCTAGCGAGCGGACGGGAGGCCTCCGCGCTGGAGGTGCAGCAGGAGTACTACGAGAAGGCGCTGGACTTCTGCGACCGCCGCGGCATCCGCACGGGCCGGGTGGAGCGCGTACTGGAGCTGTGGGGACGTTCGCTGGACGCGATCCGCACCCAGGAACTCGACAAGATCAACACGGAGATCGACTGGGTCATGAAGTACCAGTTGATCGAGCGCTACCGGAACAAGAACAACATCACGATGTCGCACCCGCGTATCGCGCAGATAGATCTCGCGTACCACGACATCCACCGCCGCCGCGGGCTGTACTACCTGCTGGAGCGCAACGGCCAAGCCGCCCGTATCTGCAACGACTTGAAGATCTTCGAGGGCAAGTCGGTGCCGCCGCAGACGACCCGTGCGCGACTGCGGGGCGACTTCATCAGGCGGGCGCAGGAGCAGCGCCGGGACTTCACCGTCGACTGGGTCCACCTCAAGCTCAACGATCAGGCACAGCGCACTGTGCTGTGCAAAGACCCGTTCCGGTCGGTCGACGAGCGGGTGGAGAAGCTCATCGCCGGAATGTAAGACGTGTCGATGCGGGGTCGGGATGTCCGGACGGGGCCGTAGGGTTGCCCCCGACCGTCCGGACATCCCTAGACCGCGAGTTGGACACAATGCTGCATACCCCCCGGGGAACGACCCCCCGCCCCAGGAACCGCTTCGCGCGCCGCCTCGTCGTGGCTCTCGCCGTACCCGCGCTGATCGCCACGGTCGCCGGCTGCGGAGGCGAGGACGAGAACGGTCAGCCCCCGCAGGTCACCGGTGCGACCGACAAGAAGCCCAAGGTGGCCAAGGGCAAGGGCAAGCCCCCGAAGGACCTGAAGGTGAAGGTCCTCAAGGAGGGCAAGGGGCAGAAGGTCAAGAAGGGCGACTCGCTCAACGCCAATTACCACGGGCAGCTGTGGAACGGTAAGGAATTCGACAGCAGTTGGAAGCGCGGTCAGCCCGCCACGTTCCAGATCGGCACCGGCAAGGTCATCAAGGGCTGGGACGAGGCCCTGGTGGGCAAGAGGCTCGGCAGTCGCGTCGAGATGGTCGTCCCCCCGTCGAAGGGCTACGGCAAGCAGGGCCAGCCGCCCACGATCCCGAAGAACTCGACCCTCGTCTTCGTCGTCGACCTTGAGAAGATCATGCCGAACAAGATCGACGGCAAGCCGGTGAAGGGCGACCACAACCCCGATCTGCCCAAGGTGAGCACCAAGGTCGAGGCGGACAAGGCGCCGGAGATCACCATGCCGAAGGGCAAGGACGAGGCCCCGGACAAGCTGCTCGACGAGACGATCATCGAGGGCGACGGCAAGAAGGTCACCGAGAAGAGCACCGTACTGACGCAGTTCTCGGCCAAGTTGTGGAAGGGCGGCAGGCAGCTCGACAACACCTGGGCCCAGGGCGGTCCCCAGGAGATCCCCGTGAACAAGATCCCCGGCTGGGCCGAGGCGCTGAAGGGCAAGAAGGCCGGCAGCCGTGTCGTGGTCTCGGTGCCCAAGAGCGAGTTCCCGAAGCAGCAGCGCAAGCAGTTCTCGTCGGGCGTGGTCTTCTCGGTGGACGTGCTGAGCGTCAAATGACCCCGCGTGACACACTGGCGCGGTTGTCCGAATGATTCGTTGCTAGGAGCCATTTCGTGAGCATCGACAAGCCCGAGGTCGACTTTCCCGAGGGCGCGCCGCCTGCCGATCTGGAGATCGTGGATCTCTGGGAGGGCGACGGGCCCGAGGCCAAGGCCGGCGACAACGTCTCCGTCCACTACGTGGGCGTCTCCTTCTCCAGCGGCGAGGAGTTCGACGCCAGCTGGAACCGGGGCAAGCCGCTCCAGTTCCAGCTCGGCGCCGGCCAGGTCATCCCCGGCTGGGACCGCGGTGTGCAGGGCATGAGGGTCGGCGGGCGCCGCCGGCTGACCATCCCCGCCCACCTCGCGTACGGGGAGCAGGGCGCGGGCGGCGGCCGCATCAAGCCGAACGAGACCCTGATCTTCGTCTGCGACCTGGTCTCCGTCTGAGCCGGGCCGCGACGCGGCTTCGACCGGAGGTCCCGCCCGAGGGCGGGGCCTCCGGTCTTGTTTTCGGGCGGTACGCCCTTGCTTTTGCGCGGAACCCCGCGAGCGGTACGGTCAATTGCCGAGAAGAGCACAGAGCAGTACGAGAAGTACGGGAGCGCGAGGGAGCCCATGGCGATTGCCAAGGCCGAGCGGCTGATGAATCTGGCGCTGTGCCTGCTGGGGACCCGGCGCCCGCTGACCAAGCGCGAGCTGCGTACCTCGATCGAGGCCTATCTGGAGGCCGGCAGCGACGAGGCCTTCAACAGGATGTTCGAGCGCGACAAGGACGATCTGCGTGAACTCGGCCTCGTGATCGACACGGTGGAGAGCCTGGACGGCGAGATCGGCTACCGGGCGCAGCGCGACAGCAACCGCCTCCCGCCCATCGCCCTCGACGCCGAGGAGGCCACGGCCCTCGGTCTCGCCGCACGCGTATGGCAGCAGGCACGCCTCGCCGGAGCCGCGAGCGGCGCCCTCCAGAAGCTGCACGCCGCGGGCGGCATGCCGCACAACGGCGAGGAGGACGGCGGTGCCGTCCCTTCCGTACCGCACAGCACGCTGGAGCCCCATATCCCCGCCCGCGAGGCGGCGTTCGAGCCTTTGATGCTCGCGTGCCGTGACCGCCGTCCTGTCGTCTTCGACTACCGCAAGTCCAACGCCGCCCGCCCGGAGCGCCGTCAGGTCGAGCCCTGGACGCTGGAGTGCTGGCGCGGCCACTGGTATCTCGCGGGCTTCGACCGCGACCGGCAGGCCGAGCGCGTCTTCCGCCTCTCGCGCATCACGGGTGCGGTGCGCTCCCGTGCCTCGGCGTTCACCGCTCCGGTTCCCGACCAGGTGACCGTGAGGGAGACCGTCGAGCGCTGGGCGGGGGAGAGCGCGTCGCGCACCGCACGCATCCGGCTGCGCGCCGGCGCCGGCTATCCGCTGCGCTCCCGGGCCAACGACGTACGCGAACTGCCCGACGGCTGGGACGAGTTGGAGATCCCGTACGGTCACGGCCTGGACGCCTGGCTGGTGGAGTTCGGGCCGGACGTCATCGTGCTGGAACCGGCCGAACTGCGGGCCGAAGTGGTGGACCGGCTGCGCGCCGTCGCCAAGGGCTGAGGGGGAGCACAGGACCGTGGCACCGAACGCCATCGACCAGACCCGGCGGATGCTGTCGCTGGTCACATATCTGCGTGAACGGCCCGGCGCGCGAATCGACGATGTGGCGCGCGCCTTCGGCATCACCGCCGACGAGCTGATCGCCGACCTGGACGTGCTGCCGATGTGCGGCACCAGCTTCCGCGGCGGCGACCTGCTGGAGATCGACACCGACGGCGAGCGCATCTGGTGGCGCAACGCCGACGCCCTCGGCAGCGACACCGCGCAGCCGCTGCGCCTGGCGTCCGACGAGGCGACCGCGCTGCTCGTCGCCGCCCGCGCGGTGGCGACCCTGCCGGGCCTGCGCGAGAGCGACCGGGACGCGCTGCGCCGGGCGACGGCCAAGCTGGAGGAGGCCGCGGGGGAGAGCGCGAGCGCCAGTTCGCGGCTGTCGGTGACCTTCGAGTCGGAGGGCGGCGTCTTCGCCGACGTGGACCGTGCCATCGCCGAGCGGCGGCGGCTGTGGCTGCGCTACTACTCCCCGGCGCGCGACGAGTTGACCGAGCGTGAGGTCGACCCGATCCGTCTCTTCGCCGTCGGCCACACGTATCTGGAGGGCTGGTGCCGGCTCTCGGAGGCCCGCCGTACCTTCCGGCTGGACAGGGTGGCCGCGATCCGGCTGCTGGACGAGCCCGCCGATCCGCCCGCGGTGGAGCTGCGCGATCTCAGCGAGGGGCTGGTGCAGCCCTCCGCCGACGATCCGGAGGTCGTCGTCGAGGTGGGGCCCGGTGGCCGCTGGGTCGCCGAGTACTACCCGTACGACAGCGCGGAGGAGCTGCCCGACGGAGGTCTTCGCGTGACCCTGCGTACCCCCGATCCGGCGTCGCTGCGGCGGCTGGCGCTCCGGCTGGGCCACGACGGCAGGATCGTCGCTCCGCGCGAACTCGCCGACAGCGCACGGGAGGCGGCGCGCACGGCGCTGGCGGCCTACGGGGAGTGAGCGCGGCGGGCATGCCCGCCGGCGGGATGACGGCGGGGGCGCGAAGGCAGGTGGCGCGAGGGCGGGCGGCGGTCCGCTCTTGTGCCACTAGGCTCGCCTCATGCTCTGGCCCATGTTCTTTCTCACGATCGCCTTCTGCGGAACCGCCGTGCTCGGGGTGCTGGCCGTCCGGGTCGGGCTGGAAGTGCGCCGTTTCGCGCGGGCCGTCGGTGACGGTTCCGAGCGGATCACCCGTGCCGCCGAGGACCTGGAGCGTGCCGCGGTGCCGCTGGCCGGGCGGGCCGGTGCCGCGGGAGAGGGCGGAGTCCACGGTGATGTGAGGCCCGCGGGCACTCGCGAACGTCCGTAGATGTACGTAAATGACCCTTTCTGTCCGGGGGTTGTGCGTGAGCATCCACGAGCGCGGGGTGCACGGACGCCCTGCCTGGCCCGTACCTTTGAGCGGTAAGCTGCGTAGTGCCGCGTCGCGGCAGCGGGGGGGCGAGCGCAACCTCTGGCCAGTACGGGCATTGCCCGAGGTTCACGGCACAGGGTTACGATCGCTGAAGCACTCGCTCGACGCAGCCCGTCCGATTCACACGGCAGGCAAGGACACACGCCGGCCCCGGCGAGAAGGTAGTGGCACATGATCGGCAACCTGAAGCCCCTGGAGATCGTTCTGATCGTCCTGGTCATCCTGCTGCTGTTCGGCGCCAAGAAGCTTCCGGACATGGCTCGTTCGCTGGGCAAGTCTGCCCGCATCCTCAAGAGCGAGGCCAAGCAGATGAAGAAGGACGGCGACGACGGGGAGACCGGCACCACCGCCGAGTCGCAGCAGGCGGCACCGAAGACGATCCAGGCCGCGCCAGGCGACGTCGCCAGCTCCCGGCCCGTCTCCGAGCCGAGCACCCAGAAGCAGCAGAACCAGTCCTGACCGTCGTGCGACTTCGCCGTACGGCCCCCGCAGGGGACGCACGGCACGACCGGTATTTCCGACACCTTTAGACAACGAGGACCTGGGTTGCTCAAGTCAGCCCGTAAAGAGGGCAAGAGGGAGAAGGACCCCGAGGGGCGGATGCCGCTCGCGGACCATTTGCGGGAGCTTCGCAACCGGCTGATGAAGGCGGTGCTGGCGATCCTCGTCGTCACCGTCGTGGCGATGATCTACTACAAGCCGATCGCCGGTTTCCTCACCGACCCGGTGCGTGAGTCCGTCGGCTGCACCGAGGGATTCGGGCGGGCCGCCGAGAACGGCGAGACCTGCGCCGAGATCACCATCAACGGCCTGATCGCCCCCTTCACGATCATGCTCAAGGTCGCACTGACCGTGGGCGTGGTCGCCGCGTCGCCCGTGTGGCTCCACCAGCTCTGGGCCTTCCTCGCCCCGGGGCTGCACAAGCACGAGAAGAAGTACGCTCGTGCCTTCGTCGGAGCAGGCGTGCCGCTCTTCCTCGGCGGCGCCTACCTCGCGTATCTGATACTGCCGAAGGCCGCCGCGACGCTGCTCGACTTCAGCCCCGACGGGACCGGAAACCTGATCCCGCTCGACGACTTCCTCGACATCGTCACCCGGCTCGTGATCGTCTTCGGGCTCGCCTTCGAACTGCCGCTGCTGCTGGTGATGCTCAACTTCACCGGGATCCTCAGCGGGCGCAGGCTGCTGAGCTGGTGGCGGGCGATGGTGCTGTGCATCACGATCTTCTCCGCCGTGGCCACACCCACCGGCGACCCCCTCACCATGGGGGCTCTCGCGGCGCCCATCGTGCTGCTCTACTTCGGCGCCGTCGCGGTCTGCCTCTTCAACGACCGCCGCCGCGCCCGCAGCGACCCGTACGCGGAACTCGACGACGACGAGGCCTCACAGATCGACGGGCCCGACGCCCTGGAGGAGAGCGAGACCGTCCCCGCGCCCCGCGCCCTTCCCGACGGCGAGGCGGCCGGACGGGACGGACAGGCGGGCCGGGAGATCCCGGAGGGACGGGACGGTTACGACGACGCGACCTGACCCGGTAGGGTCCGCGCGTGACCAGCGAGATCACCCTTTTCGTCAATCCCACCGCGGGCCGTGGCCGGGGCGCCGGCGCCGCACAGCCCGCCGCCGACGCACTGCGCCGGGCCGGGTTCGCCGTACGGACGGTCGTCGGCAACGACGCCGGCGACGCCCTCGTGAGAGCCCGTGAGGCCGTGCACGCGGGCACCGGAGCCCTGATCGCCGTCGGCGGCGACGGCATGTCGTCCCTGGCGTTGCAGGCGGTCGCCGGTACGGACACCCCGCTCGGCGTCGTGGCCGTGGGCACCGGCAACGACTTCGCCCGCGCCACGGGCCTGCCGGTGCGGCAGCCCGCCGAGGCCGGAAGGCTCGTCGCCGAGGCCCTGAAGGCCGGGCACGAGCGGCGCATCGACCTCGGCAGAGCCGGGGACCGCTGGTTCGGTTCGGTGCTCGCCTCCGGCTTCGACTCCCGCGTCAACGACCGCGGCAACCGGATGCGCTGGCCCTCGGGCAAGGCCAAGTACGACCTGGCGATCCTGGCCGAGCTGGCCGCGTTCAAGCCCATCCCGTACCGCATCACGCTCGACGACGGCGAACCGCTGGAGGTCGAGGCCACGCTGGTCGCCGTCGGCAACGGCCCCTCGTACGGCGGCGGCATGCGCATCTGCCACGGCGCCGACATGGACGACGGGCTCTTCGACGTGACGGTCGTGGGGGAGTGCAGCCGGGCCACGCTGCTGCGGGTCTTCCCCCGCGTCTACAAGGGCACCCATCTGTCCCATCCCGTCGTCACCACTCACCGTGCGCGCAGCGTGCGGCTGGAGGCGCCCGACGTGACGGGCTACGCGGACGGGGAGCCGCTGGGGCCGCTGCCGCTGACCGCGGGGGTCGAGCCGAGGGCGGTGCGGCTGCTCGTAGGCGGATGATGATCGTGAGTGGCTGTCGGAGGTGGCCGGTAGGCTCGTAGTCACGATGACCGAGGATCTGTCCCCCGCAGAGCGATACGCACTGGCGCGGCTGCGTGCCGCAGAGCAGGCCACCGCTCTCGCCCCGTTCCGTGACCTGTACGACTTCGATCTCGACGAGTTCCAGATCGAGGCGTGCAAAGCCCTCGAAGCCGGGAAGGGAGTGCTGGTCGCGGCGCCGACCGGCTCCGGCAAGACGATCGTCGGCGAGTTCGCCGTGCACCTGGCTCTCACGCAGGGCCGCAAGTGCTTCTACACGACGCCGATCAAGGCCCTCTCCAACCAGAAGTACAACGACCTGGTCAAGCGGCACGGCGCGGACCGCGTCGGCCTGCTCACGGGCGACAACAGCGTCAACGCGACGGCACCCGTCATCGTGATGACGACAGAGGTCCTGCGGAACATGCTCTACGCGGGCTCGCAGGCGCTCGACGGCCTCGGATACGTGGTCATGGACGAGGTGCACTACCTCTCCGACCGCTTCCGCGGCGCCGTCTGGGAAGAAGTGATCATCCACCTCCCGGAGTCGGTCACCCTCGTCTCGCTCTCGGCGACCGTCTCCAACGCCGAGGAGTTCGGCGACTGGCTCGACACGGTGCGCGGCGACACCGAGGTGATCGTCTCCGAGCACCGCCCGGTGCCGCTGTGGCAGCACGTACTCGCGGGCCGCCGTATGTACGACCTCTTCGAGGAGAAGGGCGAGAAGCGCGAGGTCAATCCGGACCTGGTGCGCATGGCCCGCATGGAGAACAGTCGGCTGACCGGGCCGCGCGACCGCCGGCTGGGGCAGCCCGCGCAGGGAGGCCGACCGCGAGCGTGAGCGGCGAAGGCGTTCCCGCGTATGGACGCCGGGCCGCCCGGAGGTCATCGACCGGCTGGACTCCGAGGGCCTGCTGCCCGCCATCACCTTCATCTTCAGCCGCGCGGGCTGCGAGGCGGCCGTCCAGCAGTGCCTCTACGCCGGGCTGCGGCTCAACGACAGCGCGGCGCGGGCCCGGGTGCGCGACATCGTCGAGGAGCGCACGGCCGACATCCCGGACACCGATCTGCACGTACTCGGGTACTTCGAGTGGCTGGAGGGCCTGGAGCGGGGCATCGCCGCGCACCACGCGGGCATGCTGCCGACCTTCAAGGAGGTCGTGGAGGAGCTCTTCGTACGCGGCCTGGTGAAGGCCGTCTTCGCCACGGAGACCCTGGCGCTCGGCATCAACATGCCTGCGCGCTCCGTGGTGTTGGAGAAGCTGGTCAAGTGGAACGGCGAGCAGCACGCGGACATCACGCCCGGCGAGTTCACCCAGCTCACCGGCCGGGCGGGGCGCCGCGGCATCGACATCGAGGGCCACGCCGTCGTGCTGTGGCAGCGCGGCATGGACCCGGGCGCCCTCGCGGGGCTGGCCGGTACGCGTACGTATCCGCTGCGTTCGTCCTTCAAGCCCTCGTACAACATGGCCGTGAACCTGGTCGGGCAGTTCGGGCGGCACACCTCGCGTGAGCTGCTGGAGACTTCCTTCGCCCAGTTCCAGGCCGACCGGTCCGTCGTCGGCATCTCCCGGCAGGTGCAGCGCAACGAGGAGGGCCTGGAGGGCTACCGCGAGTCCATGACGTGCCACCTCGGCGACTTCGAGGAGTACTCGCGGCTGCGCCGCCGGCTGAAGGACCGTGAGACCGAACTGGCCAAGCAGGGCGCACTTCAGCGCAGGGCGCAGGCCGCCGCAGCGCTGGAGAAGCTGAGGCCGGGCGACGTCATCCATGTGCCGACGGGCAAGTTCGCGGGGCTGGCGCTGGTGCTCGACCCCGGTACGGGCGGCGGTGGCGGACGTGGCCCGTCGCATCAGCGCGGCTGGCATCAGCACGACGGGCCGCGTCCGCTCGTGCTGACGGCCCAGCGGCAGGTGAAGCGGCTGGGCTCCATCGACTTCCCCGTACCGGTCGAGGCGCTTGAACGGATGCGCATTCCGCGGTCGTTCAACGCCCGCAGTCCCGAGTCGCGGCGCGACCTGGCGTCGGCACTGCGTACGAAGGCCGGGCACCATGCGCCGCCACGGCACCGCAAGGAGCGTTCCGCCGCGGCCGACGACGAGGAGATCGCGAAGCTGCGCGCGGACATCCGCCGCCACCCCTGCCACGGCTGCGACGAGCGGGAGAACCACGCACGCTGGGCGGAGCGATACCACAGGCTCAAGAGGGACACCCGTCAGCTCGAGCGCAAGATCGAGGGCCGTACGAACACCATCGCCCGCACCTTCGACCGGGTCTCGGCGGTGCTGACGGAGCTGGGCTATCTACGTGGCGACGAGGTCACGGAGGACGGCAGGCGACTGGCGCGGCTCTACGGGGAGCTGGACCTGCTGGCGAGCGAATGCCTTCGCGACGGCGTCTGGGAGGGGCTGCCGCCGTCCGAACTGGCCGCCTGCGTCTCGGCGTTGGTCTACGAGTCGCGTGCGGCCGACGATGCGCTGCCGCCGAAGCTCCCGGGAGGCGGCGCACGCGAAGCCCTGGAGGAGATGGTGCGGATCTGGGGCCGACTGGACGCCCTGGAGGAGGATCACCGCATCAGCCAGACCGAGGGCGTAGGCCAGCGCGAGCCCGATCTGGGCTTCGCCTGGGCCGCGTACCGCTGGGCCGAGGGCCACGGTCTGGACTCCGTGCTGCGCGACGCCGATATGCCCGCCGGTGACTTTGTGCGCTGGTGCAAGCAGTGCATCGACGTACTGGGGCAGATCGCCGTTGCCGCTCCCGCCGGGGGAGACGTGGCGAAGAACGCGCGCAGGGCCCTGGAGTCGATGCGGCGCGGCGTCGTGGAGTACACGAGCGTGGGGTGACCCGGTGACCCGGTGACCCGGTGACCCCGGGCGGTTCCCGGCCTGCGTCCAGGCTCGGGGTCCCAGGCTCGGGGTCCCAGGCTCGGGGTCCCAGGCCGGGAGTCCAAGTGCGGGGTCCGGTGAACTTCCTTGGCGCGGGCCGGTGTTGGCGCCGTGCGCCGCGCGGGCATGTACATCGCGCCTGATGTTCTCGTGCCGCGGGAGGCCGATGTGCGCACCACGTACGGATACACGTCCAGGCTCAGGTCCACGTTTGCGTCCGGCTCGGGGGCCGGGCGCCGTGCCGCACGGCGAATCCTCGCCGCCGGCGCCGCGCTCGCCGCCACGGTGACGCTCTCCTCGGCGGCGCCCGCCCCGCCGTCCGGTGAGGCGGCTGCCGGGACGGGCTCACTGCGCGTCACCCAGATCCAGGCGATGGCCACGCACAACAGCTATCACCGTGAAGCTCCGTTCGCCGAGCAGCAGTTGATGGCACAGCACGATCCGAGCTTCCGCACGTTGCTCTACAGCCATGCGTCGCTGCCCGTGCAGTTCTCCCTCCAGCAGGCACGCGGCATCGAACTGGACGTCTTCCCCGACCCCGACGGCGGCCTCTACGCCGACCCCCTGATCCGCAAGGAGGCCGGGCTTCCCCCGCTCACCGACCCTGAGTTGCGCGAGCCGGGCTTCAAGGTGCTGCACTGGGCCGACTTCGACTACCGCAGCAGTTGTGTCTCGCTCAGGCGCTGTCTGCGTCAGGTCAAGCAGTGGTCCGAGAGCCGCCCCGGTGGCGTGCCGGTGCCCGTACTGCTCGAACTGAAGGAGACCGACCCGGAGTTGGAGGCACGCGGCGGGGCGAAGAGTCCGCCCTGGGACACGAAGATGCTGGACGCGCTGGACGCGGAGATCCGCAGCGTCTTCCCGGACGAGGACACGATCACCGCCGACGACATCCGCAGGCCCGGACAGACCCTGGAGGAGTCGGTGCTCAGGCACGGCTGGCCGCGCCTGTCCGACGCTCGGGGCAAGGCGATGTTCCTGATGGACAACGACGACCGGCGGCTTCAGGACGCCTACCGTGCCGGAGGCCGGGAGAGCCTCCAGGGCAGGGTCCTGTTCACCGATTCCGAACCGGGCCGTCCCGACGCCGCGTTCATGAAGGTCAACGATCCGACCGGCTCCGGCAAGGCCGTCATCCGGGACCTGGTGCGCAAGGGGTACTTCGTCAGGACCCGCTCCGATGTGCCGCTCGATCAGGCGGAGAGCGGGGACGAGGGCATGCTGCGCGACGCTCTGTCCTCGGGTGCGCAGATGGTCTCCACCGACTTCCCCGTGCCCGGTCTCGCCGCGCGCTACGGGTCCGACTACGTGGCCGAACTCCCGCACGGCAGCGGCCCGGTGCGCTGCAATCCGGTCACGGCGCCACGGCCCGAGTGCCCACCGGGAGAGCTGGAGCGCTGAGCCGGGCGAGGCGGCCGCCCGCAAGGGCGGGCGGGAAGCGACCGGCAGCGGGCGGGAAATCCATTCGTGAGGCCACGGGGCCGCCGCGTAGCGTGATCCGGCCGATGGCGCCGCGAGCGTAATCGCAGGCGCGAACTGGGGGGCGAACATGGCCGGGCAGCAGGGCGGTTGGGCCGACGAGGGTTTCGGAGCCGTCGCCGAGCAGCGAGGGACAGGCGAGCACGGACACCTGGACGGGGCCCAGTTCCAGCAGGCGCAGCGTCGCGTCGAAGTCGTCGGCGTGGTCGGTACGGAGCTCGGTCGGCGCATGGCTGGCGAAGGCCAGTTGCCGCCATCCGTCGAACCGTTCCGCCGGGGGCAGTTCCGCGCCCCGGAACACCGTCTCGAACACCGTTCGCTCCACCCCCGTCTCCTTCGCGTGCTTGAGCGCGTCCGGTGCGTTCAGCGTGCCATGCGCCCGGCCCGGCACGTTCCGGAGCAGGCCGCGCGAGGTGCCGCGCTGCCGTCGGCCTGCCCCGGAATGCCGGGCTCCTGTCGTGCTGGGTCACCGGCGGCATTACGCTCGTCGAGGGCTCGTCGAGACCGCCTCACTCGGGCTCACTCGGGCACGGGCGCGGGCGCCGTCACGCCGCCTGGACGAGTTCGGCGCGGCCGAAGAGGATCGCGTAGCCGGAGGGAAGCCGCGCGAGTACGCGGTCGAGCAGCTCGGGGCCCGCCAGGTGAGCCACGACGCCCAGGACGGAACCGACATCCCAGCGGGTGGTGGCGAGCGTGCCGCCGGTGCGCACGGCCAGGTCCTTGACGAACGCCCACCCTGTCAGCCGGTCGGACTCGGGTGTCTGCGCGGTGAGGATCGCGGAGGCCTCGCGGGGGAGGCGGGCGGCGAGTTCCGCCCTCTCCTGTCCGGCGAGCCGGCGACCGAGTGCGGCCAGAACGTCGCGGAGCGTCTCCTCAGCCCGCTCCCAGGTGGGGTAGGCGCCGTCGTAGCGCACGCGCTCCAGCATCTGCGCGTACGACATGGCGGGCGTGACGGTGGTGGTCGGCGTGACAGTCGTCGAGTGTCCCGACGAGTACGGCATGGGCGGGCTGCACCTTTCTCGTTTCTCGTTGTGGGATGGGCTGGTGTCGGTCGGCCGGTGGCAGCGCGGTCACCGGTTCTGCGGCCTGTGTTCGTGGGACGTGGTGTCCTGGGGGCGGCCGAAGAGCAGGTCGTAGCCCGGGGGCAGTTGGAGCAGGATACGGCGGGTCAGCTCTTCGCCTGCCGCGTCGGCGGCCACGCTGAGCACGGCGCCCACGTCCCAGGCCGCCGTCTGCTCGGTGGCTCCCTCGATCCACGCCGCAGTGGCCCGCACGAACCGCTCGGCGGAGAGCGGTTCGGCCGCCTGAAGAGGGTTGAGCAGGATCAGCGCGAAGGTCTCCGGGAGCCGGGCGGCCAGCTCGGCCCGTACATCGCCGACCAAGTGCGCCCCCAGCAGGGCAAGTACGGTGCGCGCCGCCCGGTCGGCCTCGGCATGGGTCGGGTACTCGCCGCGTTCCTGCACCTGCTCAAGGAACGCCTCCCACCGTACGGCCACCATGACTGCCCCGTTCCTCCTTCCGGCTCGTCAGCGGAGGGCGCAGCGGCGGAGGGCGGGAGTCGCGGAGGGAGGGGAGAGCAGCCCGCCCTGCGCCGCTGCCGGTGAGGCCGTGCCTCAGGCCCGGATCTCCTTGCGTCCCGGGGACGCGCCGATGGCGATCTTGCGCGGCTTGGCACGCTCGGTGATCGGGACTCTCACCGTGAGGACTCCCGCGTCGTAGTCGGCGCTGATGTGCTCGGTGTCCAGCGTGTCGGCCAGCACCAGCTGGCGTGAGAAGACACCCAGCGGCCGCTCGGAGAGTTCCACCTGTGTCTCGTCGGTCTTGCTGAGGGGACGGCGCTCGGCCTGGACCGTCAGCATGTTCCGCTCGACGTTGACGTCGATGGCATCCGGGTCGACGCCGGGCAGATCGAGGGCGATGACGTATTCATCGCCCTCGCGGTAGGCGTCCATCGGCATCGACGCGGGGCGCGACCAGGTGCCGGATGTGCTGCCGAAGAACTGCTGGGCGAGCCGGTCGAGTTCACGGAAGGGATCGGTGCGCATCAGCATCGTGAAAACACCTCCACTCCAGGTAATCCATGCCCATGCGCTGGTACCTGCCTCTCTTGTAACATGTCATCGAAACGATGACAAGCAAGCTCGTCATCCGACGGTTGACGATGCGGAAGGTGATCGCATGGCCGCACAGGATCAGGCATCGACCTCCTCGCCCAGCTCCTTCCTCGCCGCCAGAGCAGCGCTGGAGACCATCGAGGAAGCCGTCCGCACCGCTCAGACCCGGCGGCGCGAGGAGGAGCCAGGCCCCGACGCCAGCTCCGAGCAGGCTCTGGCCGCCCTCCTGCTTCTGCGCGAACTGCGCGATCAGCTCGCCGGCTGGGAACCCAGGCTGATCGAAACGGCCCGTGAGGCCGGCGCCAGTTGGGCCGAACTCGCCCACCCGCTCGGCGTCGCGAGCCGCCAGGCCGCCGAACGCCGCTATCTGCGGCTGCGCCCCGGGGCCCCCGGGGCCAACGGTGAAGAGCGCATCCGGGCCGTCCGCGATCGCCGCGCGGCCGATCGCACCGTCACCACCTGGGCCCGCGGCAACGCCGCCGATCTCCGCCGGCTCGCCGGGCAGGTCACCGCACTCACCGACCTGCCCGCCAAGGTCCGGACTCCCCTCGCGCAAGCTCTCGGCAGCAGCGACCCCGCCGCGCTCCTCGGGCCGTTGAACGGCGCCCGTCGCTACCTCACCGGCAGCCACGACGACCTGGCCACGCAGGTCGACGCCCTCACCCGCCACACCGACGCGCTCCGGCAGGCCAGTGGCGAGGAGCGTCGTACGGCCACCTGACGCCCGGCGGTCCCGCGGCGGGCCTGACCCGCGCGGGTCCCGAAACAGACCGGAGGTCAACAGCCCTGCCGCCGGGCTATGTTCAGCTCAGAGCCGTGCCTACGCCAACCCCCGCCTCGCCTTCAGCGGCGAACCTGCGGACCCATTTGTAGGCGGTGGTTCGCGAGATGCCCATCTCGGCCGCGACGTGCGCGACAGGACGGCCGGATCCGACTCGTTCAACCAGCAGCCGCCGACCGATCACGGTCAAACGGGCATTACGGTGGTACACGAAGGCCTCCCTGCGGTGCAGTCCTTAGACAGCTCCACCACAGCGGAGGCCTTCGCTGTGATCAAGACTCCGAGCGTCAACAACGCTCGTGATCAATACAGACTGGCGGTCTCCTGCTCCGCCTCCACCTGTGCCTTCCACTCCTTCTTCGACGCCTGCCAGCCGTCCTCGTCATGTCCGAGCCGCCAGTAGCCCGATACGGACAACTGACCGCGCTCCAGGCCGCGTTCGAGACGCAGATGACGGCGGAGTTCCTTGACGAACCCCGCCTCGCCGTGCACGAACGCCTGCGGCGTACCAGGCGGGAACTCCAGCGCCCGTACGGCCTCCGCCAGCTTCTGCCCGACACGGGCCGCACCTCGGTGCAGCCACACCACGCCCGCCGTGTCCGGCAGGCTCAGCTTCTGCTCCTCCTGGGGGCCCTCGACCTCGATCAACGCCTTCACATGAGCGTCCGCGGGCATCGCTTCGAGGGCCGCCGCGATGGCCGGAAGGGCGCTCTCGTCGCCCGCGAGGAGATGCCAGTCGGCGTCCGGGTCGGGGGCGTAGGCACCACCGGGGCCGAGGAAGCGGACCTCGTCGCCGGGCCGGGCGGCGCGTGCCCATGGACCGGCCACTCCTTCGTCGCCGTGTACGACGAAGTCGAGGGTCAGCTCCCGTGCGGACGGGGCCCATGAACGCACCGTGTACGTACGGGTGATGGGCCATTGGTCGCGCGGGAAGTCGGCACGGATGCGCGTGATGTCGAAGGGCTCGGGATACTCCACGCCCGGCACGGGGAAGAGCAGCTTGACGTAGTGGTCCGTGTACTCGCCCGCGTCGAAGTCCGCCAGCCCGGCACCTCCGAGTACGACGCGCACCATATGGGGCGTGAGCTGCTCGGTGCGGACCACTTGTGCGTGGTGGACCTGGTTCTTGCGGGCCGTGCGGTCTGCCACGTGAATCTCCAGGGGCGGCGCGGAAGCGGGGGAGACGGAGCCGGAACGCAGGGGCCGCCCGGTCGACGGACCGGCGAGGCTCCGTGGTTAGGCTTGCCTAAGTTCTCCAAACGTACCACTTCACAGCGGGGAAGCCTCCTTGCAGCCCACGGTCGGCGCACCGGCCCGGCTCAGCCCTCCCGTTCCGCCAGTACGTTCAGCAGCCGCTCCAGGGAGCCGCCGAGGCCCCATCGCTCCGCGAGCGAAACCAGGGCCTGAGGGTCCCGGGGCCGTGTCGGCAGCGACGCGTCGAACTGCGGGAGGGCGACATCGTCGGCCACCTTCACCACCTTCGGCGCCACGGCCAGATAGTCCCGGGCCTCCGCCAGGCGCTTGCGCTGTGCCGGTGTGATCCCCGACCCGGGGTCGGCCGCGGCGGCGACGATCCCAGCCAGGTCGCCGTAGCGCTCCAGCAGCTTCGCCGCCGTCTTCTCGCCGATGCCCTGTACTCCGGGCAGTCCGTCGCTGGGGTCGCCGCGCAGCAGGGCCAGATCGGCGTAACCCCCGCCGTCCACGCCGTACTTGGCACGCAGCGCCGAGCCGTCGTAGACGTCGAGATTTCCCACGCCCTTGACGGGATAGAGCACCCGCACGCCCCGCTCGTCGTCGATGAGCTGGAACAGGTCGCGGTCGCCGGTGACGATGTCGACCGGAGTGGCGGCGCGGGCCGTGAGGGTGCCGATGATGTCGTCCGCCTCGTAACCGGCGGCGCCGACGCGGGCGATGCCGATGGCGTCGAGGACCTCGTCGATCACGGGCACCTGCGGGCTGAGGGTGTCCGGGATCACCTCGGCGTCCGGGCCGGCGTCCACCTCCTCGGCCACGCGGTGCGCCTTGTACGAGGGGATGAGATCGACGCGCCACTGGGGGCGCCAGTCGAAGTCCATGCAGGCCACCAGCGAGCCCGGATGACGGCCGGCGACCAGGCGCGCGATGAAGTCGAGCAGCCCGCGCACGGCGTTGACCGGGGTGCCGTCGGGCGCCCTCACGGAGTCCGGAACGCCGAAGTAGGCACGGAAGTAGAGGGACGAGGTGTCCAGGAGCATCAGGCGTCGCGCCGTCGTCGTAGTCACGGTCCCGATGATGCCGTACGGGTCCGACAGCGCGCCCCGGACGCCAGGCCGCGCCCGTCCTCGCCGCTGGGGCCGCCGTGGCCGCGTTCGCTCCCGGTGTGCTGCCGCCCCGGATCTCCCCGCCGGCTGCGCATGGCGCAAATTGGCCCTGCCCCATCGGCCGATACATGCCTACGCTCTTCTTCGTACGAGGAACGCGCCCTCCGGCCGCCGGAATCGAGGCGGGCGACCACCGGGAGGCGGGCCGCCGTACGGGGGAGCGGCACCTTGGGCCGCACGGGGGGCGTACGGTGCCGGTATGGCGCACTCGAGTACCGGCACCGTGCGACGCGTCGTCTCCCTCGTCCCCTCGCTCACCGAGGCGCTGGCCGCCACCGAACCGGAGTTGCTGGCCGGTGCCACCGACTGGTGCAGCCATCCTCCGGGGCTGGACGTCGCCCGCGTACGAGGCACCAAGAACCCCGATGTCGAGCGCGTCGTCTCCCTCGCCCCGGACCTCGTCGTGGCGAACGAGGAGGAGAACCGGGAGGCGGATCTCGCCGCCCTGCGCGCCGCCGGGCTGGACGTCCTCGTCACCGAAGTACGCACGCTGGAGCAGGCGTTCGCCGAACTCGACCGGATGCTGACCTCGGGCTGCGGCCTCGCGCGTCCCGCCTGGCTGGACGAGGCGGAGGCCGCCTGGCGAGGGGCGCGGGCGGAGTTCGACGTGCGGGCGGTGATCCCGGTCTGGCGCAGGCCGTGGATGGTGCTCGGCCGGGACACCTTCGCGGGCGCCCTGCTGGCACATCTCGGGGTGCACAACGTCTACGGGCGGCACGCCGAGCGCTATCCACGCGTCCCCATCGACGAGTTGAACCGGCGCGGGCTCGCCGATCTGGTCGTACTCCCGGACGAGCCCTACCGCTTCACCGGCGTCGACGGCCCGGAGGCGTTCCCGGAGCTGCCCTCCGCGCTGGTCGACGGCCGCTCCCTGACCTGGTACGGGCCGTCGCTCATCGAGGCGCCGAAAGCCCTGACGGCGGCGCTGGGCTCAGCGCTCAGCCGGCCGCGGGTGCCGTACGCGCCGTAGGGGACTCAGGGGGCTCACCGGATTCCGGGGGTGCGGGAGATCCCGGCGACGCGTTCTCCGGTCGCCCGGCCTCCCGCCCGCGCTCCCGAGCGGCCTCCACCAGGGCACGCATGACGCGCACGTCCTGCCCCTCCTCGGGATGCCACTGCACGGCGAGGACGAACGGGTGCGTCCCGTCGGGTAGTTCGAGCGCCTCGACGGTGCCGTCCTCCGCGTGCGCGCCCGCCACAAGCCCCTCGCCGAGCCGCGCCACCGCCTGATGGTGGTACGTCGGCACGGACACCGCCTCGGGCAGCACCCGTGACAGCAGCGTCCCGGCCACGGGCCGCACCGGGTGCTCCCCGAAGACTCCCGGGGTGCCGCGGTGGCCCTCCAGATGCTGTACGAGGGTGCCGCCGAGCAGCACATTGAGGATCTGCATGCCGCGGCAGATGCCCAGCAGCGGCACGCCCTGGTCCAACGCGGCCCTGCACAGGGCGAGTTCCCAGGCGTCCCGCGCGGGGTCGGAGGGGCCGCAGTCCGGTTCGCGCCGTGCCCCGTAGCGCGCGGGGTCGACGTCGGGCCCGCCGGAGACCACCAGCCCGTCCAGCCTGCTCACGATCCGCCGTGCCTGCTCGTCCTCGCCGGGCGGCAGCAGCAGCGCACAGCCGCCCGCCCGCTGCACCAGGCGGTGGTATCCGGCGGGCAGCACCGCGGCCTGGTGCTGCCACACTCCCCAGCGGACGTCGGTCTCCATGTAGGTGCTGACGCCGATGAGCGGGGTCTGCATGAAGGTGGCCTCCGGCAGCGGTCTCGTCGTCGGTCTTCGGCGGCTTGACGCGGGCCCGGGGGCCGGGGGCGGCCGTACGCCGCTGCCTCGGTCCCCGGTGGTCCCGGTCGCGCTGTGCTCCGCGTGCTCCAGCCTACGGGCGTATCACGCCACGTTTCGTACGTACCTCGTCTGATCCTGTATGTACGAACACGATCCTGTACGTACTAGGAGCCCGGACGGGGAGCCGGAGCAGGAGCGGGGTCGTCATCGGAGCCGCGGTCCAGCTCCGCCTCGGCGGCGGCGAGCGCCGCGAACTCCTCCTCGGGGGCGGCGGCCACCAGGCGGTGGCGGCTGTAGAGGGCGAAGTAGGCGACGGCGACGACATAGAGCACCAGGGCGATCCCGGCCGCCGCCGGGTCGACCAGGAACGTGGCGACGACCGCCGAGCAGGCCAGCACGAACGCCACCGAGGACGTGACGAGTCCGCCCGGGGTGCGGTAGGGGCGCGGCAGTTCCGGCTCACGGCGGCGCAGCACGATGTGCGAGAGCGCCATCAGCACGTAGCTGATGGCGGCGCCGAAGACGGCGATGTTGAGCATCCGCGCGCCGTCCCCGGTGTACGCCGCGAGCGAGAAGCCGATCACGCCCGGCACCAGCAGCCCCAGATACGGGGCCTTGCGGCGGCTCGTCAGCGACAGGAAGCGAGGCAGATAGCCCGCACGGGAGAGCGCGAAGAGCTGCCGTGACCCGGCGTAGATGAGCGAGAAGAAGGAGGCCACCAGGCCCGCGAGGCCCGCGTAGTTGACGATTCTGCTCAGCGTCGTCGCCTCGCCGCCCGTGGCGGCCTGGAGCGCCGCGACAAGCGGGTTGTCGGCGTCCTTGATGGCGTCCGAACCGGCCGCTCCCGCCGCGGGGATCAGCGTGAGCACGGCCAGCAGCACGAGGATGCCGATGGAGAGGGCCAGTGCCTTCGGCATGGCACGTACGGGGTCGCGGGCCTCCTCGGCCGCCAGCGGCACGCCCTCGACGCCGAGGAAGAACCACATGCCGAACGGGAACGCCGCCCAGATGCCCAGCAGTCCCAGCGGCAGCCATGAACTGGAGCCGAACGCGTCGCCGTCGACCGCGACGTCGTTGAGCGAACCGCCCCCGAAGTGGGTGAACGCCCCCACGCAGAAGACCAGCAGCGCCGCGACGGCGATCCCGGTGACGACGAAGCTGAAGCGCAACGCCTCGCCCACGCCCCACAGATGGATGCCGATGAAGAGCGCGAAGCAGACCAGATACACCGGCCAGCCCGCGTGGATGCCGAAGAGACCGAGCGATTCGACGTAACCGCCGATGAAGACGGCGATGGCCGCGGGCGCCAGGACGTATTCGATGAGGATGGCCGTCCCGGTCAGGAAGCCGCCCCAAGTGCCCAGCGCGCGGCGGGCGAAGCCGTAGCCGCCGCCCGCGGTCGGCAGGATCGAGGACAGCTCCGCGAGGGAGAAGACCAGGCAGGTGTACATCGCGCCCATGAGCACGGTGGCTATCGCCAGGCCGCCGAATCCGCCCTCGGCGAGGCCGAAGTTCCAGCCCGCGTAGTCGCCGGAGACGACGTAGGCGACGCCCAGGCCGGTCAGCAGCAGCCAGCCCGCGCTGCCGCGCCGGAGCGAACGGGCCTGGAGATATGCCTCCGCGCTCTCCGGGCCCGAATCGGGGGACGGGTGCGAGGACTTGGTTCCATCGGCCATGACCGCTCCTACCCTCGGCATTGGTGTGGAGACATACCTTTGCGCCGAGGTGGGGCGCAGCGCAACCCCCCGTGCGTTACGTGGTGGTTACTTCGGCTGCCGAACGCGTCGTCCGGGCGCCCCAGGGAGCGGGCCGTGGCAGCGCCTGGGCCGGGCCGCTCCCGGGTCGTGGCGGCTCCCTGGCCGGGCGCGGCTCCCGGTCCGGTCAGGTCAGGAAGCCCCGCAGCAGCGCGGCGGTGCCCGCGCAGTGCTCGCGGCTCACACGCCGCGCCCGCTCGGGATCGCCCGCCAGCACGGCGTCGACCAGCTCCGTGTGCTGCTGCTGCGCGTGCTCCAAGTTGCGTACCAGCAGCGGAATCCGGCCCAGCAGATCGTTGACCTTCGCGCGTGCGGCGGCGTACTGGGCGGTCAGCGTGGGAGAACCGGCCAGCTCTACGAGGGTGAGGTGCAGGAGGGTGTCGCTGCGCCGGTAGTCGGCCAGCGCCGCGTTGCGCGTGGCGTCCAGGGCGGCGCGGAGACGGGCGGCCTCGTCTTCGTCCAGCCCGCGTGAGGCGCACAGTTCGGCCGCGCCGGTCTCCAGCACCTCGCGGAAGCGGAGGGTATCCCTCACGTCGTCTTCGCCGGTGGCGCCGGCGGCGCCGGACACGCCGCGCCGCAGCTCCTCAGGGGAGCCCGTGCCGGGCGAGGGCGGCTGAGGGTGTCGTACGAAGGTGCCCCCGTAGCGCCCGCGGCGGCTGACCACCAGGCCCTCCTCGGCGAGGACCTTCAGCACCTCGCGAAGCATGACGCGGCTGATGCCGAGGCGCCCGGCGAGTTCACGCTCGGAGGGAAGGCGTTCGCCGTCGGGGACGAGGCCCAGCCGGACGATCTGGAGTATCTGCTCCAGCGCTTCCTCGAAACCGTTGCCCGCCCGCACCGGCCGAAGCACAGCGGCGAGACGGTCGTCCCCGGCCGTGCCGCCGGACCCGCCCGTACCGGTGCCGTGCCGGGCGTTCACTGGCCTTCCCTCATCGGAACCCCTTCCGAACCAATGGTATTCGGGACTACCTTATGACTTCCCGTGGACCGACAGGAGGCCAGACGTGGCAGACCGCACACCCCCGCTCTCAGTCGACGAGCTTCGAGTGCTCGTCGAACGGGAGGAGATCGACACAGTCGCCCTGGCCTTCACGGACATGCAAGGGAGGCTGCAAGGCAAACGGTTCGCGGCCCGCCATTTCCTCGACGAGGTCCTGGAGCACGGCACCGAGGGCTGCAACTACCTTCTCGCCGTGGACGTCGACCTGAACACCGTCGACGGCTACTCCATGTCGTCCTGGGAGCGCGGCTACGGCGACTTCGCCATGCACGGCGACACCAGCACGCTGCGCCTCGTCCCGTGGAACCCGGGCACCGCGATGATCACCGCCGATCTGGCGTGGCACGACGGCTCGCCCGTCGCCGCCTCTCCCCGGCAGATCCTCCGCGGCCAGCTCGACCGGCTCGCCGAGCGCGGCTGGAGCGCCTACGCGGGCACCGAGCTGGAGTTCATGGTCTTCCGCGACACCTACGAGCAGGCGTGGGACAGCGCATACCGGGGGCTGACCCCGGCCAACCAGTACAACGTGGACTACTCGATGCTCGGCACCGGCCGCGTCGAGCCGCTGCTGCGCCGCATCCGCAACGAGATGGCCGCAGCCGGGATGCGCGTGGAGTCGGCGAAGGGCGAGTGCAACCTCGGGCAGCACGAGATCGCCTTCCGCTACGACGAGGCGCTCACCACCTGCGACCAGCACGTCGTCTACAAGACCGGCGCCAAGGAGATCGCCTCGCAGACCGGCCACGCGCTGACCTTCATGGCCAAGTACGACGAGCGCGAAGGCAATTCGTGCCACATCCACCTCTCGCTCCGCGACGCGGACGGCGCCCCGGTGCTCGCCGACGACGACGGCCCGTACGGCATGTCCGCCACGATGCGCCACTTCCTTGCCGGACAGCTCGCCGCGATGCGGGAGTTGACGCTGCTCTACGCCCCGAACATCAACTCCTACAAGAGGTTCCAGCCGGGCTCGTTCGCGCCCACGGCTGTCGCCTGGGGCCCCGACAACCGCACCTGCGCGCTGCGCGTCGTCGGGCACGGGCACGGCCACCGGCTGGAGAACCGCGTACCGGGCGGCGACGTCAACCCGTACCTCGCCACCGCCGGGATGATCGCCGCGGGCCTCCACGGCGTAGACCGGAAGCTGGAGCTTGAGGAGGCCTGCACGGGCAACGCCTACAACGGTGACGCCGAGCACGTCCCCACGACGCTGCGGGAGGCCGCCGAGCTGTGGGAGCGCAGCGACATCGCACGCGAGGCGTTCGGCGAGGAAGTCGTCGCGCACTACAGCAACATGGCGGCCGTCGAGCAGCAGGCATACGACACCGCCGTCACGGACTGGGAGCGCTTCCGCTCCTTCGAGCGCATGTGAGGAACGGCTTTGCCAGACCAGCACCACAAGGACGAACTTCCGGTCGTCAACCCGGCGACCGAGGAACTGATCACCACCGTCACCGCCGCCGGGCCCGGCGACGTCGACGCCGCGGTGCGCCGGGCGGCGCGAGCCCAGAGCGCCTGGGCGGCCCTCGCCCCCGGCGAACGGGCGCGGCTGCTGCGGCGGTTCGCCGTCACCGTCGACGAACACCTCGAAGAACTCGCCGGGCTGGAGATGCGCGAGGCCGGACATCCCCTCGGCAACGCCCGCTTCGAAGCCGGCAACGTACGCGACCTCCTCGACTACGCCGCCGGGGGAGTGGAACGGCTCAACGGCCGCCAGATCCCCGTCGAGGGCGGGATCGACGTCACCTTCGCCGAACCGCTCGGCGTCGTCGCCGTCATCGCGCCCTGGAACTTCCCCATGCCGGTGGCCGCATGGGGCACGGCGCCCGCGCTCGCCGCCGGCAACGCCGTCGTGCTGAAACCCGCCGAGACCACGCCGCTGACGGCGCTGCGCCTCGGCGAACTCGCCCTGGAGTCGGGGCTGCCCGAGGGCCTCTTCCAAGTGCTGCCCGGCGAGGGCCCGGTGGCCGGCACCGCCCTCGTCGAGCACGCGGGCGTGGCCAAGATCGTCTTCACCGGCTCAACGGCCGTCGGCAAGGACATCATGGCCAGATGCGCCGCGAGCGTTAAGCGCGTGACGCTCGAACTCGGCGGCAAGAGCCCCAACATCGTCTTCGCCGACGCGGACCTCGCGCTGGCCGCCTCGTCCGCCCCGGGCTCGTTCCTCGACAACACCGGGCAGGACTGCTGCGCCCGCAGCCGCATCCTCGTACAGCGCCAGGTCTACGACCGCTTCCTGGAGCTGCTGGAGCCCGCGGTGAAGACCTTCGCGGCGGGCGATCCGGCCGATCCGTCGACTCAGATGGGCCCGCTGATCTCGCACCGCCAGCGTGAACGCGTGCGCGGCTACGTACCGGAGGACGAGCCCGCGCTGATCCGCGCGCGAGGTCCCCGCGGGCAAGGGCTTCTGGTATCCGGCGACCGTGCTGGAGGGACGGCCCGGCGAGCGGCGCAGCGCCGAGGAGATCTTCGGCCCCGTCGCCGTGGCGATCCCCTTCGACGACGAGGAGGAGGCCGTCCGCATCGCCAACGACTCCGAGTACGGGCTCGCCGGTTCGGTCTGGACCCGGGACGTGGGGCGTGCCCTGCGGGTCTCCCGTGCCGTCGCGGCGGGCAACCTGTCCGTCAACTCCCATAGCGCCGTGCGCTATTCGACCCCCTTCGGCGGCTACAAGCAGTCGGGCCTCGGCCGTGAGCTGGGCCCCGACGCCCTCGCCGCCTTCACCGAGACGAAGAACGTCTTCATCAGCACGGAGGAGCAGCAGTGACCGAACCGCTCAACGGCCCCGCGCAGGCCGCAGACTGCCGCCGACTGACGGGCCGTACCGCCGTGGTGACCGGCGCCGGCAGCGGCATCGGCCTCGCCTCCGCGCGGCGGCTGGCCGCCGAGGGCGCACATGTGGTCTGCGCCGACGTCGACGGCGAGCGCGGCAAGGCCGCGGCCGAGGAGACCGGCGGACTGTACGTGGAGTCGGACGTCACCGACTCCGGGCAGGTCGAGGCGCTTTTCCGTACGGCGTACGAGACTTACGGCTCGGTCGACATCGCGTTCAACAACGCCGGGATCTCCCCGCCCGACGACGACTCGATCCTCACCACCGGCATCGACGCCTGGCAGCGCGTACAGCAGGTGAACCTCACCTCGGTGTATCTGTGCTGCAAGCACGTCATCCCGTACATGCAGCGGCAGGGGCGTGGCTCGATCATCAACACCGCCTCCTTCGTCGCGGTGCTGGGGGCCGCCACGTCGCAGATCAGCTACACCGCGTCCAAGGGCGGCGTGCTGGCGATGTCGCGGGAGCTGGGCGTGCAGTTCGCCCGTGAGGGCATCAGGGTCAACGCGCTCTGCCCGGGGCCCGTCAACACCCCGTTGCTGAAGGAGCTGTTCGCGAAGGACCCGGAGCGGGCACAGCGCCGCCTGGTGCACGTACCGCCCGGACGCTTCGCCGAGCCGGAGGAGATCGCCGCCGCTGTCGCCTTCCTGGCCAGCGACGACGCGTCGTTCGTCAACGCCACGGACTTCATGGTCGACGGCGGCATCTCCGGTGCGTATGTGACGCCTCTCTGACCGGTACGGGGCAGGGGGCCCGGGCCGGGCGGCGGCCATGTGATTCGTACAACTGTTGTCCTACAGTGCAAGCGTGAGCATGACGACGCCGCCCGGCTGGTACCCCGACCCCGACCCGGCGCAGAGAGCCAACTCGCCCTCCGCGGAACGGTGGTGGGACGGCTCCTCCTGGACGGGCCAGACCCGTACCAAGGCGGCCGTGCGCGGTCCTCTCGTCGCGGGTGTCGTGGGCGCGGCGGTGCTCGTCACCGCGCTCGTCGTCAGCGCCGTGCTCACCTTCGTGGTGGGCGCGGACAGCGCACCGCGCGACGAGGCGGGCGGCGGAGCCCCGAACGGCGAGCCCACGCAGCCGGGACCGGAGCCGGACGGACCGGAGGGGCCGGAGGGCCCGGAGAGCGAAGTACCGGCCACCGGGGTCGATCTGCCCGTGCTGGAGGGCTGGCGGCACGACCCGTTCGGGCCGATGGTCACCACCGGCGAGTACAGATGCCCCGGCAGCAAGGACGAGAGCTGTCTGCGCGGCTCGTCCTCCATCGTCGTCGCCCCGACGGACACCGCCAGCGCCGAGGACACGGCGAAGAGGGACATCGAACGGTTCGCCAAGACCGCCTACAGCAAGGGGACTTACGGCGGCATCACCTCGCACGAGGCGGTGGCCTCCGAGAAGACCTCGGTCGCGGGCGAGGAGGCGTACCGGGTGCGCTGGAAGATCGTCAACCGCACCAAGCCGGACGCCTACGTGGAGTCGGTGGCCTTCACCCACCCCGACGGCTCGGGCGAGATGCTGCTGTTGCGCACCGGCTTCGACATCGCGCGCTCCGCGCCTCCGCTCAGCGACATGGACAAGCTGGCCGAGGGGGTCAAGGAGGACGAGGGCACAGGCGGCACCCCGGGCAAGGACGTCTGAGGGCCGTTGCCGTCGTAGTCGAACCGCCGCACTCACGACGGCCGCCGGACTCACGACGGCCGCCGGGCAGCCGGTCGGCGCTCAGAGGAACGTGTGGCCCTCGCCCCGGTACGTCGGCAGCGAGGCGGTGACGCGGTCGCCTTCCACGGCGTGCAGGGTGTCGAAACGCTCGCACAGCTCACCGGCCTTGGCATGCCGGAACCACACGCGGTCGCCCACCAGCAGGTCGTCCGCGGCGGCCCCCAGCAGCGGCGTCTGCACCTCCCCGGCGCCCTCCTGCCTGTCGTAGCGCAGACCACGCGGAAGGAACGGCTGCGGCAGCCTGTCCGCGCCCGGCGCCCCCGATGCCGGATATCCGCCGCCCAGCACGGTCACCACACCGACGCCCGGCCTGCGTACGACGGGCAGCGCGAAGAGCGCGGCGGGCCTGCCCGTGAACGACGTGTAGTGGTCGAAGAGGCGCGGCGTGAACAGGCCGGAGCCGGCGGCGATCTCCGTGACGGCGTCCTCGGCGGCAGTGTGCTGAACGCTGCCCGTGCCGCCCCCGTTGACCAGCTCCAGATCCGGGGCGACCCGGCGCACCGCGGCTACGGCCGCGGCCCGGCGGGCGGCCAGTTCGCGCCGAGCGGCGGCCTGCATCAGCCGTACGCCGCGCGAGCGCGGCCAGTTGCCGGGAGCGTCGTCGCCCACGCCCGCGATGTGCCCCTCGTAGGCCATCAGTCCGGTCAGCCGGAACCCCTCGCGGCGGGTCACGGAGCGGGCCAGCTCGGCCAGCCGGGAGGGAGAGTGCAGCGGCGAGCGACGTGCACCGACACGGATGCGCCCGCCCAACAGCCGCAGGGACGTGTCGAGTTCGAGGCAGACCCGGATCTCCTGGGTGCCGCCGTCCCGCGCGGCGTCGATGAGGTCGAGCTGCGCGATGTCGTCCACCATCACGGTCACGCTGCGCGCGAGCTTCTCGTCCGCGGCCAGTTCTGCGAAGCCGGAGCGGTCGGCCGACGGATACGCCAGCAGTACGTCGTCGATGCCCGAGCGCGCCAGCCACAGGGACTCGGCGAGGGTGAAGCTCAGTACCCCGGCGAATCCCTCGCGGGCGAGCACACGCTCCAACAGGGCACGGCAGCGCACCGACTTGCTCGCCACGCGCACCGGCTTGCCACCGGCACGGCGCACCAGATCGTCGGCGTTCGCGTCGAACGCCTGGAGATCCACGATGGCGAGCGGCGCATCGAGATGGGCCGTCGCACGGTCGTAGCGGCCGCGGTCGGCCGCGGGACCTGCTCCGTGACCGGCCGCTGGACGGGCCGTGGAGCGTGCTTCTGTACGGGACGCGGGGTCCGGTTCGACGTCGGGCACCCCGGCAGCTTGCCAGAGCCGAGCCGTGCAGGACAGCCCTGCCATCTGCCCGACCGGGTTGCCGGGACCACCAGTTCGCACCGTAGAGTGACGGCCGCACGCTGTGATGAGTCTGGACCAGCGGCGTGCTGTCCGATACGAACCGGCATGCCCCGAAAGGGATCGTGTGGGGTGGCACTGCGCGCGGGAGGGGTGCAGATGAGCACTGACGCCGACCGCACACACTCCCCGGACCCTTCACCGGACTCGATTCCCGGACGTCCCCAGGTCCCGCCACGCCCCGCATTTCCCCCGCGCCCCTCCGCGTCTCCGCGTACGGGCGCGCCCGTGGAGCATCCCCAGAGAGACGAGCCCACCCCACAGATGCCGCACGACACGGAATCGGACGCATCCAGGCCCGCCGGCCCCCGGCCCTCGTCCGCCCCGTCCCCCTCTTCCGCTCCCCCCGGAGGGCCACGCGTGCCCTGGCCCTCCTCGACTCCCCAGCCACCGCCGCCTACCGGGGAGCCGCTGACGTCGGGAACGGCAAGCCGCGGGGGTTCCGCCACGGGGGCCGACGGCCAGGGCGGCTCGGGAGCCAGAGGCAGCAGCGGACCGGAAGGCGGCAACTCCGGGCCCGGCACCGCTGGTGGCGCCGGGCGGCCGGGCGCCGTACCGCCGCAGCGCCCGCCGATGCCCGCCACCCCGCCCGCGAGTCCCGGCGGACCCCCCGACTCGGGCCCCGCCACCTGGCAGTTGAGGCCCGTACGTGACGAGCCCGTGCACAACCGTCCCGCGCCGCGCACAGTCGCCGCCGCCGTCTGCCTCGTGCTGGGCGTCGGGCTGCTGGGCGGTGCCGCCGCCGGCACGCTGTTCACCGACGACCCCGGCCAACAGGCGGTCACCGACGGCTCGTTCGACGAGATGCGCGCCGCGTGGCACAACAACTCCGTCGACCGGCTCTTCCCCCGCGTACTGGAGGGACGGGGAGCGGGGCCCGGCGGCGCCGACCGCCGCTGGCTGCGCGTCGCGGTCGCCCCGGACAGCAACTGCCGGGGCGCGTTCGACCCGTTGCTGGCCAAGGCACTCTCGCCCGTGGGATGCAGCCGCCTGGTGCGGGCGACCTACGCCGACGAGACCACCAGCAGCGTCACCACCGTAGGACTGCTCTTCACCCGCTCCGAGGGGGCGGGCATGCGAGCGCTGCGCAAGCGGTTCGCCGTGGAGAACCTCAGCGAACGCACCGACCTCATGCCACGTCCCTACGGGTCACGCGGCACGGTCTCGGCCGACTTCGGCGACGCGCAGCGGGCGAGCTGGACGATACGGGTGCTCTCCGACGCTCCCGTCGTCGTCTACGCGGTGAGCGGTTTCGCCGACGGACGTGTGGTCAGCGATCCGCAGCCCGCGGCCGAGGCGACCGAGAAGGGCGAGACCTCCGCCGCGGCGCAGGCCGGACTCGGCCATGACGCACAGGGCATCGCGGACCGCATCGAGCGCCGGCTGCGCAGTGCGGCAGGAGAAGCGGAGGACGACCAGTGAAAGACCCCCGTACCGCGGACCTTCGAAGCGGGGACCCCCGGCCCGCGGGGCCCGGCACCACGTCCGCCCGGCCCGGCACTCCTTCTGCGAAGCCCACGGCCGCGCCGGGGTCCGGGCCCCCGACTGCGCCCGTACGCACACGACTTGCACGCAGCGGGCCCGTACGCGGCCACTCCCGCCGTCTCACGTCGGCGGTGCTCGCGGGGGCGCTCGGCATCCTCCCGCTGCTGCCCGCGGCCGGAAGCGCGGCAGCGGCGGACGGCGAGGGCATCCAGCGCCAGCAGTGGGGCCTGAAGGCCATCCACGCCTCGGACGCCTGGAAGACCACCAGGGGCAAGGGCATCACCGTCGCCGTGCTCGACACCGGCGTCGACCCGAGCCACCCCGATCTGAAGGGCGCCGTACACGGCGGCAAGGACTTCCTCGGCATGGGCGCGAAGAAGGGAGACCGCGCCTGGGCGCGGCACGGCACCGCCATGGCGGGCATCATCGCCGGGCACGGACACGGCAAGGGCCGCAAGCTCGGCGTCCTCGGCGTCGCCCCGGACGCCAGGATCCTCCCCGTACGGGTACTGCTGGAGGACAGCGACCCCAAGCGCAAGGAAGCGCGCGACCAGCGGCCCACCGCCCTCGCCGCCGGTATCCGCTGGGCCGCCGACAAGGGCGCCGACGTCATCAACCTCTCCCTCGGGGACGACAGCAGCTCAGCGCACCCGGAGCCGGGCGAGGACGCCGCCGTCCGCTACGCGCAGCGCAAGGGCGCGGTCGTCGTCGCCTCCGCCGGGAACGGCGGCGAGGAGGGCGACCACGTCTCCTATCCTGCGGCCTATCCCGGGGTCGTCGCGGTCACGGCCGTCGACCGCCGCGGGGCACGGGCGTCGTTCTCCACGCGGCGCTGGTACGCGACGGTCGCCGCCCCCGGCAAGCAGGTGCTGATCGCCGACCCGGACCGGCATTACTACGAGGGCTGGGGCACCAGCGCGGCCTCGGCCTTCGCCTCTGGCGCGGTCGCGCTCGTACGGGCCGCACACCCCGATCTCAGCCCGGCCCAGATCAAGGACCTGATCTCCGACACCGCCCGCCACACTCCCGAGGGCGGACGCAGCGACGCCCTGGGCACGGGAGTCGTCGACCCCGCGGCGGCCATCGAGATGGGCACGAACATCAAGCCGCGCAAGCAGCAGCCCAGCCAGCCGCCCTACAGGAGCGAGTTCTTCGGCACCGGCCCGGACGACGGGCCGAGCGCGGGCTGGCTGGCGACCATGGCCGCCGTGCTGGGGCTGCTGCTGATCGGGGGCGCGGTGGCGGTGCACAAGGGCGTGAGCCTGGAGACTCTGCGCGGGGCACGCTCGCGTCTGCCGCGCGGCTGAGTTGTGTCGACGCTGAGACGGCGCGCGGCAGAGACGGCGCGCCGGCTGAGGCGGCCGGGGCGGCGGCGGGTTTCCGGGCGCACGACCCCGGCTTTCGAGCCCGTGCTCCCCGTCCGTTCCGCTCTCGCCCCGGCGTGAAGAGGCGCGTCCGTACGGAACTAAGCTCAGGCCCGTGGCGCTCAAGGAGATCCCCGACCCCGGCTTCGCCGACGACGACGGCTCCGCCGACCCCGCTCTGGCCGAGGCGCTCGCCGCCTGGCGGACCGACCCGGCACGGCCGGGCGCCGAACAGCGCGTGTTGGAGGCACTGACCCGGGCGCGGCTGCTGGTGCCCGTCGTCGCGGTGGAACGCTCGGACCCCTCGCCGGACCCGGCTTCGGGCGCGGCCCCGGGGCAGCGAGAAGCGGGGGAGGAGACGGGCGGGCCGGACCCACGCGCGGCGGGCGGGGAGAAGACCAGCGACATGGCCGTTCCGACGCTGACCTCCCCCAAGGTCGCCGCGCGCTGCCCGCGTTCACCAGCACCGACTCCCTCGCCCGCTGGGACGCCGCGGCCCGCCCCGTCGCCGTACCGCTGCACCAGGCGCTCCAGGCGCTCGCCCACGAGCAGGCCGACACCCTCGTACTGGACCTCGCAGGCCCGGTCACATACCAGCTCACCGGCCCGGCGCTGCGTGCTCTCGCCGAGGGCCGCACCGGCACGGACGCCTCCGCCGACGCCCGGGTCGCCGCCGCGCTCCGTACGCTGCTGGCCGCCGAGCCCGAGGTGACGGGCGCGTATCTCGCCCCCGGCGGCCCGCGGTCCGACGGCACCCTCGCACTGACCCTCGACCCGGGGACCTCGGCCGACACCGAGGCGGCCTCCGCCGCGGTGCGGCGCCTCGCCGGTGCCCTGGCGTCCGACGAGACGCTGCGCTCCCGCCTCCTGAGCGGACTGGAGATCGCCCTCCTTCCGCCCGGCACCTCGCTGCCCGGGAGCGCCCTCTACCGCCGCTGACGCGCCCTCACTCCCGTACGGTCACGCGCCCCGTTCGCGCCCGTTCCCCTTGTGCCGCCCCGCCCTTGCGTGCCCGTCCCGCTCGACATGCGAGCCCGGCGCGTGCGGCGGAGGATGGTGGACGACCGATCCCGACTGTGGGGAGTGCCATGCAGACCGAGACGGAACTCCAGACCACCGCGGCGGAATTCCTGGGGACCCTGGTGCTCGTCTTCTTCGGAGTGGGCGCCACGGTGCTGTCGGGCGAGTACATCGGGACGCTCGGCATCGCCCTGACCTTCGGCTTCACGCTGCTCGCAGTCGCGTACCTCTTCGGACCGGTCTCCGGCGCCCATGTGAACCCGGCCGTCACCCTCGGCATGCTCGCGGCCAAGCGCCTCGACGTGCACACCGCGGTGAAGTACTGGATCGCACAGCTCGCCGGCGCCATCGCGGGCGCCGCGCTCCTCTTCCTCCTCGCCAAGCAGGTCCCCGGGCTGAAGACCAGCGAGAGCTTCGGCACCAACGGCTTCGGAGACCGCTCGGCAGTGCAGATCAACCTCGGCGGCGCGTTCCTCGCCGAGCTGCTGATGACCGCGCTGCTCGTCTACGTCTATCTCTGCATGACGCACAGAATCGCGATCGCGGGCTTCGGCGGCATCCCCATCGGACTGACGCTGGCGGTGGTCAGCCTGGTCGGCATCCCGCTCACGGGAGCCTCCGTCAACCCGGCCCGCAGCCTGGGCCCGGCCATCTTCGCGGGCGGTGCGGCGCTGACCCAGTTCTGGCTCTTCCTCGTGGCACCGCTGGTGGGCGGCCTGCTGGCGGCCGCGGTGCACCGGGTCACACATCCGCCCGCGGGCGCGGACCTGCACCGCAACCTCCAGCCCTCGGGCTCGCCGCGCTGAACGGCGGCGTCCGCGCCGTTCAGCCGGGCTGCCGAAGGACCTGCCTACGGAGCCGCCTGCGAAGGGCGAACCCGGGCGGGCGGCCCGCTCACGTCAGCTCAACACCGGCCCCGTGAACTTCTCGCCAGGCCCCTGACCCGGCTCGTCCGGCACCGCCGACGCCTCACGGAAGGCCAGTTGGAGCGACTTCAGCCCGTCCCGCAGCGGCGCCGCATGGTACGAGCCGATCTCCGTGGCGCTCGCGGTGACGAGACCGGCCAGCGAGTGGATGAGCTTCCGCGCCTCGTCCAGGTCGCGGTGCTCCTCCCCGCCCTCGGACAGTCCGAGGTTGACCGCCGCCGAACTCATCAGATGCACGGCGACGGTGGTGATCACCTCGACCGCCGGTACGTCCGCGATGTCGCGGGTCATGCTGTCGAAGTCGGGACCGCCGGGCGCCTGCGGGCCGCTGGAAGCTGAGTCGCTCATGTGTGCCAGCCTAGGCCCCGCCGTCGCAGCCGTGCTCCCGCCCCGTATCGCCCTCGCACCGCCCCGGTGGGGCGTGTTAGTGCCCCCTGGTATGCTGGGAAACCGACCGGCTGGAGAGTAAGTGACTTCAGCCCGCAAGTGGAGGCTCCGAACTCCCACCTGACGGCCCCCAGGGCCGCGGGTCAACGGTCAGGCTGCGCCCCGCGGATCGCGCGTCGGTGCTCCAGGTCTTTGAGGAGCCACCGCCTGTGTCCGTCAGGGGCGTTTTCTGCGTCTCGGCGCGGTGGTCACACAGACGACATCACTTGCGCGGCCGTCCGCCAGACCGCCGTGCCGTGTACCCGAGGAGGCCCCATCAGCGCCGAGCCCCGCATCAACGACCGGATTCGCGTCCCCGAGGTGCGACTCGTCGGTCCCAGTGGCGAGCAGGTCGGCATCGTGCCGCTTGCCAAGGCCCTGGAGCTCGCACAGGAATACGACCTCGACCTAGTCGAGGTGGCCGCGACGGCCCGCCCGCCGGTGTGCAAGCTCATGGACTACGGAAAGTTCAAGTACGAGTCGGCCATGAAGGCCCGTGAGGCGCGCAAGAACCAGGCGCACACGGTCATCAAGGAGATGAAGCTCCGGCCGAAGATCGATCCGCACGACTACGACACCAAGAAGGGTCACGTCGTCCGGTTCCTCAAGCAGGGTGACAAGGTCAAGATCACGATCATGTTCCGCGGACGTGAGCAGTCCCGCCCCGAGCTGGGCTTCCGGCTGCTTCAGCGGCTCGCGGACGACGTCGCCGACCTGGGTTTCGTGGAATCCAACCCGAAGCAGGACGGCCGCAACATGATCATGGTGCTCGGTCCGCACAAGAAGAAGACCGAGGCGATGGCCGAGGCCCGCGAGGCGCAGGCCGCCCGCAAGGCCGGCCGCCAGCAGGAGAGCAACCCCGCCGAGGAGCCCGCCGAGGCGTGAGCCCTCCAGGGGCCTCCTGCCTCGGGACACCCCGCACAACCCCCGTACAAGCGACAGACGGCGCCTTCGACACCGGCCGGGAACGGCCGGGCGCGGGGCGTCACCGACGAGGAGTGAACGGCGACATGCCGAAGAACAAGACGCACAGTGGTGCCCGTAAGCGCTTCAAGATCACCGGCTCGGGCAAGGTGATGCGCCAGCGTGCCGGTCGCCGCCACCTTCTCGAGCACAAGCCGTCCACGTTGACGCGCCGCCTTGCCGGCAAGACCGAGATGGCCCCGGCCGACGCCAAGAAGGCCAAGAAGCTTCTCGGCAAGTAAGGCCGGTTCGACCGGGACCCAATCGATTCGGGCTGGGTGGTCGTCCCACCAGACCGGCCCCGTGTACCAAGGAGTTATCAAGTGGCACGCGTCAAGCGGTCAGTCAACGCACACAAGAAGCGCCGGGCGATCCTGGAGCAGGCCAGCGGCTACCGCGGCCAGCGCTCCCGTCTGTACAGGAAGGCGAAGGAGCAGGTCACCCACTCCTACGTCTACAACTACAACGACCGTAAGCGGCGCAAGGGCGACTTCCGCCAGCTTTGGATCCAGCGCATCAACGCCGCGGCCCGCGCCAACGGCATCACGTACAACCGCTTCATCCAGGGTCTGAAGGCCGCCGAGATCGAGGTGGACCGCAAGATCCTCGCCGACCTCGCGGTCAACGACGCCGGGGCGTTCACCGCGCTCGTAGAGGCGGCGCAGAAGGCTCTGCCGAGCGACGTCAACGCTCCGAAGGCAGCCTGAAGCACACCGCAGGCGTGACGCATCGCAGCGGACCCGTGGGCATCAGCGCCCGCGGGTCCGCTGCTGTCGCGGCCTCGGCACCCTCGCAGGTCACGAACCGAGAAGTGAGCCGCCGCCCATGGGCACCCCCGACCCCGACCCGATCCACGGCACCGATCCGATCTCGCCGCGCTCCGCACGCGTAGCGGCAGCACGTCGGCTCGTGCGGCGCAACTTCCGCGCCAAGGACCGCCGTTTCCTGGCCGAGGGGCCGCAGGCGGTACGTGAGGCCGTCGGCGCTGTGGTGGGCGGCGGCTGCGCCGACGGCGGCTCGGGCGGCGGTCCGCACGCCGCTCCGTCCGCGCTCGTGGAGCTGTTCGCGACCGCCGAGGCAGCCGGGCGTCACCCCGAAATCCTGTGCGGGGCACGGGAGTCGGGCGCACGCGTCCATCTCGCCGATCCGCAGACGCTGGACGGCATCGCGCAGACCGTCAGCCCGCAGGGCCTCGTGGGGGTGTGCCGCTTCACCGACTCGCCGCTGGAGGAGGTACTGGCCGCCCGGCCGCGCCTCGTGGCCGTACTCGCGCATGTACGCGATCCCGGCAACGCGGGCACCGTGCTGCGCTGTGCCGACGCCGCGGGGGCGGATGCCGTGATCCTCACCGACGCCTCCGTCGATCTGTACAACCCCAAGACGGTGCGGGCTTCCGCCGGTTCGCTCTTCCATCTGCCCGTGGCCGTGGGCGTACCGGTCGCCGAGGCCGCCGAGGGGCTGCGCGGAGCGGGCGTACGTCTGCTGGCCGCCGACGGAGCCGGCGAGCGGGACCTCGACGACGAACTCGACGAGGGGGCCATGAGCGGCCCCACCGGATGGATCTTCGGAAACGAGGCGTGGGGCCTGCCGGAGGAGACCCGCGCGCTCGCCGACGAGGTGGTGCGGGTCCCCATTCACGGGCGGGCGGAGAGCCTCAACTTGGCGACCGCTGCTGCCGTTTGCCTGTACGCGTCGGCACGGGCGCAGCGCAGCGCGGGGCGGCGCCGCGAAGGTTCCGGCGGCGACGGCACGTAGCACGTCAGCGGCCTCCCGCAGAGCGGCTACGGCTGTGCCGAACCGTGCGCCCCGGCGCGCGCCCGGGGCGCATCGCACCCGCTGCCGTGCGGCTTCCGCCCCACGTCGCGGGGAGGGACAGGCGGACGGTGCACTAGTAGGGTGGCCGGGCCCGGAGTCGGACAGGTCGGGGCCGGATGTTCCAGCCGGGGACCGTGGAGCCGGTGATGCCAGAAGAGGGGGGTGCGGGCGGGATGGACGTGTGGACGGAGCGCGCAATGCCGCGCGGTGCCCCGTCCTCGTCACCTTCCGCTTCCGCCGGCCAGGGATGCACGTCGAGCCAGGGATGTACGGGCGACGCGGTGAGTTCGGGCGACGCGGGCCTCGGCGAGGACCACCGCGCCCACGACGTCAACTCCCGTAGCGCGAACGGAGCTTCGCCGCCGCACCCCGAAGACCACGCACCCGGCGTCGATCCCGACGATCTGCCCGAGGGCCTGGTCGTCGCCGACGGCACGGGCAGGGTCGTCTGCTTCAACGCCGCCGCCGCCCGCCTCACCGGCCGCAGCCCCGCCGAAGCCGTCGGCGGCAGCCTCCAGCACGCGCTGCCCCTGGAGGACATGCACGGCCGCCGCTGGTGGCAGGTCACCGACCCCTACGGCGGCCTCGCGACCCGTACCGGCCAGCCCGAGCGCAACCTGCTGCTCCCCGGGGGTCGTGAAGTGCTGGTCGCCGCCCGCTACATACGGGCGCAGCCCCTCGGCCCCCTCCAGCGGCTGGTGGTGACCCTGCGCAGCACCGAGGCCCGCCGCCGCGCGGAGCGCAGCCACGCCGAACTGATCGCGACGGTCGCACACGAACTGCGTTCCCCGCTCACCTCCGTGAAGGGCTTCACCGCGACGCTGCTGGCGAAGTGGGAGCGCTTCACCGACGACCAGAAGCGGCTGATGCTGGAGACCGTCGACGCCGACGCCAACCGCGTCACCCGGCTCATCGCCGAACTCCTCGACATCTCCCGTATCGACTCCGGGCGCCTGGAGGTGCGGCGGCAGCCGGTGGACATGGCGGCGGCCGTACGCCGCCACATCGACGCGCACATCGCGGCGGGACGCTCCGCCGACCGTTTCGTCACCCGCGTGACCGGGCCGCTGCCCGGACTGTGGGCCGACCCCGACAAGATCGACCAAGTGCTGGGCAATCTGCTGGAAAACGCGGTGCGCCACGGCGAGGGCACTGTCACCATCGAGGTGGCACCCGCCCCCCTCCGCAGCGACGAAGAAGGAACGGCAGTCACCGTGAGCGACGAAGGCCCCGGCATTCCCGAGGAGTCGATGAGCCGCGTCTTCACCCGCTTCTGGCGGGGCAGCAAGCGCGGCGGCACCGGCCTGGGCCTCTACATCGTCAAGGGCATCGTCGAGGCGCACGGCGGGACGATCACCGTGGGACGGGCGGTCGCCGGTGGCGCCCAGTTCCGATTTACCCTGCCCGTGGGCGCCCCTGCCTTTCTGGGCTGAGCGGCGCGCACGGGCTTCTCCGCAGCCCAGCGGGAGCGCGGCCCCTCCGCGTGATCAGGCGATCACGGCCGTGTGCGGCGGCGCACTCCCGTCCATCTAGACTCGGCTGCCGGGGTCCCCACCCCAGGCCCCCGGCCGAAGGGCACCTTGCGCAGCCGGATCCAATCGGAAGTACGGGAAACGATGTCCGCACCCAACAAGTCCTACGACCCCGTCGAGGTCGAGGCACTGAAACCGGAAGTGATCGACCGGGCGAAGGACGAGGCGCTCGCCGCCATCGCCGCCGCCGGTGATCTCGAATCGCTGCGAGAGGTGAAGGCCGCCCACGCCGGCGACCGCTCCCCGCTGGCCCTCGCCAACCGCGAGATCGGCGCCCTGCCCCCGCACGCCAAGGCCGACGCGGGAAAGCGCGTGGGCCAGGCACGCGGCGCCGTGGGCCAGGCGCTGAAGCAGCGGCAGGAGGAGCTGGAGCGCGAGCGCGACGAGCGGGTCCTCGTGGAGGAGGCAGTGGACGTCACGCTGCCCTACGACCGTTCACCCGCCGGTGCCCGCCATCCGCTGACGACGTTCTGCGAGCGCGTCGAGGACATCTTCGTGGCCATGGGCTACGAGGTGGCGGAGGGACCGGAGGCCGAGGCCGAGTGGTTCAACTTCGACGCCCTCAACATCGCGCCCGACCACCCGGCGCGCACGATGCAGGACACCTTCTTCGTACGCGCGCCCAAGGACGCGGGCGGCGAGAACGGCGGCCCCGTCGACGACAGCGGCGAGGGGACCGGCGACAGCGGCGTCGTGCTGCGCACCCACACCTCGCCCGTGCAGATCCGTACGATGCTCGACCGCGAGCCGCCGGTCTACGTCATCTGCCCCGGCCGGGTCTTCCGTACCGACGAGCTGGACGCCACGCACACGCCCGTCTTCACCCAGGTCGAACTCCTCGCCGTCGACGAGGGCCTGACGATGGCCGACCTCAAGGGCACGCTCGACCACATGGTGCGCGAGCTGTTCGGCGAGGGAGTGCACACCCGGCTGCGGCCCAACTACTTCCCGTTCACCGAGCCTTCGGCCGAGATGGACATGGTCTGCTACCGCTGCCACGGCGAGTCCGTCGGCAATCCGGACCGTCCCTGCCGCACCTGCTCCAGCGAGGGCTGGATCGAACTGGGCGGCTGCGGCATGGTCAACCCGCGCGTGCTGACCGCCTGCGGCGTCGACCCGGAGAAGTACAGCGGGTTCGCCTTCGGATTCGGAATCGAGCGGATGATGATGTTCCGCCACAACGTCGAGGACATGCGAGACATGGTCGAGGGTGACGTGCGCTTCACCAGGCCGTTCGGGATGGAGATCTGATGCGCGCCCCGCTTTCGTGGCTGCGAGAGTACGTAGAGCTGCCGGCAGGCGAGACCGGTCGGGACGTCGCGGCGAAGCTGATCGAGGCCGGTCTGGAGGTCGAGACCGTCGACCGGCTGGGCGCCGGGCTCAAGGGCCCGCTGGTCGTCGGCAAGGTCCTCGCGATCGAGGAGCTGGCGGAGTTCAAGAAGCCGATCCGCTACTGCCAGGTCGACGTCGCCAACTCCGGCGGTGAGCCGCAGAACATCATCTGCGGCGCCACCAACTTCGCCGTCGGCGACAAGGTCGTGGTGGCGCTGCCCGGAGCCGTGCTGCCCGGCGACTTCGCCATCAGCGCCCGTAAGACCTACGGCAGGGTCTCCGAGGGCATGATCTGCTCGGCGGCCGAACTCGACATGGGCGACGACCACTCGGGCATCATCGTGCTGCCGCCGGAGTACGAGCCGGGCGCCGACGCCGTCGAGGTGCTCGAACTCCTCGACGAGGTACTGGACATCGCCGTCACGCCCGACCGCGGCTACTGCCTGTCCATGCGCGGGATCGCCCGCGAGACGGCCATCGCGTACGGGCAGCAGCTCCGCGACCCGGCGCTGCTGGACGTGCCCACGCCCAACGCCGAGGGCTTCCAGGTGAACGTCGCCGACCCGGGAGGCTGCGACCGCTTCGCCGCACGCACCGTCACCGGGCTGCGGCCCGAGGCGGCCTCGCCGCTGTGGCTCCAGAGGCGTTTGCAGAAGTCCGGCATGCGCCCCGTCTCCCTGCCCGTCGACATCACCAACTACGTGATGCTGGAGCTGGGTTCGCCGCTGCACGCCTACGACCGCGAGAGGCTGGACGGACCGATCACGGTCCGCCGTGCGACCCCGGGCGAGCGGCTGACCACCCTCGACGGCACGAAGCGGAAGCTCGACCCGGAGGACCTCGTCATCGCCGACGACTCCGGGCCCATCGGCCTCGCCGGAGTGATGGGCGGCATCAACAGCGAGGTCGCCGACCCCGAGCAGGACCCGCAGAGCGGCGAGTGGCGCGGCACGACCGAAGTCGTCGTGGAGGCCGCCCACTTCGACCCGGTGACCGTGGCGCGTGCGAGCAGGCGGCACAAGATCTCCTCAGAGGCGTCCAGGCGTTTCGAGCGCGGCGTCGACCCGGAGGCCGCCGCCGCGGCCGCGCAGCGCGCCGTCGATCTGCTGGTGCTCCTCGCCGGCGGCACCGCCGGGTCCGGGGTCACCCACTTCGCCAAGCCGCACGGGCCGCACACCGTCAAGATCCCGGCCACCCATCCCGGCCGGGTCGCGGGGGTCACCTATGCCCGCGAGACCGTCGTACGACGGCTTCAGCAGGTGGGCTGCGACGTGTACGGGCAGGACGAACTGACCGTCACCGTGCCCTCGTGGCGTCCCGACCTGACCGACCCCAACGACCTCGCCGAGGAGGTCATCCGGCTGGAGGGCTACGAGAACCTGCCCTCGACGCTGCCCAGGCCGCCCGCCGGGGAGGGCCTGACCGAGCGGCAGCGGCTGCACCGCAGGGTCGGGCGCGCACTGGCCGGCGCCGGCTATGTCGAAGCGCTCAACTACCCCTTCGTCGGGCAGGGTTCGTTCGACCAGCTCGGCCTGCCCGAGGACGATGCCCGGCGTCGCACCGTCGACCTCGTCAACCCGCTCTCCGACGAGGAGCCGTCGCTGCGCACCACGCTGCTGCCGGGCCTGCTGAGCGCGCTGCGGCGCAACGACGGCCGCGGCAGCCAGGAAAGCCAGGGCGGACTGGCCCTCTTCGAGACGGGCCTGGTGTTCGTGCCGACCGGCGAGGAGACGCGGGCGGGACGGCCGGGCGTCGAGGCGCGCCCCGCGGACGAGGAGATCGCCTCCCTCGAAGCGGCGCTGCCGCGGCAGCCGAGGCATGCGGCCGTGGTGCTGTCGGGGCCGCGGGAACAGCCCGGCTGGTGGGGCGAGGGGCGCCCGGCGAACTGGGCCGACGCGGTCGAGGCCGCACGCACGGTCGCGAGCGCT
Organism: Streptomyces marispadix; assembly: GCF_022524345.1. Lineage (NCBI taxonomy): Bacteria > Bacillati > Actinomycetota > Actinomycetes > Kitasatosporales > Streptomycetaceae > Streptomyces > Streptomyces marispadix. The sequence continues at coordinate 494,413 of NZ_JAKWJU010000002.1, read as the reverse complement.
GCCGGTGCCGAACTGACCGTGCGCGCCGCCCGATACGAGCCCTGGCACCCCGGGCGCTGCGCGGCGCTCTACGTCACGGGCGAGGCCGGTGGCGAGAGGCTGGTCGGCCACGCCGGCGAGTTGCATCCGCGTGTGGTCAAGGCGCTGGGGCTGCCGCAGCGTTCCTGTGCGATGGAGATCGACCTGGACGCCGTGGAGAAGGCGGGCGGCGGGCTCGTACCGGCACCGAGGGTCTCCGGGTTCCCGGTGGCGACCAGGGATGTGGCCCTGGTCGTGGACGAGTCCGTACCGGCGGCCGACGTGGAGGCCGCGCTGCGCGAAGGTGCGGGCGAACTCCTCGAATCCGTGCGGCTGTTCGACGTCTTCACCGGTGAACAGCTCGGCGGCGGGCGCAAGTCGCTGGCGTACGCGCTGCGTTTCCGCGCGGGCGACCGTACGCTCACCGCCGACGAGGCGTCGGCGGCGCGGGACGCGGCGGTGGCTGCGGCCGTCGAGCGCACGGGTGCGGTGCTGCGCGGAGCGGAGTCGCCTGCGGGCTCCTGAGACGCGCAAGCGGTCTGAGAGCGTCTGCGGGCGGCCCGAGTTCGGGCACGGGAGCGGCCCGGCCCCTGGATCACACCGGGGGCCGGGCCGCTCTGTGTGCTGTGGGCCGCGTTCTGGTTCCGTGCTCGCCGGTGTGCCTGGGCGGAGGCCGACTTCCGGACGTGGCAACGGAGTTCGCACGTAAGGGCGGACCGTTCACGCACAGCCACGCGCCCGGTCACTCAATCGTGTGAGGAATACCGGACCTTGGCAGGTGCGGCTCGTGGTTCGTACAACATCGTCCTGGTCGTGGGGAATCGGGAAGTGCGGGGACGCGGGGGAGGGGCGGGGCAGCAGTACGGACTGGGGCAGGCGACGGCCCCGCGAGGCCGGAAGGACCACGCATGACCGGAGACCAGGGACCGCGCATCTGCGTGGCCAGCCCCGGCCTCACCGGACCGGACGCCGCGGACGCGGAGCCGGACGCACGCGCGATGACGCGGACGGCGGGAGCCCCGGCGCCGGGCGCAGGCGTGTGGAGGGCCCGCAAGGCGGTGGCCTTCACGCTGCCTGCCTTGTGGGTCGTCGGCGTGCTGGCGTGGGAGCTGCTGCTGCCCGTCGACACGCACTGTGTGGCGCTGCTGGCCGCCACACCCGCGCTGGCGTGCGCGGGCGCCGGCGGACGCACGGGCGTATGGCTGGCCGGGGTCTGCGCGCTGTGCGCGCTCTACCCGCTGGGCTCCGTCCCGGTGTACGAGGAGATCGGCGGCAGGGCGGGCATGGGCGCGGCGATCGTGAGCGTCGCGGCGGCGAGCTGCTTCGCGATCCGTCGGCGGGTGCGGCTTACCGACGAGCTGGCCCGTACCCGGGAGGTGGCGACGGCGGCGCAGCAGGCGCTGATACGGCCGCTGCCGCCCCGCATCGAGGGGTTCACGGTGGCAGCCGGCTATCTCTCGGCGGCCGACGGTGCCGCCGTCGGCGGTGATCTCTACGACGCGATGTCCACGGACCACGGTGTACGTGTGCTGATCGGCGACGTACGGGGGCACGGCCTGGGCGCGGTGAGCACCGTGGCGGCGGTGCTGGGCAGCTTCCGTGAGGCGGCACACGACGAGCCGAGGCTGGAGCGGGTGCCGCACCGGCTGGAACAGGCCCTGGACCGGCATCTCGCCGCCTGCCGTCATGCGTCGGCGGACCACGCCGGCCAGGGCGGCGGAGGAGGGCTCGTCGGCGGCCCGCCCGGCAGTGAAGTCGAGCCCGTCGACGAGGAGTTCGTGACGGTGCTGCTGCTGGAGGTACGCGTGGACGGCACCGTCGTCGCCGTCAACTGCGGTCACCCGTGGCCGTACCGGCTGACCGCGGGAGGCGACGGCAGATGCCACAGCGAACCGGTCTCCGACGCCGTACCGCTGCCGCCCCTCGGCATGCTGCCGCTCCCGCCGGAGGGGCCTGAGCCCTTCCGTCTGCTGCTGCGGCCCGGCGAGGCGCTGTTCCTCTACACCGACGGCGCCGAGGACGCCCGGGACTCGGGCGGCGGCTGCTTCCCGCTGCGCCAGGCGCTCACCGCGGCGCTCGCCGGGGGCGGGGCCAGGCGGGCACGACGTCCCGCACGGCAGGTCACGGCGGAACCGGCGGACGTCGTCGGATCGGTGCGGCGGTCCCTGCTGCGGCACGCGGGCGGCAGCCTGCCCGACGACGTGGCGCTGCTCGCCCTGCGCAACGACCGCGACGAGGACTGCCGGGTCCACGGACGGACGCGGGTCATGCCACCGCCGACCGGTGCGGAGGCGCAGTCGGCGTGCTCGTGCCCGTAGACCACGCGTCCCGCAGACGGCTCGCGGTCCGCAGACGGGCTGAGTCCGTAGACGGCCCGTGTCCGCAGGTGACCTGACTCCTCGGGCCGCGAGTCTCCGTGGACCCCTCGCAGCGGGTCCCGTCAGCCGTACGCGTAGAAGCCCGCGCCCGCCTTACGGCCGAGGCGTCCCGCGTCCACCATCCGCTGAAGCAGCGGGGGAGCGGCGTACAGGGGCTCCTTGAACTCCGAGTACATCGAGTCCGCGACCGAGGCGACCGTGTCGAGACCGATCAGGTCGGCGAGCTTCAGCGGCCCCATCGGGTGGGCGCAGCCGTACTCCATGCCGTTGTCGATGTCCTCGCGGCTGGCGATCCCGGACTCGAACATGCGGACCGCGGAGAGGAGGTACGGGATCAGCAGCGCGTTGACGACGAAACCGGAGCGGTCCTGGGCGCGGATCGTGTGCTTGCCGAGGATTCCGGAGACGGCCGCCTCCGCACGCTTGATGGTCTCCTCGCCTGTGGTCAGCGCCGGGATGATCTCCACGAGCTTCTGCACCGGCGCCGGGTTGAAGAAGTGGATCCCGATGACCTGGTCGGGGCGTGAGGTCGCCACCGCGAGCTTTACCAGCGGGATCGAGGAGGTGTTGGAGGCGAGCACGGCGTCGGGCCGGGTGACGACCTGATCGAGGACCTGGAAGATCTCCGTCTTGACCTGCTCGTTCTCGATCACGGCCTCGACGACGAGATCACGGTCGGCGAGGTCGCCCAGATCCGTGGTGAAGGCGAGCCTGCCGAGGGTGGCGTCCCGCTCCTCCTCGGTGATCTTGCCTCGATCCGCCGCCCTGCCAAGGGAGTTCGCCAGGCGGGTGCGGCCCAGTTCCAGCGCCTCTCCGGTGGTCTCGGCGACCATGACGTCCAGTCCGGCCCGTGCACACACCTCGGCGATGCCCGAGCCCATCTGGCCGCAGCCCACCACTCCGACGCGTTCGATGTCCGTCACCCTCGTGCCTTTCGCTGATCCTTCGGTCCAGGGCGCGACGGGCGAGAGCCCCCTGGGGATCGGCCCGCCGAGGAACGGCCCCCTGAGGAACGGCTCCGTTCCTCCCCCCGGAGCGGTGCGTACGGGGGTGCTCCGACGCCGTCCCCGACGTTACCTCCGAGCGCGGCCGCCTCGTGGGCCGGGGGCGAAAGCCCGCACGGGGGCTTGTACGGGCGCCACAAGCACGGCAGCATCGGCGAATTGGTCTCCACCACTCCGGCTGGCGGTGGCCGTACGACCGAGGACCGGGCGCGTACGGCAGGCGGCCTCGGCCGGTGACCCGCTGCCGGAGAGCGACCATGGAGAGGCCACGGCCAAGACCAGGGACCACGACCAGGACCAGGACCAGGGACCAGGACACCAGGACCACAAGACCAAGGCCCGGGACCACGGGAAGCGGCCACGAGGAGCGGCCACCACGCAGGGGACGACGAAGGGGGAAGGGGACGAGATGCGGCGCATCACACGAAGAGGCTTCGCGGCGGGCTCCGTTGGAGCGCTGGCGGGAGTGGCGGCCGGTTCGACGAACCAGAGCGCCGCGGCGCTGGAGCGGCGACGGGCCCTCGACGCACGGGAACGGGGGTACGGCGCGGACGGCGGCGACCGCGAACTGCGCGGCATGTGGATCGCGACCGTCGACAACCGCGACTGGCCCAGCGCCTCCTCCCTGACGCCCGAGGAGCAGCAGGCCGAGCTGCTGGCCCACCTCGACGCCGCGAAACGGCGCCGCCTCAACACGGTCTGGTTCCAGGCGAGGCCGACCGCCGACGCGCTGTGGCCCTCGCCGTACGAGCCCTGGTCGGAGTGGCTCACCGGAGTCCAGGGCAAGGCGCCGGGCTGGGACCCCTTGGGCTTCGTCGTACGTGAGGGTCACCGCCGTGGTCTCGCGGTGGAGGCGTGGTTCAACCCGTACCGCATCGCGCTCCACGACGATCCGGGCAGGCTCGTGCCCACTCACCCGGCACGGCGCCACCCCGAGTGGGCCGTCGCCTACGGCGGCAAGCTCTACTACAACCCGGGGCTGCCGCAGGTCAGGCGCTTCGTGCAGGACGCCATGCTCGACGCGGTACGCCGCTACGACATCGACGGCGTCCACTGGGACGACTACTTCTACCCGTATCCGGTGGAAGGCGAGACCTTCGACGACGACGCCGCGTGGGAGGAGTACGGCAAGGGCTTCCCCGACCGGGCCGCCTGGCGCCGGAACAACATCGATCTGCTGGTGGCCGAGGCCGCGCGGCGCATCCGCCGGATCAAGCCTCGACTGCCCTTCGGCATCAGCCCGTTCGGCGTGTGGCGCAACAAGTCCAGCGACCCGGCCGGCTCGGACAGCGCGGCGCAGGTGCAGACGTACGACGACCTGTACGCGGACACCCGCAAGTGGGTGCGCGAGGGGCTGCTCGACTACGTCATCCCGCAGCTCTACTGGCACATGGGCTTCGAGGACGCCGACTACGCGAAGCTCGCGCCCTGGTGGGCGGAGACCGTACGCGGCACCCGCACGCGGCTGCACATCGGCGAAGCGCTCTACAAGGCCGGTGATCCGGCGCAGCCCCAGCAGTGGCAGGACCCGGCGGAACTCTCCCGGCACCTCACCTACTGCGAGTCGCTGCCGGAGGTGCGCGGGCATGCGTTCTTCTCCGCCAAGGAGGTCTCGGAGGACGTCATCGGGGCGATGGACCGGGTCGTCGCCGATCACTATCCGCGGCGTCGCTAACGGAGGCGGGCGTCGCTTCGCGGCGAGCAGCCGGCGCAGCGGCAGCCCGCAGCCCGTACACCCCGGCAGCTCGGGGCCCCGGCGACTCGCGGGCTATGCCCGGGTGCCGGCGTGCTCAGCGCGCCGGCGACTCCGGGTCCGGTGCCGGCCGGGAACGCTCCTCCACCCACTGGCGGCAGGCCAGTTCCGCCGGATTCTCATGGCAGGCCACCCAGCTGTCGTCCCGAGGCCGGCCGGCATCCACGTAGAAGAGCTGCTCGGGACGGGTGGGCGCCGCCTCGGTACGGAAGGGCCTCCGCCCGTTCCCCAGCGTCAGATGGCCGGAGCCGCTGTCGGCGTCGCTGTATTCGGCCCTGATCCGCCAGTCGCACGTCCTGCCCTTGGTCACGGATTCGACGTGCAGGCCGCCGGGCGACTCGCCTCCGCCCAGGTCGATCTTCCGGCGGTCGAAGTAGGGCCGTCCCTGGCGTGAGTCGGGGTCGGTGACGATGGGCGGGGAGTCCGGGGCGGTCAGATCGTAGAAGATCCCCTCGTAGGCGGCCCCGCCCTGCGGCGGGAAGACGGCCACGGCCTTCGCCGTCGGCTTGCGGCACGAGATGCCGACCGGGCGCATGTCGGTGATGGAGAGCTGGGCCTTGCGCTTGGAGAAGAGGTTCAGGTTGAAGGCGGCCGCGTCGCCGCCGTTCTTGTACGTGTAGCCCGGCGGGTAGCGGTCGAGCAGCGGCGGAAAGCGCAGCACGCGTCCGCCGAGGGACGTCAGGAAGCGGGCGGCGCCCGTCATGCCCGTGGCCGAGTACGGGGAGAAGGAGCGCAGCTTCGCCGCTTCCTTCTTCGTCAGCGTGCGGTCGAGGACGATCTTCCAGTTCTCCGGCGTCGTACGGTCCTTCTCCACGGTGCCGATGAACGGCCGCTCCTCCTGGTCGACTTGGTCCTCCGCGTGCTGGTTGTCGCGCACCGTGGACTCGGCCAACTGATTGGACGCCCACACCCCGGCGAAGGCGGCGAAGAGGACGCCGACGGCTCCGAAGCACAGCTTCAGGAACAGCGGCTTGAGCCTGCCGCGCCCCGGCAGGCCGCTGCTGCCGGGTTCGAGGGCGTCGGAGGCGGCGTCGAGCCAGGACGGCGAGGACGGGCCGGACGGAGGGGAGGCCGCCTCGGGCGTCCGGCCGGCGGCCTCCGCCTCGGGCCCCGGTCCGTTGGCGCCGGGTAACGGTCCACGAGCCTCGGGCGTACCGGCGGAAGGTGCTGACGACAAGGTGCCTCCACGGCGACGACTGCGTCGGCGACCGTTGACGAGACGGCCGCCGGCGGCATACGCAGCGAGATGTGCTGTGAGATCTGCGCAGAGAAGGTGCTTTGACCGTAATGACCGCGCTGCGCAGTGATTTGGGGCGACAACTCTACCGCCGGGCCGTTGTGCCGGGCGGTCGACTCCGGCCGTAGCGTGGCCAGTTCGGCTGCCCGGGGGTCAACGGACGGGCGAGCGGGCGCCGTTGGCGGGAGACCGTCGATGGCGTGCAAGTCGCCATCCGAGCGGGAACAGCGAGTCGTCACCCGAGCGGGAACAGGGCCGTCACAGGACGAGCCCCGTCCCCGCAGGCCCGTCGGGCGGGCCCCGGGGACGGGGGAGTCGTACCGGGTGAAGTTCGTGGGAGCCGTTCGTGCTCGAAGTTCGCGGCCGTCGTACGCAGGCCGTCGCTCAGGCGTGACGCTTGGCCTTCTTGCCCGCCTGCACAACTGAGTCGGGCCCTGGCGACATCACAGCCTCGTGGCCGTCGTCGAAGCGGACCCTGAACGGCGGTTCGCCGTCCGTGCCCAGCACCTCGACGATCTCCGCCTCGCGGTCGTGCTCGCCCACGACCCGGCCGTGTACCAGAAGACGGTCGCCCGTGTTCGCTCGCATCAGGAGAATCCTCCTGTTCGCAGGGGATGCACCGGAAATCCGTACAGTCCGTGATGTGCTGTCCGTACACATATTCTAAGCCGGATGGCCCGGACCCGCCTCGGTCGTGCGCCCCTCATGTGCGTGCCCTTTGGACGGCGGCCAGGCAGACCAGAACGGCGAGAGCAGTGGCAGGCGCGGCGGGAGGCAGCCGCTCCCCGAGCAGCAGCACCGACCAGCCGAGCGTGAGCAGCGGCTGCGCCAACTGCGTCTGGCTGGCCCTGGCGACTCCCGCGAGGCCCATGCCCCGGTACCACATCAGCAGCCCCAGCAGTTGCGAGCCGGTAGCCACCCACACCAGACCCGCTACCGAGTGCGCGGTCGGATGCGCGGGCTCGGCGAGCAGCGCGGCGAACGCGGCGGGAACCGCCAGCGGCAGACAGCCCACCAGCGCCCATCCGATCACCTGGAGTCCGGTCAGCTCGCGGGCCAGCCGCCCGCCCTCGCCGTAGCCCGCGGCACACACCAGCAGCGCCGCGCCGAGGTAGAGGTCACCGGCTGTGGGAGCGCCGCCGCTCTCATGCAGGGCGAAGGCGACGACGGCCGAGGCGCCCGCGAGCGCCGCACCCCAGAACAGCGGCGAGGGGCGGGCCCCGGTGCGCAGCGACGAGTACAGAGCGGTCGTCAGCGGCAGCAGGCCTACGACGACGGCAGCGTGCGCGGTGGAGGAGGTGCGCAGCGCGAGCGTCGTCAGCAGCGGAAAGCCGATCACGACACCGGAGGCGGAGACGGCCAGCCAAGGCCAGTGCCGCCGAGCCGGTACGGGGACTCTCAGCGCGGCGAGCAGCACACAGGCCACGAGCCCCGCGACGACCGTGCGCAGCGACGTGGCCGACCACGGGCCGAAGCCCTCCAGTGCCCAGGCAGTGGCGGGAAAGGTGAGCGAGAAGCAGGTGACGCCGAGCGCGGCGAGTACGAGACCGCCGCCCTCGGGCCGGGTCCCGCCGTCGACCGCTATTCGCTCGCGCTCGATAGCGCTACTGTTGGCTCTCATGTACGAGCGTAGCAGTGTGGCCGAACTCGCCAGCGTGCTGCGGCAGGAGATGAATCGCTACTCGCCGGGTGAGAAGCTGCCGTCGAGTCGACGGCTTGTCGAGACGCATCGCGTCAGCCCCGTCACCGTCTCCCGCGCCCTCGCGCGGCTCGCCGCCGAGGGACTGGTGGTCACCAGGCCGGGAGCCGGGGTCTTCCGCAGCGGGCCGCGAGCGGCCCCGCCCGCCGAGGGCGACACCTCATGGCAGGAGGTCGCCCTGAGCGCCGACGCCTCGGCGGACCAGGTGCCGCGCAGCGTCGACGCCGGGGGCGTACTGGCCACCCTGGCCGCGCCGCCCCCGGGCGTCGTCGAACTCAGCGGCGGCTATCTGCCCCCCGGCCTGCGCCCCGAGCGGGCGCTCGCCGCCGCGCTGGCCCGCGCCGGACGCAGGCCCGGCGCCTGGGAGCGGCCGCCCGTCGAGGGCGTGGCGGAGCTGCGCGGCTGGTTCGCCCGCGAGATCGGCGGCCCCGACGGCAGCGTCACCGCCGCCGACGTACTGATCACCGCCGGCGGCCAGAGCGCCATCACCACCGCGCTACGTGCTCTCGCCGCGCCGGGTGCGGCCGTGCTCGTCGAGTCGCCCACGTATCCCGGGCTGCTGGCCGCCGCACGCGCCTCGGGTCTGCGGCCCGTGCCCGTGCCGGTCGACACCGACGGTCTGCGGCCCGAACTCCTCGACGGCGCCTTCCGCGCCAGCGGCGCCCGCGTCCTCGTCTGCCAGCCGCTCTTCCAGAACCCGACCGGTGCCGTGCTGCACGCCGAGCGCCGGGAGGCGGTGCTGGAGGCGGCGCGGCAGGCGGGCGCGTTCGTCGTCGAGGACGACTTCGCGCGGCACCTCGTGCACGAGGACGCGGGACCGCCGCCGCCGACGCTGCGGTCGGCCGACCCCGACGGCCGCGTCGTGCACCTGTGCTCGCTGACCAAGGCCACTTCGCCGAGCCTGCGCGTCGGTGCGCTCGCCGCGCGGGGCCCTGTGCTGGAGCGGCTGCGTGCCGTACAGACGGTGGACAGCTTCTTCGTTCCCCGGCCGTTGCAGGAGGCGGCGCTGGAACTCGTCGGTGCGCCTGCCTGGCCGCGTCATCTGCGTAACGTCGCGGCCCGGCTGCGCGAGCGGCGCGAGGTGATGCTCGGCGCGCTCGCCCGCGAGCCCGCGCTGTCGGTGACGCACGCACCGCGCGGCGGCTACCACCTGTGGCTGCGACTCCCGGACGGTACGGACGAGTTCGCGCTCGCCGGGGCCGCGCTGCGTGCCGGGGTCTCCGTCGCGCCGGGGCGGCCGTACTTCGCCGCCGAGCCCGCAGCCCGTCATCTGCGTCTGAGCTTCGCCCCGGCGGCGGGCGAGGGCGAGATCGCGGACGGGGTACGGCGGCTGCGCACGGCATGCGACGACGTGCTCGGCTGAGGCGGGAACGGCCGGAGCTGACGGGCGGAGCGGACGGCCGAAGCGGGAGGGACGGGGCGGACGGTCGGGAACAGGGGGCACGGAAGCGGGCGTGGCACGGCCCGTGGACTCCGCGCACCTCCGCCCGCCCGGCGCCGCGTACGCCCGCAGCATGGCCCGTACGCACCGGGGTACCTGCCACCGCGACCAGGGAGGAGCCACAGCCATGAGCACACTGCTGGACGCGCTGCCCGCCGGGCACCGCAACCGGCTGCGCGGCGCCCCGCCGGGCGCCGAGCTGGCCGCGAGCCCCATGCTGGCGACGCTCAGCGACCGGCGTGACTTCTCCGGAGGCGGCTGGATTTTCGAGCGCAAACTCGACGGCGTCCGCGTCCTGGCCGTACGCGAAGGGGACCGGGTCCGGCTGCTGTCCCGCACCGGCCAGCCCCTGAACGGCACCTATCCCGAGATCGTCGACGCCCTGGCCGATCAGGACTGCCCGGACTTCACCGCCGACGGCGAGATCGTCGCCTTCTCGCACGGCCGTACCGACTTCTCCCGGCTCCAGCAGCGCATGCAGCTCACGGACCCACGGCAGGCACGTGCCTCGCCCGTCGCCGTGACGTACTACCTCTTCGACCTGCTGCGGCTCGACGGCCAGGACGTACGGGCCCTGCCGCTGCGCGTCCGCAAGTCGCTGCTGCGCCGCGCCCTGCGCTTCCACGGCCCGCTGCGCTTCACCACCCACCGCAACCAGGGCGGGCAGCGACTGCTGGACGAGGCCTGCGGGCGCGGCTGGGAGGGACTGATCGCCAAGGTCGCCGAGGGCCGGTATGCGACGAGACGGTCCCCGGACTGGCTGAAGCTCAAGTGCGCCGCGGGCCAGGAGTTCGTCGTCGGAGGCTTCACCGAACCCGCGGGCAGCAGAACGGGGTTCGGCGCGCTGCTGCTCGGCTACCACGAGCGCGGACGCCTGCGGTACGCGGGCAAGGTGGGCACCGGCTACGACCGGGCGACGCTGCTGGACCTGCGGCGCAGGATGGACGAACTGGAGCGGCCACGCTCGCCGTTCGCCGATCCCGTGCGGGAGAGGGGCGCCCACTGGGTGTCACCGGAACTCGTCGCGGAGATCGGCTTCACGGAGTGGACGAGGGACGGAAGGCTGCGGCACCCGCGTTATCTGGGGCTGCGGGACGACAAGTCGCCGGGGGACGTGGTGCGCGAGCGGCCGTGAGTCACCGTGCGGGCTCCGAGTCCCGGTGCGGGCCGCAAGCGCCTTTCGAGGGTCGCCGTATGCGCCAGCGGGAACGGGCCCCGCCCTTGGACGCCCCGCCATTGAAGTCCTTGCCTATGACGTCCCCGCCTATGACGTCCCTGCCTTTCGCCGGGCCTGGTCCGCCGCCTGTTCGGCCTGCTCCGCCCGCCGGTCCGCCTCCCGTCCGGCGCGCTCCGCGTCACGTGCCCGCTTCCGCGACTCCTTACGGGCCTCCTCCGCCTCGCGCAGCTCACCGCGCAGCCGCTCGACGCGTTCCTCCGCGTCCTCGCGTTCCGCGTGTGCTGCCGCGGTCTCCTCATGCGCGGCGTCCGCCTCGCTGCGCAGGCGTCGTGCCTCGTCGGCGGCCTCGCGTGCGGCGGCCCGCTCCGCCTTGCGGTTCTGCTCCGCCTTCTTGCGGTTCTGCTCCGCCGTCCTCGCCGCCCGCTGATCGCTCTTCGGTCTCCGTACGCCGGTCTCCGTCGCGGTGCCCGCGGCGGCGTCCTTCGCGGTGCGCTTGCCGGTCCCGGTGGCGGCCCGCGCGGCGGACTCGGCGGCTCCACGCCCGGCGCGGACCCCGGCCGGTGCAGCCGCCGCCTCGCGTGCCGCCGCGTCGAAACCGGCCGTGGCGGTCAGCGGCCTCGCCAGCCGTCCAGCCGCCCACTCCTGCGCGGCGTCGGGATCCGTCAGCACGGCGTGCAACGTCTGGGCGACCTCCTGCTGTGCCTGCGCTCCCAGGGGCTGCCCGGCGGCGGAGGCGAGCCGTTCGGCCTGCCTGGCCAGGGCGCTGACGAGCTGATGCTGCCTGCGGGAGAGGGCACGCAGCTCCTCGCCGTCCAGACTGCGGTGGGCGCCGCGCAGTTCCTCGCCGAGGTGCAGCAGCGGCGCGACCTGCTCGCCCTGCTCCCGTACCAGCAGATTGCTCGCCCAGGCGGCCAGCGTGGGGCGGCGCAGAGCGCGGATGCGGGCGGCCAGCTCGCGCTGTCCTTCGCGGCGCGCCCGCTGCGCGCGGTCGTCCCGTGCGGCGGTGAACTCCTGCGGGAGCAGCCCGTACAACTCGTCCGCGACCTCGTCCAGTTCCACGACCGCCCGCTCCCGTGCCCGCCGCTCCCGGGCGCACCCGGTCGCGATGCCCCGTGAGGACCGCAACGACCGTAACGACCGCGACGACGGAGGTGACCGCAACGACCCGCAATGACAGTGATGACCGCGATGATGACGTGCGCTTTCATTGCACCGCTCTCGGCGAGTGGTGTCCACCACAGTGCCCCCGAGCAGGGGCGGGAATGACGAACGTCCTATCGAAGTAGGACGCTGATCGCTCTACGATCGCCGGATGGCCCTTCGCCTCACCCTGCTGGCATCCAGCCGCAGCTCATCAGTGCTCGATGTGCGGTTCGGGGACAGCCGCTCCCTCGACGCCACGGGATGGCACGAAGTCAAGACGGCCGGTCCCTCGCTCTCCCATCTGGCCGCCGCAGAGCTGCGGTACTGCTCCCCGTCCGTGCGCTGCCGCGAGACGGGTCTCTCCCTCGGCCTCTCCCCGGTGGCCCAACCGGCCCTGCGCGACTGCGACATGGGCCGCTGGAGCGGATACACCCTGCGGGAGGTCGCCGCTCGTGAGCCGCAGGCCGTACAGGCATGGCTGTCGGATCCGCGTTCCGCGCCGCACGGCGGCGAGTCCCTGGTGACGTTCATCCAGCGCATCGGCGGCTGGCTCGACACCCGGCCCGTCGGCGACGGCAGCTGGATCGTCGCCGTGACCGAGCCCGGGGTGATGCGGGCCGCTCTGTGCTACGTGCTGAAGGCGCCGCCCCAGGCGTACTGGCAGGTCGACGCCCAGCCGCTGGCCGTACTCACGCTCTCCGGGCACGCCGGTGACTGGAGCCTCAGCCTGGGCAACTGACGGGCCACGCCGGGGCGTTGTGCCCGTCGGCGAGCACCGGAGCGGACAGCGGCTCCGGCGGCCGGGGGAAGCGCGCCACGGGCAGCTCGACGTCCTCGGTGCAGCCGGTGTCCCCGCATTCGCACGCGAAGGCCGTTGCCGCGTCCGGCGGGGCGGGCGGCGCCCAGGGACGGGCGAAGAACTGCTCGTGCTGTGCGACGAGGGCCCTGTTGCCGTAGCGCAGCAGAGCGCGGCGCTCGGCGGCCGTCCCCGCCACCGGGCCTTCCGCGAGGGACGAGGAGAAGGCCGCCTCCACCTCGGCGGCGGTCTCCTCGGCGCTCTGCGAGCCGTCCACGCGCAGCCGTCTGCCGCCGTACGCCTCCACCTGGTCCTCGATCACGTCGAGCAGCCCCCGGTAGAGGCGGAACGCGCCGTCCCGCGGCGACATGCCGCGCTCCAGCAGGCGCTGCTCCTGGACGGCGTGTGTGGGCAGCAGCCACAGCGCACGCCCGAAGGCGCCGGCGACCTCCGGGGTGACCGGCGTCCCCTCGGCGATGGTGGCCGGACACGCGGGCAGCGCACGCAGATCGTCCGCGACCATCGCGCCCCGCTCGTGGTGCAGGGACATCGCCAGCAGTTCGGGCAGCGGTCCCGTCCAGCGCTCCGCGCGGGGCAGCTCCTCCCAGCGGATCGCCTGGGCGTGCCCGTTCGCGACGGCGCGGGCCCGGTGCTCCCAGGTGTGGGCGTCGGCGTTGTACCAGCGCAGTCCGTGACGCCGGGCGATCAGCCGCGCCACGGTCGTCTTGCCCGCGCCCGGCGGCCCGCCCAGCCACAGCACCGGAGGCCCAGGCTCCGCACCCATGTGATCTCCCCCCTCGGCCGACGCGCGGCTCCGCCGGTCCGCCCCATCGGTCCGCCACCGTAACGGCAGGCCGTAGGCCGTAGGCCGTACGTACGGAACCGGGCGGAAGCGACGGCGGGAACGGGGCCTCTCCCGTCCCCGGGGATCACCGCCCCGGAGATCCCGCCCCGGAGATCACTGCCCGTGGAGATCACCCCGTCCGCGCCTCACCGCACCCGTACATACTCCACGCTGAAGTCGCGTTCCCAGTCCTTGCCGTCGGCCGACTGCTCCCAGGCGCCGGTGATGGTGCCCCCGAGCGCGTCCACGGTCGCGGAGAACCGCTGGTGGAAACCCTCGGCGGACCGCCACATCCGCCAGGCGCCGTCGCCGACGGCCGTTCCGTACACGCGGGCGACGCCGCGCCCGTCTGCGTACAGCGTCGTGAACTCGCCCGTGGAGTCGTCGTATCCGGTCATCGTGACCGTCGGGAACGGCAGGTGCCCCTCCCACGCCGCGGGGACGCGGGTCGTGGCCGTCACGTCCGTGCGCTGGACGAGGAAGGCGCCGCCTTCGGCCCAGTCGAACCAGCCGCGCACCGGCCCCGCCTGCCCGTCCATGGCCCACATGTCCCACTCGCCGACGAGCGGTTCGAGCCGCCGCAGGGCGGGATGGGGCACCGGTCTCCGCAGGGCTCCCCGTGCGGCCTCTCGCTTAACGTCGCTCATGGTCTCTCCCTGTCCTCGCTTCGGCGCCGCCCTCGGCATACGCGTCCCCCGGGGTGTCCGCGCGGCATCCCTCGCAATGACGACCGGCCGGGGCCCGCCATCTCATCGCCGGCGCGCGGCCTGACCAAGCCCCCCGGGAGACGGTCCCTCGGGCGCGGCGTGGCACACCACCGCCCCCGCGCGGTCGGCATCGCCGGGCGGCACGTCGGAAATGGAAGAGGAGATCATCGAGCCGGCGGTCAGGTCAGGGATGCCGGGAACGACACCGCGCGTGCACGTCGACCAACTGCTGTGCGGGGACGGCGGGCCGCGCCGCGGCCGAGCCGTCACGCAGGCTGAAGTTGAGCCCGGCCTCCGTCTCCGCGGCCGCCGGCCCGGCCGTGAGCCGCACCGCAGCAAGTGCACATGGTGCACAGAATGCCGCCGGGTACCGTCCCGTCAGGCCGCCTTGCTCTTCACTGACGGCTGTGTACTCGATGGCCCGGCCCTGGCATGCATCACGAAGTCGCCCTGGCGGAGAGGTCGGGAGTCGTCGGTGAGTGGCCTGCGGCGGGCGTGAGGGTCAGGACCATGGTGAAGCCTCCGCCAGGGGTGTCCTCCGCGGTGAGTGTGCCGCCCATGGCTTCCGCGAAGCCGCGGGCGACGGCCAGGCCGAGGCCGACTCCGGTGCCGCGGGGGGCGTCGCCGTAGCGTTGGAAGGGCGCGAAGATCCGGTCTTTCGCCTCGTCGGGGACGCCGGGACCCTGATCGACCACGCGGACCTCCACGCGGTGCGCGATCGCGCTGGCAGAGACCAGCACCGGCAGGTTGTCCGGGGTGTACTTGACGGCGTTCTCGACGATGTTGGCGACAGCGCGTTCCAGGAGCCCGGGATCTACGGCGACCATGGGCAGGTCTTCGGGGATGTCCAGCTCGACTCTGTCGTCGGGCACTCCGCCGAGAGCCATCGGCACGACCTCCTCGAGGTCGATCTCGCGGATGAGCGGTGTGATCGTTCCGGTCTGCAGGCGCGACATGTCGAGCAGGTTGCCGACGAGGTTGTCGAGGCGGTCGGCTCCTTCCTCGATCCCGGCCAGCAGCTCGGCCTGGTCCTCTTCGGACCAGTCGACGTCGCCGGAGCGCAGGGAGGTCACCGATGCTTTGATCCCGGCCAGCGGGGTGCGCAGATCGTGGCTGACTGCTGCGAGCAGTGCGGTCCGGATGCGGTTGCCCTCGGCGAGTTCGCGGGCCTGTTCGGCCTCGCCGACCAGGCGCTGGCGGTCGAGTACGAGCGCTGCCTGCGCGGCGAAGGCGGACAGCAAGCGTCGGTCCCCGGCGGGCAGGACGCGGCCGGAGAGGGCCAGCGCCATGTGGTCGCCGACGGGCACGTCCACGTCGGCGTCCTCGGGCCGTCCGAGGGGACGGGTGTTGCCGACGCTCCCCGTACAGGTCCAGGGGGCGACGTCGCTCTCCCTCTCCAGGAGCGCGACAGATTCCATGTTGAAGGTCTCGCGCACGCGGTCGAGGAGTGCCTCCAGGCCCGCTTCTTCACCTCGCTGCGCGGGCGATGCCCCGAATCGCAGCACGCTGCCGGCCAGGAACGAGAGGATTTCGGATTCGGCACGTAGCCGGGCTGCCTGGTGTGTGCGCCTGGCGGCAAGGTCGACCACGGAGGCGACCGAGACCGCCACGGCCACGAAGACGATGATGGCGACGATGTTCTTGGGGTCGGAGATGGTCAGCCGGTGCGTCGGCAGGGTGAAGTAGTAGTTCAGCAGCAGCGACCCCACGGCTGCGGAGACCAGCGCGGGCATCAGCCCGCCGACGAGGGCCGCCGCGACAGTGAGTGCGAGGAAGAGCAGCATGTCGTTGGCGAGGCCGACGTCGGGAGCGACGCCGTTGAGAAGGAGGGTCAGGAGCGCAGGTCCTGCGACGCCCACGACCCAGCCCCCCATGATCCGGGAGCGGCCGAGCCGCGCGCCGCGAGCCACCGGCAGTCCGCGGCCCTTGGCGACCTCTTCGTGGGTGACGATGTGGACGTCCAGGTCGGGGCCTGACTCACGTGCCACGGTCGAGCCGACGCCGGGGCCGAAGATGTACTGCCAGGCCTTGCGGCGGCTGGAACCGAGGACGATCTGGGTGGCGTTGACGCCGCGTGCGAAGTCCAGGAGGGCGGACGGGACGTCGTCGCCGATGACGTGGTGGAAGGTGCCGCCCAGGTCCTCGACCAGGGTCCGCTGGACGGCGAGTTCCTTGGGGGAGACGGACGTCAGGCCGTCGCTGCGGGCGATGTAGGCGGCCATGACCTCGCCGCCGGCTCCTTTCTCGGCGAGCCGCGCGGCGCGGCGGATGAGTGTGCGTCCCTCCGGGCCGCCGGTGAGTCCGACGACGATGCGTTCGCGGGCCTGCCAGGTGGAGCGGATGTTGTGCTCGCCGCGGTATTCCTGGAGGTATTCGTCGACTCGGTCGGCGACCCAGAGCAGCGCGAGTTCGCGGAGTGCGGTGAGGTTGCCGGGGCGGAAGTAATTGGAGAGTGCGGCGTCAATCTTGTCCGGTTTGTAGATGTTTCCGTGGGCCATGCGGCGGCGCAGCGCCTGCGGGGACATGTCGACCAGTTCGATCTGGTCGGCTCTGCGTACTACTTCGTCGGGGACGGTCTCGCGCTGCCGTATCCCCGTGATGGACTCCACGACGTCGCCGAGGGATTCCAGGTGCTGGATGTTGACCGTGGAGACGACGCTGATGCCGGCGTTGAGGAGTTCTTCGACGTCCTGCCAGCGCTTGGTGTTGCGCGAGCCGGGGACGTTGGTGTGGGCGAGTTCGTCGACGAGGGCGACGGCGGGCCGGCGCTCGAGGACTGCGTCCACGTCCATCTCGGTGAAGGTGGTGTCGCGGTAGTCGATCTCATGCCGCTGTACTTGCTCCAAGCCGTGCAGCATCACTTCGGTGCGTGGCCGGCTGTAGTGCTCCACGAAGGCGACGACGCAGTCCGTGCCGCGTTCGGTGCGGCGGTGTGCCTCGGAGAGCATGGCGTAGGTCTTGCCGACGCCTGGCGCCGCACCGAGGTAGATCCGAAGCTTGCCGCGTGCCATGGTTGCGATCCTTGCGATCGTGGACTGTGTACCGGGGTTGGCCCCCTCGTGCGGGACGGTCCGCCAGGTGTGGGGAGGACTCAGGTCTCGAAGCGGTAGCCCATGCCCGGGGCGGTGATGAGGTGGCGGGGGTGTGAGGGGTCTGCTTCGAGTTTGCGTCTGAGCTGGGCCATGTAGACGCGGAGGTAGTTGGCCTGTGTGCCGTAGGTGGGACCCCACACTTCCTGCAGGAGCCGTTTCTGGCTGACCAGTTGTCCGCGGTGGCGGATCAGCACTTCCAGCAGGTGCCATTCGGTCGGGGTGAGGCGGATGTCGCGCCCGTCGCGTTTGACCTTTTTCGCCAGCAGGTCGACGGTGAAGTCCTCGGTCGTGACGGTCAACGGGGGGTTGGTGGGCGCCACCGGAGCCGTTCGCCGGGATGCGGCCCGCAGCCGTGCGAGTAGTTCGGCGATGTCGAAGGGCTTGGTGATGTAGTCGTCGGCCCCGGCGTCGAGTGCGTCGACTTTCTCGTCCGAAGTCTGGCGGGCGGAGACCACCAGGATCGGCACACGGGTCCAGCCGCGAAGCCCGGTGATGACGTCGATGCCGTCCATGTCGGGCAGGCCGAGGTCCAGCAGTACGACGTCCGGGGGGCGCGCCGCGGCGAGCCGGAGAGCTGTTCCTCCATCAGGTGCGGTGTCGACTTCGTACTTGCGCGCCTTCAGATTGATCTCGAGGGCTCGTACGAGCTGTGCTTCGTCCTCCACCAACAGCACCCGGGTCATCGGTGTGCCGCCTTTCTGTCGTGCGTGAGAAGGGTGTCGTCATCGACTGCCGGCAGGGGGGCCGGGAGCCACCCCGAGGAGGTCCTTGTTCCGCAGGCTCCCGGCCGCTGCTGTGGCCCCGGTCACTTCGCGGTGAGTTCCTTGAGAGCGATGTTCAGCTGAAGAACGTTGACGCGGGGCTCGCCCATGAAGCCGAGGGTACGGCCGTCGGTGTGGTCCTCGACGAGCTTCTCGACCTGCCTCACCTCGAGGTGGTTCCGCTCGGCGACGCGGCGGACTTGGAGCTGCGCGTACTGGGGGGAGATGTGCGGGTCCAGGCCCGAGCCGGAGGAGGTGACGGCGTCGGCCGGTACGTCCGAGGGCTTGGGCGTGTAGCCCTTCGCGGTGTTGTCTCTGATCGCGGCCTTCTTGGCGTCCTTGACCCACTGGATCAGTTCGGGGTTGTCGGCGGACCGGTTGGTGGCCCCGGAGAGGATGATCGAGTACTGGGTGTTGACGCTGTTGACGCCCAGGCCGTTGGACGGCCGCGGCTGGAACCACTTCAGGTCCGGACGTGCGGCCTCCTCGGCGTTGTCGGGGTCCTTCTTCGGCAGGTCGTACGTCTGGCCGATGAGGCTCGACCCGACGGCCTTGCCGTTCGATCTGACCTCCGAGCCGTCGGCCTTTTCGTTGAAGAGAGCCTGGGCGACGCCGGTCACGGCCAGCGGGTAGAGGACGCCCGTCACCACCGTCAGGACGAGGAGAGCGCGGAGCCCGGCTCCGACCAGGCGCGCTGTGCTGCTCGGTGAGTTGTTCATGGCGATCAGCCGATTCCGGGGACGAGGGAGATGAGCAGGTCGATGATCTTGATGCCGATGAAGGGGGCGATCAGGCCGCCGAGACCGTAGATCCCCAAATTGCGGCGGAGCATCTTGTCCGCGCTGCTCGGCCGGTAGCGCACGCCCCGCAGGGCGAGCGGCACCAGCGCGACGATGATCAGCGCGTTGAAGATGACCGCGGAGAGGATCGCGGACTGCGGGGACGCCAGCGCCATGACGTTGAGCTTGTCCAGGCCGGGATAGACCACGGCGAACATCGCGGGGATGATCGCGAAGTACTTCGCGACGTCGTTGGCGATCGAGAACGTGGTCAGGGCACCCCGGGTTATCAGGAGCTGCTTGCCTATCTCGACGACCTCGATGAGCTTGGTGGGGTTGGAGTCCAGGTCGACCATGTTCCCGGCCTCCTTGGCGGCCGAAGTACCGGTGTTCATGGCCAACCCGACATCCGCCTGCGCCAGAGCCGGGGCGTCGTTGGTGCCGTCGCCGGTCATCGCGACGAGCTTCCCGCCGCCCTGCTCACGCTTGATCAGTGCCATCTTGTCCTCGGGAGTGGCTTCGGCGAGGAAGTCGTCCACTCCGGCCTCTTCGGCGATGGCCCGTGCGGTCAGCGGGTTGTCACCCGTGATCATGACGGTCTTGATGCCCATGCGGCGCAGTTCGTCGAACCGTTCGCGCATCCCGTCCTTGACCACGTCCTTGAGGTGGATGACACCGAGTACGCGCGCACCCGTCTCGTCCTCGACCGCGACGAGCAGAGGCGTACCCCCCGCCTCCGAGATCGCATCGGCGGCCGCGTCCGCGTCCTGGGCCACCCGGCCGCCGCGCTCGGTGACCCAGGCGATGACGGAACCGGTCGCGCCCTTGCGGACCTTGCGACCGTCGAGGTCCACACCCGACATACGGGTCTGTGCGGTGAACGCCACCCACTCGGCGTGCGACAGCTCGCCCTGGTCCCGCTCGCGCAAGTGGTACTTCGCCTTGGCGAGGACGACGATCGAACGGCCCTCGGGGGTCTCGTCCGCGAGTGAGGAGAGCTGCGCCGCGTCCGCCAGCTCTGCCTCGCCGACGCCGTCGACCGGGACGAACTCGGCGGCCTGACGGTTTCCGAAGGTGATGGTGCCGGTCTTGTCGAGCAGCAGCGTGGAGACGTCGCCCGCGGCCTCGACCGCGCGGCCCGACATCGCGAGCACATTGCGTTGCACCAGGCGATCCATGCCGGCGATGCCGATGGCGGACAGCAGCGCACCGATGGTGGTCGGTATCAGGCACACCAGGAGCGCGATCAGTACGATCACGGGCTGCTTCTGGCCCGCGTAGACCGCGAACGGCTGCAGAGTGACGACCGCGAGCAGGAAGACGATCGTCAGGGACGCGAGAAGGATGTTCAGCGCGATCTCATTGGGCGTCTTCTGACGGGCAGCGCCCTCGACCAGTTTGATCATCCGGTCGATGAACGTCTCGCCCGGCTTCGTTGTGATCTTGATGACGATGCGGTCGGAGAGGACACGCGTGCCGCCGGTGACGGCGCTGCGGTCTCCACCGGACTCGCGGATGACCGGCGCGGACTCGCCGGTGATGGCCGACTCGTCGACGCTCGCGACCCCTTCGACGACGTCACCGTCGCCGGGAATGACGTCGCCGGCCTCGCAGACGACCAGATCGCCGATACCCAGTTCGGTGCCGGGCACGTGCTCCTCGCTCTGCCCGTCGAGCCGCCGGGCGACGGTATCGGTCTTGGCCTTGCGCAGGGTGTCGGCCTGCGCCTTGCCGCGGCCCTCGGCCACCGCCTCGGCCAGGTTGGCGAAGAGCGCGGTCAGCCAGAGCCAGAGGGCAATCGCCCAGCCGAACCAGCCGGTGGGGTCCTTCAGCGCGTAGACCGTGGTCAGTACGGAGCCGATCAACACCACGAACATCACGGGGGACTTGATCATCACCCGCGGGCGGAGCTTGCGGACGGCCTCGGGGAAGGACTTGATCAGCTGCGCGGGGTCGAACAGACCTCCGCCGACGCGTCCGCGCTCCGGCTTGTGACCGGTGGGTATGTCCTGGTGCGGCGCACGGGTGGGAGTGACGGTGGACATGGAGCCGGGCTCCTCATGTTTCTGTTTCGTGGTGGTCATGACGCCAGACCTTCGGCGAGCGGCCCCAACGCCAGCGCCGGGAAGTACGTCAGACCAGCGATGATCATGATCGTGCCGACCAACAGGCCGGTGAAGAGCGGCTTTTCGGTGCGCAGCGTGCCCGCCGTGGCAGGGACCGGCTTCTGTCCGGCGAGCGAGCCGGCCAGCGCCAGCACGAACACCATCGGCAGGAAGCGGCCCAGCAGCATCGCGAGACCGATGGTGGTGTTGAACCACTGGGTGTCCGCGTTCAGACCGGCGAAGGCGCTGCCGTTGTTGTTCGCTCCCGAGGTGAAGGCGTAGAGGATCTCGGAGAAGCCGTGCGCACCCGAGTTGGTCATCGAATGGGCCGGTGTGGGCAAGGCCGTCGACGCGGCGGTGAAGCAGAGCACCAGCGCCGGGGTGATGAGGATGTAGCAGGCCGCCAGCTTGATCTCGCGGGTGCCGATCTTCTTGCCTAGGTACTCGGGCGTACGGCCGACCATCAGGCCCGCTATGAAGACCGCGATGATCGCCAGGATCAGCATCCCGTACAGGCCGGAGCCCACACCTCCGGGGGCGATCTCGCCGAGCTGCATGCCCAGCATGGTGATGCCGCCGCCGAAGCCGGTGAAGGAGGAGTGGAAGGAGTCGACCGCCCCGGTCGAGGTCAACGTCGTGGAGACTGCGAAGATCGACGAACTGCCGACTCCGAAACGGTTCTCCTTGCCCTCCATCGCACCGCCGGCGATGTCCAACGCCGGGCCGCCGTGGTGGAATTCGGTCCACATCATGAGCGCGGTGAAGCCGACCCAGATGACGGCCATCGTGGCGAGGATCGCGTACCCCTGCTTCAGCGAGCCGACCATCCTGCCGAAAGTGCGGGTCAACGAGAACGGGACGACGAGGATCAGGAAGATCTCGAACAGATTCGAGAACGGCCCTGGATTCTCAAAGGGGTGGGCGGAGTTGGCGTTGAAGTACCCGCCACCGTTGGTGCCCAACTCCTTGATCGCCTCCTGCGAGGCGACGGCGCCGCCCCGCCACTGCTGCGAGCCGCCCGTGAACTGTCCGGCCTCGTGGACGCCGGTGAAGTTCTGGATGGCGCCGCAGGCGACCAGCACGATCGCCGCGACCGCCGCGACCGGGAGCAGGATACGGACGGTGCCGCGCACCAGGTCCGCCCAGAAATTCCCCAGCTCGCCGGTGCGGGACCGGGCGAAGCCCCGTACGAGGGCCACTGCGACGGAGATGCCGACAGCGGCCGAGACGAAGTTCTGCACCGCCAGGCCGCCGGTCTGCACGACGTGCCCCATGGCCTGCTCGCCGTAGTACGACTGCCAGTTGGTGTTCGACACGAAGGACGCGGCGGTGTTGAACGCCTGGTCCGGGTCGATGGAGGAGAAGCCGAGCGACCCGGGCAGGCTGCCCTGAAAACGCTGCAACAGGTAGAGAAAGACAACGCTCACGGCGGAAAAGGCCAGGACCCCGCGCAGATACGCGGGCCAGCGCATCCCGACATCGGGATCGGCACCGATGGCCTTGTAGATCCACTTCTCCACCCGCAGATGCTTGGTGGAGGAGTAGACACCGGCCATGTGGTCGCCGAGCGGACGGTACGCCAGAGCCAGCGCCGCGATCAGCGCAAGCAACTGCAGCACTCCAGCGAGGAAGGGGCTCATATCGATGCTCAGAACCTCTCCGGGTACAGCAGGGCAAAGGCGAGGTAACCCAGCAGGGCGACAGCCACGACGAGGCCGACGATGTTCTCGGCGGTCACAGCTTTGCCACCCCCTTGGCTATGAGAGCCACCAGCGCGAAGGCCACATCGGCCATCGTGAGCTCCTGGAACAGAGTCGGAATATCTCGGGCTTCTCGATGAAAGCCCCCTGCCGGCGCCCGCGCACCAGCCGTTGACGCGATCCATACGGCCGAGGCCGCGATTTTGACGAATCCCTGACGCCGCCCCGCAGGACACGGAGCCGCCGATCCCCCCCACGACCCGCCGAAAGAGCCGACTGTCCGGGAGTACCAGGAAGTCGTCACGAATCGGTATGCCGACATCAGCGACGTAGCAATGAACAAGAAACAGCAGGTGGCCCCCTGCGATCGCCTCCATAGAGGGCCACACCGAATCTGCCGGGGAGCGGCGCTCCTACGGCGCCGCGATGGGTGCGGTGGTCCACGACCGGCATGGGGCCTCCGCGATGCGAGCGGCGATCCGGGGCGCGCTGCTGTTCGCGGGGTTGCTGACACTGGGCGACGGGGGCTGCGGCCCTGCGGCCTGACCGCCACCCTGCGGCAGTGCCCTGCGTCCTGCATGGTGAGCGATGCGCCTTGTCCGGGGGCGGTCGTTCCTCGATCGGGAACAGGATGGGGCTACCTCGCCGGAGACCTTGCCCAGTTTGCTCCTCCGCCGACTGAAAACCTCGGTCACACCCGAGGTCGGCGGCGCCCGATTCCGCTTTGCATAAACCTGCTGCACCACGTATAGTCATGCTGGCGACGAGGAGGGGATCGATGACTGTACGAGCAGCGGTCGCGGGGGCGAGCGGATACGCGGGCGGCGAGATCCTGCGTCTGCTGGCCGCGCACCCCGAGGCCGAGGTCGGGGCGCTCACCGGCAACTCCAACGCGGGGAGCCGGCTCGGCGCGCTCCAGCCGCATCTGCTTCCGTACGCGGACCGGGTGCTGGAGGAGACCTCGGCCTCCGTGCTGGCGGGGCACGACGTGGTGTTCCTGGCGCTGCCGCACGGGCAGTCCGCCGCGATCGCGAACGAGCTGGGCGAGGACGTGCTCGTCGTGGACTGCGGCGCGGACTTCCGCCTGTCGGACGCGCGGGCGTGGGAGCGCTTCTACGGCACCCCGCACGCCGGCACCTGGCCCTACGGGCTGCCCGAACTGCCGGGCGCCCGCGCCGCGTTGGCGGGATCGTGCCGCGTCGCCGTCCCCGGCTGCTATCCGACGGCCGTCTCCCTCGCGCTCGTTCCGGCCTACGGGGCGGGGCTTGCCGAACCGGAGGCCGTGATCGTCGCGGCGACCGGCACCTCCGGCGCGGGCAAGGCGCTCAAGCCGCATCTCCTCGGCAGCGAGGTGATGGGATCGATGAGCCCGTACGGGGTGGGCGGCGGTCACCGCCACACACCGGAGATGGCGCAGAACCTCTCGGCGGCGGCCGGTGAGCCCGTCACCGTCTCCTTCACGCCCACGCTCGCGCCCATGCCGCGCGGCATCCTCGCCACGTGCAGCGCGAAGGCGAGGCCCGGCACCGGGCCGGAGGAGCTGCGTGCCGTCTACGAAAAGGCGTACGCGGACGAGCAGTTCGTCGAACTGCTCCCGGAGGGCCAGTGGCCCGCGACGGGCTTCGTGTACGGCTCCAACACCGTGCAGCTCCAGGTGGCGCTGGACCCGGACGCGGGGCGCGTCATCGTCGTGGCGGCCGTGGACAACCTGACGAAGGGCACCGCGGGCGGCGCGGTGCAGAGCATGAACATCGCCCTGGGGCTGCCGGAGGAGCTGGGGCTGCCGCTCGTGGGGACCGCGCCGTGAGCGCCCGTACGGGCAGCGGAACGGACGGCCGTACGGTCCCGGCGGCAGCCGCCGAAGCGCGACTTGAAGCGCGACTTGAAGCGGGTCTCGAAGCGAACGGAGAAGCACAGTGAGCGTGACAGCGGCGAAAGGATTCACTGCCGCGGGCGTCGCGGCCGGGATCAAGGACAGCGGCGGCCCGGACCTCGCGCTGGTCGTCAACGAGGGCCCGAGCCGCGCGGCTGCCGGAGTGTTCACCGCCAACCGCGTCAAGGCCGCGCCGGTGCTCTGGTCACAGCAGGTGCTCAAGGGCGGCAGGGTCTCGTCCGTGGTGCTCAACTCCGGTGGCGCCAACGCCTGTACGGGCCCCGCGGGGTTCCAGGACACCCATGCCACGGCCGAACGGGCCGCCGCCGCGCTCGGCCACAGCGCCGCCGAGGTGGCCGTCTGCTCGACGGGCCTGATCGGTACGCGGCTGCCCATGGACAAGCTGCTGCCCGGCGTGGACGAGGCGGCGGCGCGGCGCTCCGAGTACGGCGGCGAGAAGGCCGCCCTCGCGATCAAGACCACCGACACCGTGCACAAGACGGCCGTGGCGCGGGGAGAGGGCGGATGGACCGTCGGCGGCATGGCGAAGGGCGCGGGCATGCTCGCGCCCTCCCTCGCCACGATGCTCGTCGTACTGACCACCGACGCCGACCTCGATTCGGCAGCCTTGGACGGTGCGCTGCGCGACGCGGCCCGTACCACCTTCGACCGGATCGACTCCGACGGCTGTCTGTCCACCAACGACACCGTGCTGCTGCTGGCGTCCGGCGCCAGTGAAGTCACCCCCGGCGCCGAGGAGTTCACCGAAGCCGTACGGGCCGTCTGCGACGATCTGGCGCAGCAGCTCATCCATGACGCCGAGGGCGCCTCGAAGGACATCCGCATCGAGGTCGTCAACGCCGCGAGCGAGGACGACGCCGTCGAGGTCGGCCGCTCCATCGCCCGCAACAATCTGCTCAAGTGCGCCGTGCACGGCGAGGACCCCAACTGGGGCCGTGTGCTCTCCGCCATCGGCACCACCGGCGCGGTCTTCGACCCGGACGAACTCGACGTGGCCGTCAACGGCGTGTGGGTGTGCCGTAACGGCGCCACGGGAGAAGACCGCGACAAGGTCGACATGCGCTACCGCGAGGTGCGCATCACCGCCGATCTGGCCGCGGGCTCCGAGTCCGCCGTCATCTGGACCAACGACCTGACGGCCGACTACGTCCACGAGAACAGCGCGTACAGCTCATGACCGATCAGGTGCACCCCACGCGTCGGCACACCGCACTGCCCAAGGCGCGGACGCTCATCGAGGCGCTGCCCTGGCTCACCCGCCACAACGGCAAGACCGTAGTCATCAAGTTCGGCGGCAACGCCATGGTCGACCGTGAGCTGAAGGCCGCCTTCGCCCAGGACGTCGTCTTCCTGCGCCAGGCCGGGCTGCGTCCCGTCGTAGTGCACGGCGGCGGCCCGCAGATCAGCGCCCAACTGACGCGTCTGGGCCTGGAGTCGGAGTTCAAGGCGGGCCTGCGGGTGACAACGCCCGAGACGATGGACGTCGTACGGATGGTCCTCGCGGGCCAGGTCCAGCGCGAACTGGTCAATCTCCTCAACCGGCACGGTCCGCTCGCCGTCGGCATGACCGGCGAGGACGCGCACATCATGGCCGCCACCAAGCGCTACGCGCACATCGACGGCGAGGCGGTCGACATAGGCCGGGTCGGCGACATCGACAGCATCGAGACCGGGGCGATCCAGGCGCTGCTCGACGACGGGCGCATCCCCGTCATCTCCTCCATCGCACGCAGCGCCGACTCCCGCGCCGGAGCGGACGGCGATGCTGAC
The DNA here is from genome assembly GCF_022524345.1 of Streptomyces marispadix. NCBI lineage: Bacteria > Bacillati > Actinomycetota > Actinomycetes > Kitasatosporales > Streptomycetaceae > Streptomyces > Streptomyces marispadix. Next base: position 468,115 of record NZ_JAKWJU010000002.1, on the reverse strand, counting down.
GACGGGGCTGACGGCGGGGCTGACGACGACGGGGACCCGGACGGCACCGGCGTCTACAACGTCAACGCCGACACCGCCGCCGCCGCGCTCGCCGCCGCGCTCGGCGCCGAGACCCTGATGGTCCTCACCGACGTCGAGGGCCTGTACGCCGACTGGCCGGACAGCGACGAGGTCATCAGCGAACTCGCCGCCGCGGAACTGGAGTTGCTGCTGCCGGAGCTGTCCAGCGGCATGGTCCCGAAGATGGAGGGCTGTCTGCACGCCGTACGCAACGGGGTCCGCACCGCCCGCGTGCTGGACGGCCGCGTACCTCACTCGATCCTGCTGGAGATCTTCACCGACGAGGGCATCGGCACGATGGTCGTGCCGGACAAGCGTGAGGGGGAGCCCGCGAAATGACCACCACGGACGCACGCGACGCCACCGGCGCACGCGACGCCAACGCACAGTCCGCCGACGCCGACGCGGCCGCCGCCTCCGCGCTCACCGCCCGCTGGCAGGCCGCCCTCGCCGACAACTACGGCACCCCGCGCATCCCCCTGACCCACGGTCAGGGCAGCACCCTCTGGGACGAACAGGGCAGGTCCTACACCGACTTCACCGGCGGCATCGCGGTCAACGCGCTCGGCACCGCCCATGACGCGGTCGTACGTGCCGTCTCCGATCAGATCGCCACCCTCGGCCATGTCTCGAACCTCTTCATCGCCGAGCCGCCCGTCGAACTGGCCGAGCGGCTGCTGGAGTTGGCGGGCCGCGAGGGACGCGTCTACTTCTGCAACTCGGGCGCGGAGGCCGTCGAGGCGGCCTTCAAGGCCGGGCGGCTGACGGGCCGTACCCACATGGTCGCCACCGAGGGCGGCTTCCACGGCCGGACCATGGGCGCCCTGGCGCTGACCGGACAGCCCGCGAAGCAGGCCCCGTTCGAGCCCCTGCCGGGCGATGTCACCCACGTCCCCTACGGAGACGCGGAGGCGCTGAAGGCGGCCGTCACCACCGACACCGCGCTGGTGATCGTCGAGCCCGTGCAGGGTGAGAACGGCGTAGTCGTGCCCCCCGAGGGATATCTGGCCGCGGCCCGCGAGATCACCCGTGCGAGCGGGACGCTTCTCGTGATCGATGAGATCCAGACAGGTATAGGACGTACCGGCCACTGGTTCGCCTGCCAGGCGCAGGGTGTGGAACCGGACATCATCACCCTGGCCAAGGGCCTGGGCGGCGGTCTGCCGCTGGGCGCGGCCATGTTCTTCGGCGAGGCGGCGGGGCTGCTCACCGCCGGTCAGCACGGCTCGACCTTCGGCGGCAATCCGGTGGCGTGCGCTGCCGCGATCGCGGTGCTGCGGACCCTCGCCGAACAGGAGCTGCCCGCCCGTGCGGGGCGGCTGGGGGAGCGGCTGCGTGACGGGATCTGGTCGATCGGACATCCGCTCGTCGAGCAGGTCCGCGGCGCGGGACTGCTGCTGGGTATCGTGCTCACCGAGCCCGTCGCACCTCTAGTGCAACAAGCGGCTCAGGACGCGGGGTTCCTGGTCAACGCGGTCGCGCCGGATGTCGTACGGCTCGCTCCGCCGCTGATCGTCACCGACGACGAGGCGGACGCTCTCGTCCGGGCTCTCCCCGCGATCCTGGACGCGGTCGACGGCGGGCAGAAGAGCCGATGAGTCGAAGGAGACCGGGCCGATGACCGAGGGGTACGCGCAGGAGCAGGAGCTGGGCAACGGTTACGGAGGCCCGGCCGTGCCGCAGACCCGTACCGCCCGGCACCGCAGGATCGTCGACATCCTCAACCGGCAGCCGGTGCGCTCGCAGAGCCAGCTCGCCAAGCTCCTCGCCGACGACGGGCTCTCCGTCACCCAGGCCACCCTCTCCCGCGACCTCGACGAGCTGGGCGCGGTGAAGATCCGCAACACCGGCGGCGAACTGATCTACGCCGTGCCCAGCGAGGGCGGCGACCGTACGCCCAAGGCGCCGCTCGGCGAGTCCGCGAGCGAGGCCCGCATGGCGCGGCTGGCGGGCGAACTCCTCATCTCCGCCGAGGCGTCGGCGAACCTGGTGGTGCTGCGCACGCCGCCCGGTGCGGCCCAGTTCCTCGCCTCGGCCATCGACCAGGCCGGCGTCCACGACATCATCGGCACCATCGCCGGCGACGACACGCTGCTGCTCATCAGCCGCGCGCCCGACGGCGGCCAGGCCCTCGCGGGCCATCTGCTGAACCTGGCGCAGAAGGAGCACAAGGCAGCGGGGGAGCACTAGGCCCAGGGGAGCACCAGGCCCGGGGGAGCACTACGCCGCCGCTTCCCTGCCGTGCGCTCCGCTCCCGGCTGTCCCACCCTGGATTCATGACCAGTACGAGGCATGTCCAGGTGCGGCGCGTGTACGACGAGGCCAGGCCCCGCAAGGACGGGCTGCGAGTGCTCGTGGACGGTGTGTGGCCGCGGGGGATGAAGAAGGAGGACGCACGGCTCGACGAGTGGGACAGGCTCATCGCCCCCTCGACCGAGCTGCGCAAGTGGTACTCCCACGACCCGGACCGCTTCGGCGAGTTCGCGAAGCGCTACCGCGCGGAGCTGTCCGGGCAGGAGGCCCGCGAGGTGCTGGAGCGGCTGCGCGAGCAGGCCCGCGAGGGCACCGTGACGCTGCTGACCGCCGTGAAGGAGGAGCAGCTCGACTACAGCCATGCCGCGGTGCTCAAGGAGGAGCTGGACGGCGGCCGCTGAGTCCGCGTTCCGCACCCGATTCGCGAGCTATAGGCCTCTGACCAGCCACGTTGACGAAGCATACGGTGCAGTGCATACTTATACCCATCAGCGTATGCACTGTAAGGAGAACCCCGTGGCTGAGCGCGTCGTACTCGCCTACTCCGGCGGCCTTGACACCTCCGTCTGCATCGGCTGGATCGCCGAGGAGACCGGGGCCGAGGTCGTCGCCGTCGCCGTCGATGTGGGCCAGGGAGGCGAGGACCTCGACGTCATCCGCAAGCGTGCCCTCGCCTGCGGCGCCGTCGAGGCCGAAGTGGCGGACGCCAAGGACGAGTTCGCCGACGAGTACTGCCTCCCGGCGATCAAGGCCAACGCGCTCTACATGGACCGCTATCCGCTGGTCTCCGCCCTCTCCCGGCCCACCATCGTCAAGCACCTCGTGGACGCCGCGCACAAGCACGGCGCCACCACCGTCGCCCACGGCTGCACCGGCAAGGGCAACGACCAGGTGCGCTTCGAGGCCGGCATCTCCTCCCTTGCCCCGGACCTGAAGTGCATCGCGCCCGTACGGGACTACGCGATGACCCGGGACAAGGCGATCGCCTTCTGCGAGGACAAGGGCCTGCCCATCGCGACGACGAAGAAGTCCCCGTACTCCATCGACCAGAACGTCTTCGGACGGGCCGTCGAGACGGGCTTCCTGGAGGACATCTGGAACGCGCCCGTCGAGGACGTCTACGAGTACACCGAGAACCCGGCCACCCCGCGCGAGGCCGACGAGGTGATCGTCACCTTCGAGGCCGGCGTCCCCGTCGCGCTCGACGGCAAGCCCGTGACCGTGCTACAGGCGATCCAGCAGCTCAACGAGCGGGCGGGCGCCCAGGGCGTCGGCCGGATCGACATGGTCGAGGACCGGCTCGTGGGCATCAAGTCCCGCGAGGTGTACGAGTCCCCGGGCGGCATCGCGCTGATCACGGCACACCAGGAGCTGGAGAACGTCACCGTCGAGCGCGAACTGGCCCGCTACAAGCGGCAGATCGAGCAGCGGTGGGCCGAACTCGTCTACGACGGGCTGTGGTTCTCCCCGCTCAAGCGCGCCCTGGACGGCTTCATCGACGAGGCCAACGAGCACGTCAGCGGAGACATCCGGATGACGCTGCACGGCGGGCGGGCCGTCGTCACGGGCCGGCGCTCCCAGCAGTCGCTCTACGACTTCAACCTCGCGACGTACGACAGCGGCGACACCTTCGACCAGTCCATGTCGAAGGGCTTCATCGAGCTGTTCGGCATGTCCAGCAAGATCGCCGCGAAGCGGGACCTGGCCGGGTAACGGGCCTCACGCCCGGCAGGCCCAGTAGTCTGCGTCCCCCGGCCCGCAGGGGCCCGCGCACCACTTCCACCAGCGCCTCCCCGCCGCATCCGGCGGGGAGGCGCCGCATTTCACACCCACCCGAGGAGAGCAAGCAATGCCCAGCAACGAAGCGCCGCAGCAGGACGCCGCAGGCCAGGACATACGGCTGTGGGGCGGGCGCTTCGCCGACGGGCCGTCCGAAGCCCTGGAGAAGCTGTCGGCCTCCGTGCACTTCGACTGGCGGCTCGCGCCCTACGACATCGCGGGCTCGCGCGCACACGCCCGCGTGCTGCACAAGGCCGGTCTGCTCACCGACGGCGAGCTGCGGCAGATGACCGAGGGGCTCGACCGGCTCGAACGGGACGTCGCCGACGGCACGTTCACCGGCACCGTCGCCGACGAGGACGTACACACCGCGCTCGAACGCGGCCTGCTGGAACGCCTCGGACCGGACCTCGGCGGGAAGCTGCGCGCGGGGCGTTCACGCAACGACCAGGTCGCCACCCTCTTCCGCATGTATCTGCGCGATCACGCCCGCATCATCGCCGGGCTGCTCGCCGACCTTCAGGAGGCCCTCGTCGGCCTCGCCGAGGCGCACCCGGACGTGGCGATGCCGGGCCGCACCCACCTCCAGCACGCCCAGCCCGTGCTCTTCGCCCACCACGTGCTGGCCCACGCGCAGGCCCTCTCACGGGACGCGGAGCGGCTGCGTCAGTGGGACGCCCGTACCGCCGTCTCCCCGTACGGCTCGGGCGCGCTGGCCGGGTCGTCGCTCGGGCTGGACCCGGAGGCGGTCGCCGCCGACCTCGGCTTCGAGCACGGCTCGTCGGGCAACTCCATCGACGGGACGGCCTCGCGGGACTTCGTCGCCGAGTTCGCCTTCATCACGGCGATGACCGGCGTCGACATCTCGAAGATCGCGGAGGAGATCATCCTCTGGAACACCAAGGAGTTCTCCTTCGTCACGCTGCACGACGCCTTCTCCACCGGCTCGTCGATCATGCCGCAGAAGAAGAACCCCGACATCGCCGAACTGGCACGCGGAAAGTCGGGCCGCCTGATCGGCAATCTCACGGGGCTGCTCGCGACGCTCAAGGCGCTGCCGCTGGCGTACAACCGTGATCTCCAGGAGGACAAGGAGCCCGTCTTCGACTCGTGCGACCAGTTGGAGATGCTGCTTCCCGCCTTCACCGGCATGCTCGCGACGCTCACCGTGCACCGCGAACGCCTCGCGGAACTCGCGCCCGCCGGTTTCTCGCTGGCCACGGACATCGCCGAGTGGCTGGTGCGGCGCGGCGTCCCGTTCCGGGTCGCGCACGAGGTCGCGGGCGAGTGCGTGAAGGTCTGCGAGCGCGAGGGGATCGAGCTGCACGAACTCAGCGACGAGCAGTTCGCCGCGATCTCCCCGCACCTCGGCCCTGACGTACGGGAGGTCCTCACCGTCGACGGCGCGCTGGCGGCACGGGACGGCCGCGGCGGCACCGCGCCCTCGGCGGTGGCCGTCCAGTTCGCGGAGGTACGCAGGGACCTCGCCGCGCAGCGGGCCTGGGCCGGGGAACGCCGCTGACCAGCACCGATCTGTGCTGACCGCTGCGGACAGCACACACGCGTAGCCGCCCCGCGGGAGGGCACCCGGTCGCCGGATGCCCTCCCCGATATGAAGCGAGGCGAGACGCGATGATCGGATCTGTGCGTCACCGGCCGGAGGAGACCAACCACCACACCGTCGCGGAGCTGACCAAGCAGGCATCGCAGCAGCTCAGCGACGTGGTGCGCAGCGAGATGCGGCTGGCTCAGGCCGAGATGAAGGAGAAGGGCAAGCACGCCGGCTTCGGCGGCGGCATGTTCGGCGGCGCCGCGGTCATGGGGCTGCTGGCCCTGTGGTCGATGGTGTTCGCGGCGATAGCGGGCATAGCGGTCGCGCTTCCCGTATGGGCCGCGGCACTGATCGTGGCCGGCGGGCTGCTGCTGGTGGCCGGAGTGATGGCGCTGGCGGGCAAGCGTGAGCTGGGCTCCGCCTCACCACCGAAACCCGAGAAGACCATCGACAGCGTCAAGGCCGACGTCGATGCGATCAGGGAAGGAGCCCACCGATGACGCGCAAGTCCGGCACCGCCACCGACAGCAAGCAGCTTCGGGCGGAGGTCGAGCAGGCCCGCGAGGAGCTGGCGCAGACGGTCGCGGAGCTGGCGGGCAAGGCGGACGTCAAGGCGTACGCACGGGAGATGGCCGCGCACGCCAAGTCGAAGGCCCTGTTCGAGATGAACGAGGCGAAGGCGAGGATGCAGCACACGGCGGAGGAGGCCGCGGACCGAGGCTTCACCAGGCCGGGCCCGGCCATGGCGGTCGTGGGCGCACTGGGCGCCGCTGCCCTCGCGGCGTATCTGCTGATCAACCGCCAGCCGAGGAACCGCATGAACGGTATGCGCAACATCCCCGGCATGCACCGCTCACACGGCATACGGAACGGAATCCGGCACGGCATGAGGCAGGGCAAGGGCAAGGGCATGCGGCGGATGCCGGGCATGCACCGCTCCCGTGGCCCGCAGTGGATCCCGAACATGCAAGGAAGCCGCAGCCTGCCGGGCATGCCCGGCACCCGTGGACGGCACAGCACGCCCGGCATGCCCGACATGAGCGGCATGCGGGGCTTGCAGTGGATGGACGGCAAGGGCCGCAGGCACGGCAGGTTCGGCAGGACCGGAAGGGGGTGAGCGGAGTGGCCAAGCTGCTCTACAAACCCTTCGCGATCGTCTTCGGGCTGCTCGGCGGCATGATCGCCAGCGCGCTCTTCAGCAAGATCTGGAAGGCCGTCGCGCACGAGGACGACGCGCCCGACGCCTCCGACGAGGAGCGCGCCTGGAAGGAGATCCTGCCCGCCGTCGCACTCAAGGGAGCGATCGCGGGTGTGATCAAGGCGCTCATCCACCGTGGTGGCGCGTCCGGGGTACGCGGACTCACGGGGACCTGGCCCGCCTGAGCGCCCCCCACAAGGGGCGCGCACCCCGCGGCTGCACACGGCAGGCGCACGCGCGAGCGCCGGAAGGCTCACAGGGCCTTCCGGCGCTCGTCTGTCGGGTTCGTTTGTCCGTTCGTCGGGCTGGTCGGTCGCCGTCACGCGGCCTTGCGGGAGCCGCCCTCTTCTTCCGGACCGCCTTCCTCCGGTCCGCCCTTCGGCCGGCGCACCCCTTCGTCGGGCCACTTACGGGTGTCGCGCGGCGCCACATACGGCTCCTCCCGGCGGGGATGGCCGCCGCTGATGGCACGCTGACGTGCCATCTCCGCGTCGAACTCCAGGCCCAGCAGGATGGCCAGGTTGGTGATCCACAGCCAGACCAGGAAGATGATGACGCCCGCCAGGGTGCCGTAAGTCTTGTTGTACGAGCCGAAGTTGGCCACGTACACGGCGAACCCCGCGGAGGCGGCCAGCCAGATCAGCACCGCGAGCGCGCTGCCGGGAGTCACCCAGCGCAGCCCCCGGCCCTTGACGTTGGGCGCGCCCCAGTACAGCACAGCGATCATCAGGGCCACGAGCAGCAGCAGGAACGGCCACTTCGCGTAGGTCCACACGGTGAGCGCCGTACTGCCGAGCCCGAGTGCGTCGCTCGCGTTCTTCGCGAGGGGACCGGTGAAGACGACCAGCACGGTGCTGACGGCGAGCATCACCATCAGCAGCAGCGTCAGGCCGACGCGTACCGGCGTGACCTTCCAGGCGGGGCGGCCCTCGGGAACGTCGTAGACGACGTTGGATGTGCGGATGAAGGCCGCGATGTAGTTCGACGCGGACCACAGCGCGCCCAGCAGGCCGACCACGGCCAGGACGCTGCCGGTGCTGGTGCTTCCCTGGAGCTGGGTCACGGCGTTGGTGAGGATGTCGCGCACCGAGCCGGGCGCGAACTTCGAGATGTTGGACAGGAGTTTGTCGATGGTGTCCTTGCCGAGGATTCCCAGGATGGAGACGAGCAGGAGCAGCGCCGGGAAGATCGACAGTACGGCGTAGTAGGTCAGTGCCGCCGCCCGGTCGGACAGCTCGTCGTCCTTGAACTCCTTGAACGTGCGGCGCAGAACGGACTTCCAGGAACGGCCTCCGAACTCCGTGGGGCTGGCCGCGGGTGTCCGCTCCGCCCCGGAGCCGGGGCCCGGCCCCTGTCCTGGGCTTGCGCCTGCTCCTGTGCCGCCTGTTCCTGTTCCGCCTGTTCCTGCGACGGGTCTTCCCGGTCTCCCGGGCCCGCCGGGGCTCTGAGGGCTCTGAGGGCTCTGGGGACTCTCGGGGCTTTGGGGCCTGCCACGTCCGCCGGTGGGTTCGGACCCTCCGGGTTCGCGATCCGGGTCGCCGGGCGTGGGCCCTTGATTCTCGGTACCAGACATGCTGGCGGAGTTGCCGCCGTGAGTCCGACGAATCAGGGGCGTACGGACTTCACCCGGCCGGGGGCCTTGAAGTGGCCGCCGCCCGTCATGGCGGGATCGGCGGACCGGAGCGGGAGCGGCCGGGCCCGGAGAGCGGGATCGGCATGCGGGACCGGCAGGAACGGGTCGGCGGGTCAGGCCGCCTTCGCCTTCGTCGCGTAGACGTCCACGTACTCCTGGCCGGACAGGCGCATGACCTCGCTCATCACCTCGTCCGTCACGGCCCGCAGCACATAGCGGTCGCGGTCCATGCCCTCGTAGCGGCTGAAGTCGAGGGGCTCGCCGAAGCGCACCGCGATACGGCGCCCCGGTGCCGGACGCGGCAGGCCCTTGCCGCCGGGCTGGATCGCGTCCGTACCGATCATCGCGAACGGCACCACGGGCGCGCCGGTCATCAGCGCGAGACGGGCGATGCCCGTGCGGCCCCGGTAGAGACGGCCGTCGGGGGAGCGGGTGCCCTCGGGGTAGATGCCGAAGATCCGGCCCTCCTCCAGCACGCGACGGCCCGTCATCAGCGCCGCGACGCCTCCGCGTCCGCCGTCGCGGTCGACGGGGATCATGCCGACGCCCGTGAAGAACCACGCCATCAACCGCCCCTTGAGGCTACGGCCCTTGACGTACTCGTCCTTGCCGATGAAGAACACCTGACGGTCGGTCACCAGCGGGAGGACCATCGAGTCGATGAAGGTGAGGTGGTTGCCGGCCAGAATCACCGGACCGGAACCGGGAATTCGCTCCGCCCCTTCCACCTGCGGGCGCAACAGCACCCGCAGAAGCGGGCCGAGCACTGCCTTGATCAGACGGAAACGGGACAACGGTTCCTCCGGCCGGTGACGTTGGCGCGCATACCTGCGCAGGTGAGGACGATACTTGCCGCCGACGGCGGCGCGCACACCAGGGTCGACGCGGCGTCGGACCGGCTCTCGGTACCGGACGAGGTGCCATCGCCGCCGTGCGTATGCCGTACCCGAGTGTGCCGGAGTGTCATGACGGACGTGTTTCCCGCATGTTCGGCCCCAAGCCTCCCTTCCGTACGTAAGCCCGACCTACGATCAGCCAGTCGTCCGCCGGGGCCTACGAGTTCGGGCGTACGCAACAGATGTGACACGAGCTGAGGAGAGCCCATGGGACAGGAGCAGCAGCCGGGTCGGAGACTCGTGCTCGGAGCGGCCGTACTGGGCGCCGCGGGCGCAGCCACGGTCGGCACGGGCGGGAGCGCACTCGCGGAGGACAGGAGCGGGGGACGCGGGAAGGACCGGCACGGCGGAGGGCTCCCCATGCCTGCCGTCATCGCTCACCGCGGTGCCAGCGGGTACCGCCCCGAGCACACCTTCGGCTCGTACGAACTCGCCTTCCGCATGGGCGCGGACGTCATCGAGCAGGACCTCGTGCCCACCAAGGACGGCCACCTCGTCTGCCGTCACGAGAACGACATCACGGCCACGACGAACGTCGCCGACCACCCCGAGTTCGCCGGGCGCAAGACGACCAAGAAGGTCGACGGGAAGGACCTGACGGGCTGGTTCACCGAGGACTTCACCCTCGCCGAGCTGCGCACGCTGCGCGCCAAGGAGCGCATCCCGCAGAACCGTCAGCGCAACACCCTCTACGACGGCCGCTGGGAGGTACCGCTCTTCGAGGACGTGCTCAAGTGGGCGCAGAAGCAGGGCGACCGGCGCGGCCGGCCCGTCTGGCTGCACATCGAGACCAAGCACCCCACCTACTTCCGCAAGCTCGGACTGGAGCTGGAGCCCCGGCTGGCGAAGCTGCTGCGCAAGTACGGGCGGGACCGCGCGGACTCGCCGAACTTCGTGCAGTCCTTCGAACCCAGCAGCATCCAGAAGCTGGACAAGCTCGTCGACTGCCCCGGAGTGTGCCTGCTGGACGCGGCCTCCTCCCGGCCCTGGGACTTCGTCGAGGCGGGCGATCCGCGCACCGTGGCGGACCTGGTGAAGCCGGAGGGGCTGAAGTGGATGGCGCGGTTCGCCGAAGGCATCGGGCCGCTCGTGGACCTCGTCATCCCGAAGAAGCCCGACGGCAGCCTCGGCGAACCGACCACGCTGGTGCGCGACGCACATGCGCAGGGCCTGATCCTGCACCCGTACACGATGCGGAACGAGAACACCTTCCTGCCCACCGAGTTCCGCAAGGGCCAGGACGCCAACGCCTACGGTGACGCCTTCGGCGCCTTCAAGGCGTACTTCAGCACGGGGATCGACGGCATCTTCACCGACAACTGCGACACCGGGCTGCTCGCGGCGGAGGACTTCCGCGCGGGCTGAGCGTGCCGGTCCGCCTTCCACGAGGTGGGGCGGGGAGGCAGCGCGGCACCGCGTCAGCGCGCACGGCGGCGGCGTCACCCGCAGGGGTGGCGTCGCCGCCTTGTGTCAACCGGCGCTCGTGCACGGGGCGTTGCGCACGGCATGGACCTCCGTTCCGCACACATCCGCGCCGCGGCGTCGGGCCGTCCCGTGACCGGGCCCGTACGAGCCGCATCCGTACACGTCGTTCCCGTACGAGCCCGTACGGCGGAACCGGGCAGCGCCGGGGAGGCGGACGCCGACGCGGACGCCGCCTCGACGGCCGATGCGTCCTGGTCCTCGGAGTCCCCGCCCGAGTTGCCACTGCCGCCCGTTCCGCTGCGCCGCCTCGTCGCGGCGGAGTGCGCCGCGGAGGCGGCAGCCGCGGGCGAGGAGGCGGAGGAGCTGCAACAGGCCGTATGGCTGCGCTGGTTCGAGGCCGGGGCGCGGGCGTCCGGCGGCGTCCCGGGGATCTCTTCCGCACGCTGGCTGCGTGCCGCCGTGAGAGCGGAGGCGCGAAGGGCACGGCGGCGCAGCAGCCGCGAGACGACGCTGCCGCACGGCGGGCCCGTGGGCGCCCCCGCCGCCGAGAGCAGCGTTCTCGCCGCTGAGCAGCGCAGACTTCTCGACGCGGCGCTCTCCCGGCTTCCCGGCCGCTGCCCGTCGCTGATGCGGGCGCTGTTCTCCGGCAGGGACCTCACCTACCCCGAGATCGCAGATGAGTTGGGAATGTCACAGGGGAGCGTGGGCCCGGTTCGTTCCCGATGTCTGGGTTGCCTGCGCAGAATGCTCGGACTGCCGGATTGCGTCCCGTGAACTTGGGGGAATGCTGCGGGAAGCAATCGGCGTCACCAGGGCAGACGGTCCGGACACGGCTCACCCTCGTACACACGTGCCCGGACGCACCATGACAAAGGGGAGGCAGGCGCACATGGGTATGAGCGTGACCATCTCTGCGGCGGTCGATGGAGACGCCGAGCAAATCCTCAAGCTCCAGTACCTGTGCTTCCAGAGCGAGGCGGAGGCCTACGGCGACTACGCCATCGCGCCCCTCACCCAGACCCTGGACGGACTGCGTGCCGAGATGGCCTCGGGCTGCGTGATGGTGGCCCGGCTCGGCGACGAGGTCGTGGGCTCCGTACGGGGCTCGGTCGACGCCGACGGCACGGCACGCATCGACAGGCTCTGCGTACACCCGCGCCTCCAGCGGCACGGGCTGGGGGGCAGGCTGCTGGCCGCCATCGAGGACAGGCTCGCCGCGGAGCGGCACGCCAAGCGGTACCAGCTCGTCACCGGGCATCGCAGCGAGGGCAATCTGCGGCTGTACCGCAAGTACGGCTACATCGCGTCCGGCAGTACGGAGAAGGACCGGAAGGTGACGCTGACGTCGATGACGAAGGACGTCGGGGGAAAGGCCGGGGGTGCCTCCGGGGTCGCCGGGTCTGCCGGTTCGGCGGCGGTCGGCGCGAGCGCCTGACGGTCCCGCCGGGGACCGGCACACCCTGTACCTGTACGCCTTGGACCTACGCCCTGGACCTGAACGCCCTGGACCGGTACACGCATCCGGGCACGGACCGATGGACGACCCGGCACGGATCGACGGCGTCCCGTGCAAGCTTGCGCCGCACGGCAGTTGAGAGGCGGCCGGACCGGAGGGCGCTCAGCGGGAGGCTGCGCCGCGTGAGCGGCGCAGCCACAGCAGCCCCGTCACCGGCAGGATCACCGGGATGAAGAGATAGCCCATGCCGTAGTCCGACCACACGGTCGCGTCGGGGAACGCCGACGGCTCCACGAGCGTCCATGTGCCCACCGTCAGCACGCCCAGCAGCTCGACACAGCAGCAGCCGAGGGCCGCCTTGCGTGCCTTCTCGCCGCCCCGTACGAGCGACAGCGTGATGAACGCGTAGACGAGCGCGGCCACGGCCGAGAGGACATAGGCCAGTGGCGCCTCGTCGAAACGGGTGGTGAGCTGGACGATCGAGCGGGACGCGGCGCCGACGGTGAAGATGCCGTAGAGCGTGACGAGCAGGGTCCCGGGGCCCTTGCCGATGCCTCCTCCGCCGATGCCGCCGCCGGCGCCCTCCTTCGCCCTTCGCGCCAGCCGCGTCCTGCCCTCGGGGCGGCGTCTCAGGCGCCATGCCCGCCTCCCCAGATCTCGTGCAGGCGTGCCTGGAGCACGGCCAGCACGAGCGCGCCCGCGGCGACGGTCAGCGAGCCCCACTTGGTGCGTTCCGTGAGGGAGATCAGGCCGACCACCGGCACGCAGGCCGTGACGGCCGCCAGATACGCGACGAAGACGACCGTGCCCTCGGCGGGCTCGCCGCCGGTGGCCAACCGCACGATTCCGACGACGAGCTGGGCGAGCGCGAGCACGGCGACGACGGCCATGCCGATGAAGTGCCAGTCCTTGGTGGGCTGATCGCGGTAGGCCGCCCAGCCGCACCAGGCGGCGAGCGCGAGCGCCGCGACTGCGAGGACGACGGTGAGCGGGGTGAACACGCGGCGAAGTCTAGAAGGGGCCGCCAGGGGTGCGGCGGCAGGGGCACCGCGCGGGGGCCCGGCGGAGGACGGCACTCCGCGACGGGCACCTGGGGCAGGCGACGGCGCGCGCCCTGCCGGAGGTCCCCGTATCGACAAGTCGGTTTACCGTGCGCCGTCCAGCCTGCGAAGGGGCTCTCGGCGCTGCGCGCACGGCCTCCGATGCTGCATGCTGTGCACTGCGGCAAACGTCTGGTGCACCCAGGACCCCCGCCGGCGGTCCTCCCAGAACGGCCGGCAGACCCCGCGGTGGTCTTCTGGGGAGCGACACCCCAGCCCCTCGATCCGTATGGAGCGGCGCATGACTTCGATCTTTCCGGACGTCTCGATCAGCACGGACCGTCTCGTGCTGCGCCCGTTCGAGGAAGCGGATGTGCAGTCGCTCACCGAGATGATGCGCGACGAGCTCGTGGCCGCGTGGACGACCGTGCCGGTGCCCTATCGCGAGGCCGACGCACGGGAGTTCATCCTCCGGCGGGCCCCCGCGATGCGGACCGAGGGGGAGGGCATCGCGTTCGCCGTCACCGAGTTCCTCACCCAGCGCCTCGTCGGCCTCGTACAGCTCGAACACACCGACTGGCGCATCCTCGGCACCGAGGTCGGCTACGTCGTCGCCCCCTGGGCGCGCGGAGAGGGCTACGCCTCGGAGTCGGTGCTGGCCGTGGCCCAATGGCTGTTCCAGGACCAGAAGTTCGAACGCATGGAGCTTCACACGGCGGCCGACAACACCGCTGCGCAGCAGGTCGCGCAGAAGCTCGGCTGCATCAGCGAGGGCGTGCTGCGCAACGCCTGGATAGCGCGCACCCGCACCGAGGACGGCGGCTGGGCGGAGATCCGCACCGATCTGCTGGTGTGGAGCCTGCTGCCCGAAGACCTCGACGGCATCCCGGAACAGCTCGCGGACACGGGCGGCTACGCGCCCTATCCGGAGTGGCTCCACTCGCCGCGCTAGCGGACGCGTCCGTTCATCCGCGCCCTGCCGAGGGCGAGTTCACACCTCCCGCCGAGGCGGGGGCACGGCCGTGCCCGTCGCCGGTCCAGTGCCGTGCTGCCGAGTCGCCAAATCGGCGAAGCGCCAAGTCCTTGTGCCGCGCTCGCAGTTGAGCACCGCCGCCCCGCCACCGCGCCGCCCCGCCGCCGCGCCGCCATCGTCGAGGCCGCCCGCATCGCAATCGCCTCCGCCGCCATCGCAGTCGGCGCCCTCGCGCGGAGTCGGCCCCGCCCGGAAACGCGCACGTCTGCCTGCTCCCACGCGCTCGCCCGATGGTGTGGCGGTCTTGTGAACGACGTAGGTCCCCGGTGCGAATCCGCCTGTAGGCCCGCATGTACGGAACCGTCCGCACCCGGCCTCCGGTCCCGGTCCGCACGGGGGTAGGCTCGATGACCCCCGACCTGCGACGAGCACCGTGAGCACCAGACGAGCCCAGGAGACGCACCCATGGCCGACCGCGTCACCGTGATCGGGTGGGACGGTTCGCCTCTGTCAGGCGCCGCCCGCTCCGCCCTCGGTGCGGCCACGCTCGTCGCCGGAGCCGCGCACCATCTCCAGCTTCCCGAAGTGCCGCCGCGCGCAGAGCAGATCAAGCTCGGCAGCGTCTCGCTCGCCGCGCGGAACATCGCCCGCCACCGCGGCACCGCCGTCGTCTTCGCCGACGGCGACCCGGGCTTCTTCGGCGTCGTGCGTACGCTCCGCGCGCCGGAACACGGCCTGGAGGTGGAGGTCGTTCCCGCCGTCTCCGCGATGGCCGCCGCCTTCGCCCGTGCGGGCATGCCGTGGGACGACGCGCAGCTCGTGGTGGCCAACTCCCGTACGCTGCGCCACGCCGTCAACGTCTGCCGCGCCCACACCAAGGTCGGCGTGCTCACGTCCCCGGGCGCCGGCCCCGCCGAACTCGCGCTGCTTCTTGGCTCGGTGCACCGTACGTTCGTGATATGCGAGGCGCTGGGCACGGCGCACGAGGAAGTCACCGTGCTCACCTCCGACAAGGTCGCCGACCACACCTGGCGCGACCCCAACGTGGTGATCGTGGCGGGCGGTTCGACGGGGCCCGCCGCTCCGCAGCCCGGGCTCACGCCGGGCGCCGGACGCGGTACGGCACCTGGGCCTTCGTCCGCGCACGGCGGCCCGGGGGGCG
Organism: Streptomyces marispadix; assembly: GCF_022524345.1. Taxonomy (NCBI): domain Bacteria; kingdom Bacillati; phylum Actinomycetota; class Actinomycetes; order Kitasatosporales; family Streptomycetaceae; genus Streptomyces; species Streptomyces marispadix. Next base: position 452,688 of record NZ_JAKWJU010000002.1, on the reverse strand, counting down.
GCTGGCTCGCGGCGCACGGTCCCGACTACCCGCCCGCCGTGAGGGGTTGGGCCCTTCCGCTCTCCGACTACCCGGACCGTGCGGCCGGTGGGACGGGCGGCTCCGGCCTCGGCGGCCCGGCCCGCGGCTTCGGCACTACGGCCGGACCTGCGATGGCGGGCGCGCCGGGTGCGCCCGGTTACGACACCGGAGCCCCCGCGCACGGCGCGGCGCACGCCCCGGCGCGTGCGAGCGAATCGCGTCAGCTTCGCGCCTGCCAACTCGCCCGGCTCGGCCCGCGTATCGGCGATCTCGTATGGGACATCGGCGCGGGCAGCGGTGCCGTCGCCGTCGAGGCCGCGCGTTTCGGCGCCGCGGTCATCGCCGTGGACCGGGACCCGTCGGCCTGTGCTAGTACGGACGCCGCGGCACGGCGGTTCGGCGTGCAGATCGAGACCGTGCACGGCGCGGCGCCCCAAGTCCTCGAGGATCTGCCGGAGCCGGACGTGGTGCGGGTGGGCGGCGGAGGCGTACCCACCGTCACGGCGGTGGCCGACCGGCGTCCGGGCCGTATCGTCACTCACGCCGCCACCCGGGACGAGGCGGAGGCCCTCGGAAGGGCGCTCGCAGAGGGCGGTTACGAAGTCGAATGCGCCCTGCTCCAGTCCGTGGAGCTGGACACCACGGAGTGGGTGGAAAGTGAACGAGCTGTCGTTTTCCTGCTGTCCGGTGTCCGAGTCTGAATCTCTGTGGCCGGTGCGTGACGAACCACGACGAAGTGCTGTTTCTCACCCCTCCGTGCACGAAGGCAGGCCCAGCCCCGGGTAGGCTGACCGATCGTTGTGCCGCCATGCGGTGTTGACGCTTCGTCCGTCAATGTCCGTATGGCGCGTGGCTGATGAACGTGCCGCACGGTGTGCGCGCTCGTTCTTCATCTACGGGGCCCGGCGGCTGTTCGCGGGGCTGTGAGAAGCACTACCGATGGGCGAGGGGTACGCATGACTGACACCGGCCGGATCCCTGGTGAGGGGCAGCCGGAGAATTCAGGCGGGCAGTCGGACGGTCGGCAACCGGGCCTTCCGGTGAACGGATCCCACCCCTACGCGGGACCGGGCGAGGGCCTGGGCGACAGTCTCGGAGACGGTCTCGGCGAGGCAGCGGCCTCCGGTTTCGTCCCCGGCGCGGGGCCCGGCCTCGCGCCCGCCGACCCGCAGTCGCTGCTGCCGGGTTCGCACGGTGCGGACGCGTGGCACGACCCTCAGGGTTACGGTGCTCAGGCTTACGATCCGCAGTCCTTCGATCCCCAGGCTTTCGATCCCCAGTCCTTCGACCCTCAGGCTCAGGACCAGCAGGCATACGCGGCTCAGGCGCACGACCCGCACGCCCCCGTCGGCGCCGCGCATCCGCAGCCGCAGTCCCAGCCGATGTCCCCGTCGATGTCCGAGCCCATGTCCCAGGCGCAGGCGCAGGCGCAGTCGCATATGGCAGTGCAACAGGATGTGTACGGGCAGCAGAACGGGTTCGTGCACGACGCCTCCTACGGGCATCTGGACCCGTACGGCGGGCAGTTGCCGCAGCCTGAGCAGCAGCCCCAGCCCCAGCCTCAGCCCGAGCAGCAGGGGCAGACGCAGCAGACGCAAATGCCGCCGGAGGCACAGCAGTTCTCCGGCGACCCCGGCCCGAACCATGTGCCGGGGCCCCACGAGACCGACGGCCGGGACTCCGGTTCCATCGACTGCGGCGAGGTACGAGAGGCGTTCGCCGGGGGCCGTACGCCCGCGAAGGGCACCCCTCGCGCTCAGACTCCTCCCCGTAGGCCGCTCCACCTGGGCCCGCCCGAGCCGGAGCAGTCCGGGGCCGTACGTCCCCTCTCCGACAGAGGGCTGGGCGCTCGTACGAGCGGGCGCGCGAGGCGTGGGAAGTCCGCGGCGGCGCAGGAGAGTTCCACCAAGTCGCAGCAGGAAGCACCGACGGAATCAACGAGTTCGCGGTCGTATGCGCAGCCGAGTGCGCCCCCGGCCTCCCAGCCGGGTCCGCAGGTCTCGGAGCAGGACTCGACGCAGGGCGCGGGGCAGGGTCAGGGCCAGGTGCAGACGGCGGCGGAGGGGCAACCGCAGGCACAGCAGCGGGGCGCTGCGGATGCGGAGGCCGGTGCCGCTCCCGGTGCCGACGCGGCTGCCGCTGCCGCCGTCGCCGTCGAAGTGACGGCGCAGCACGACGAGTTCGGCGCTCAGCACGGTGCCCAGCACGGTGAGCAGTACGGAGACCAGCACGGCGGCCGGCACGGCGCCGTACCGCCCCAGGACGTGGCGGCCACGGCCGTCGACGCCGGGTACCCGGACCACACGCAGGTGAACGCGGAGACGCTGCCCGGGCCCCAACTCGGGGCGCTGCCACCGCAGAACGAGATGTGGGCGGCGCAGGGCGAGCCGTACGCGGGTGCGGAGACCGACGCGCAGCCGCAGCCGGAGCCGCAGTCGCAGACGGCCGTGGCCTCCGGCGCACAGACAGCGGAGACCATGGCCCTCGCGGGCCCCCAACTCGCCGCATCCGTACCGGAGAACGCGCCGCAGCCGGACCCCGCGTCCGAACAGCCGGAGGCGGCCGTACCTGTCGATCCCGCCGCCACGCCGGAACAGCACGCTGCCGCTGACGCCACGGAGCCCCAGACCGGCGCGGCGGTCGCGGACCAGGCCGCGGAGCCCACGGAGCCCCGGACCACGCAGAACCAGGCAGCCGAGCCCCAGACCGCGGAGCCCCAGGCTGCTGCCGAGCCGCAGAGCGGTGGACACGGTGAACAGCAGGGCCGGGCCGCGGCTCCCCGTTCCGGCGGTGGCCGCAGGCGGCGGCGCCGTGCGAAGGAGGAGAGCGGCGAAGAGAGAACCGGCACCGGCAACACCTGGGTGTCCTCGCCTGGCTCGACGGCGGTGGAGGCCATCGAGCCCCAACAGGCGGGTGCGGCCAAGCCGGTTGAGGGCGATACCGCGACGGACACGAAGAGCGGGGCCACGCCCGCCGGGGGAGCGGGACCGGCGGCGGCCGACACGGCGAAGATCCCGGCGCAGCAGCAGGGCGGCGAAGAGGCAGCCCTCGGCGAGGCAGCCGTCACCGCTGCAACCGGGGGGGCCGGTGAAGCGGGTCCGGGCGACCAGGCCCAGGCCGATGCCTACAACCAGGCCCAGGCCGGAGCCCAGGCGCCCGGGGCCGTAGCCTCGATCCCCGCGCAGCAGAGCCGTCACGCCGAGGCGCACGCGGCACCGGAACAGCAGGCCGAGACGCCTCAGCGGAGCGGCAAGCACAGCCGCAAGGACGGGGACACGGCAGCGGAAGGCGGCCAGGAGGCGGCGGCCGGAGAGGGCGGCGCCGCCCCGACTCCCGTGCCCGCAGCCGAAGGTGCCCCCGCGCCCGCGGAGCAGCCCGTACCCGGGGACGCTTCCGCGCCCGAGGCCCCACAGACCGTTCAGGAGAAGACCGCGACAACGCACGACGCCGTTCACGCAAGCGAGGAAGCACAGGCCGCCACGGAGGCCCCTGCCACCGAAGGCGGCGGCGCCACGGGGACGCCGGAGACCGAGGAGGGTTCACCCGTTACCGACGCGCAGCTTCCCGCCCCCGCCCCGGAGGCGGAGACTGTCGCGGTGGCCGAGAACAAGACAGCAGAAGAGACCGACACCGCGGCGCAGAGCGACCCCGGAAGCGGCAACGCAGCCGACGACGGCGCGAAGACCGCCGCGGAGCCCGAGCCCGGCGTCCCTGCCGAGCCCGGTGCGTCCGCCGGCCCCGGCGCGGCCGAGCCCGGCTCCGCCGACGCCCCCGGCGCGGAGAGCGCCCCCGGCGACGCCCCCGAGCCGGACGGCGAGAGCCAGGACCCGCCCGCGGAACAGGTCGCCACGGCGGGCGGTCCTCCGGCCCCCGGCTACGCGGACGAAGAGCGCGAGGCCGTACACCGCCTGATGCGCGAACGCCGCGACATCCGCAACGGGTTCCGGCCCGACCCCATCCCGCACGAGGTGCTGCTGCGCGTCCTCGAAGCGGCGCACACCGCGCCCAGCGTCGGCCACTCCCAGCCGTGGGACTTCGTCGTCATCCGCTCCGAGGAGACCCGCCGTGCCATGCACGAGCTGGCCGAACGCCAGCGCCACGCCTATGCGGAGTCCCTGCCGAAGGCCCGCGCCAAGCAGTTCAAGGAACTGAAGATCGAGGCGATCCTCGACACCCCCGTCAACATCGTCGTCACCGCGGACCCGACCCGCGGCGGACGGCACACCCTCGGACGTCACACCCAGCCGCAGATGGCGCCCTACTCCTCGGCGCTCGCCGTGGAGAACCTGTGGCTGGCCGCACGCGCGGAGGGCCTCGGCGTCGGCTGGGTCAGCTTCTTCGACGAGCGCGAGATGGTGCGTGCGCTGGAGCTGCCCGAGCATCTGGAGGTCGTGGCGTATCTGTGCGTCGGATACGTCGACGAGTTCCCGCCGGAGCCCGAACTCGCGCAGGCGGGCTGGTCCAAGCGCCGCCCGCTCTCCTGGGTCGTGCACGAGGAGTCGTACGGACGCCGGGTGCTGCCCGGTGCGGAGCCGCAGGACCTGCTCTCCGACACCGTCGCCGCCATCCGCCCGCTGGACGCCAAGGCGCTGGGCGAGGCGTGGGAGCGGCAGAAGCGGATGACCAAGCCGTCCGGCGCGCTCGGCATGCTGGAGATCATCTCCGCGCAGCTCTGCGGCCTTTCGCGCAAGTGCCCGCCGCCGCTTCCGGAGCCCGCGGCCGTCGCGATCTTCGCGGGCGACCACGGTGTGCACGCTCAGGGCGTGACCCCGTGGCCGCAGGAGGTCACCGCCCAGATGGTCGCCAACTTCCTCGGCGGCGGCGCCGTCTGCAACGCCTTCGCCAACCAGGTCGGCGCGGAGGTCTGCGTCATCGACGTGGGCATCGCCGGCGAACTCCCGTCCACGCCGGGCCTGTTGCCCCGCAAGGTCCGGGCAGGCACGGCAGATATGACGCAGGGTCCGGCGATGACCCGCGAGGAGGCCCTGCGCGCCCTCGAAGTCGGCATCGAGACCGCACGCGACCTGGTCGCGGCAGGCAACAAGGCGCTCCTCACAGGGGAGATGGGCATCGCCAACACCACGGCCTCGGCCGTGCTCGTCGCCGCCTGCACCGACGCCGACCCGTCCGAGGTGACGGGCCGCGGCACCGGCATCAACGACGAGACGCACGCCCGCAAGGTCGAGGTCGTACGCCGTGCCCTGGAGGTGCACCAGCCCGACCCGGAGGATCCGCTGGGCATGCTGGCGGCGGTCGGCGGCCTCGAACACGCCGCGCTCGTCGGCCTCATCCTCGGCGGCGCCTCCCTTCGTACGCCGGTGATCCTCGACGGGGTGAGCGCGGGCGCAGCCGCCCTCGTCGCCCGCCGTATCGCACCGGAGGCGATGGCCGCGTGCATCGCGGGGCACCGCAGCTCCGAGCCGGGGCACGTGGCGGCGCTCACCAAGCTGGGCCTGCGCCCGCTGATCGATCTGGATCTGCGGCTGGGCGAGGGCACGGGCGCACTGCTGTCGCTGCCGATGGTGCAGAGCGCGGCGCGTGCCATGCACGAGGTGGCGACGTTCGACTCGGCGGGAGTGACGGGGAAGAGCTGAAGCCAGCGGGCGGCGCCCCGCCCCAACCGCGCCCATACGAGGGCGAGTTCGCGGCCACGGGCCTACGAGTTCGCGGCCACGGACCTACGACGGACAGCGGTGATCGGGGCGGGGCACGCGCCGCCCCGCCGCGTCGCGACGTCCCTGCGTACGGGGCCGTGCAGTGATCCGGGGAACAGCGTCACCGGCACCCGCGCCATAGGCTGTCCGAGGCGGTCCTTGTTCCGGCCCGGTGCCGTACGGCAGGCCCGTACGAGCATGTTCGGGCCCGTACGACGGCCGTGGGCCGGGCCGCCCGGTCCGGCACAGCAAGCCCGCGCTCAGGTCCGCCCCGCTCGACACGTACCAGCACGCCCGCACGAAGACGCCCCGCACATCGCAGATCTCGCCGCTCCAGCGCCGCAGCGGCCTTCCGCAACAGCAACACGAGGAGCCGCACCAGCATGTCCGAGTCCGTGCCCGGCACCGGCACCGGTCCCCAGTCCGACGCCGCGAGCGAACACCCCGCCTACCCCGTCGGGCTGCGCCTCGAAGGGCGCCGGGTCGTGGTCGTCGGCGGAGGCGGCGTCGCGCAGCGGCGGCTGCCCGCGCTGCTGGCCGCGGGCGCGGACGTGCTGCTGATCGCCCCCGAAGTCACACCGTCCGTCGAGGCCATGGCAGACGCCGGGGAACTGACCTGGCAGCGCCGCCCTTACGCCGAAGGCGACTTGGACGGCGCCTGGTACGCGCTGATCGCCACGGACGACCCCGCCACCAACACGGCCGCCTCCGCCGAGGCCGAGAACCGCAGAGTGTGGTGCGTACGCAGCGACGACGCGTCGGCGGCCACCGCCTGGACCCCGGCGACAGGCCGGAGCGAGGGCGTCACCGTCGCCGTGCTCACGGGACGGGACCCGCGTCGCTCCGCCGCCGTACGCGACGCCGTCGTCGAGGGCCTGCACAACGGCACCCTCGGCGCACCACGGCACCGCGGCCGTACCGGGGGAGTGGCCCTCGTCGGCGGCGGCCCCGGCGACCCGGAGCTGATCACGGTGCGGGGCCGCCGCCTGCTCGCGGAGGCGGACGTCGTCCTCGCCGACCGGCTCGGCCCCCGCGATCTGCTGGCCGAACTGCCGCCGCACGTCGAGGTGATCGACGCCGCGAAGATCCCCTACGGACGCGCCATGGCCCAGGAGGCCATCAACGACGCCCTGATCCAGCACGCCAAGGCAGGCAGGTCGGTGGTGAGGCTCAAGGGCGGCGACCCGTTCGTCTTCGGCCGTGGCATGGAGGAAGCGGAACAGCTCGCGGAGGCGGGAGTCCCGGTCACGGTCGTGCCGGGCATCACCAGCGCCGTGAGCGTCCCCGGAGCGGCCGGAATCCCGGTCACCCACCGAGGGGTCGCCCATGAGTTCACGGTCGTCAGCGGCCATGTCGCGCCCGGCGATCCGCGGTCGCTCGTCGACTGGCCCGCGCTGGCGCGGCTGCGCGGCACGCTCGTGCTGCTGATGGCCGTGGAACGCCTCGGTGCCATCGCGGAGACCCTGATCCGGCACGGAAGGGACGCGAGCACGCCCGTCGCCGTCGTCCAGGAGGGGACGACTGCGGGGAGAGCGGCGCGTCGACGGCACGCTGGAGACGATCGCGGAGCGGGCCGCCGCCGAGGAGGTACGGCCGCCGGCGGTCGTCGTGGTCGGCGACGTGGTGTCCGTGGGATCGGGGCACCCCGGCACGTTCCCGTGGACAGCGTCCGGCGACGCCTCCGGCATGGGTTCCGGCACGGGCCCCGGCTCCTCTTCCGGAAGCTGAAGCGGAATCAACTGTGGCTGTTTTCATCCCAGTCGGCGACCCGGCCGACCCGCGGCTGTCCGACTTCACCGGCCTCACCGACGTCGAACTGCGCCGCAGACGCGAGCCCGCCGAGGGCCTGTTCATCGCCGAGGGCGAGAAGGTCGTACGCCGTGCCGCACAGGCCGGATACGCGATGCGCTCGATGCTGCTCTCCGAGAAGTGGGTCCCCGTGATGCGGGACGTCGTGGAGCAGTCCGGGGCGCCCGCCTATGTGGTGAGCCCCGCGCTGGCCGAGCAGGTCACCGGCTACCACGTCCACCGTGGCGCCCTCGCCTCCATGGAACGCAAGCCCCTGCCCGAGCCGGAGCGGGTGCTGAGCGCCGCTCGACGCGTCGTGATCATGGAGGCGGTCAACGATCACACCAACGTGGGCGCGATATTCCGCAGCGCCGCCGCCCTCGGCATGGACGCCGTGCTGCTGTCACCGTCGTGTGCCGACCCCCTGTACCGCCGCTCCGTCAAGGTGTCCATGGGCGCGGTCTTCTCGGTGCCGTACGCGCGGCTCGGCACCTGGCCGCAGGGGCTGGAGTCCGTGCGGGACGCCGGGTTCCGGCTGCTCGCGCTCACCCCGGACGAGGAGGCCGTCCCGCTCGACGACGCGCTGGCGCCCCCGCCGGAGCGTGCGGCGCTCCTCCTCGGAGCGGAGGGCGAGGGGCTGTCCCGGCGGGCCATGGGGGCCGCCGACGAGCGCGTACGCATCCCGATGGCACACGGCGTCGACTCGCTCAACGTGGGTGCGGCGGCAGCGGTCGCCTTCTACGCGCTGACGAGGAGCGGTTCTACGCCGTGACGTGGGGCGTCCACGCCCGCGCTGGAGCCCTGACGCACCGGAGTCCCTGTCGGCTGCCTCACGCATGACGAGGAACCGACCGACGACCTGTCCGACGTACGAACTGTCCGGCTTACGAGCTGACCGACCGACGAACCGGCCGTCGGGGAACCGACGGCCGGACCATGGGTCAGCGCCTGTCCGCGTACCGTCCCACCGCGGCGAGGCGCATCTCCAGCGGCGTGAACTCTCCCCGCGAATAGGCGAGTCGGGCGAGCCGGGCGGGCGTACGCGAGGCGGAGAGAACCGAGGGGGAGGCGGGCCGTACAGGGACGGCCCGAGCGGAAGCAGTCCGGACCGAGGGAGCCCGGACCGAGGGAGCCCGAACCGAGGGAGCCGACGCGTCCGCGGCCGACTCAGCGGCCGGAGGAGCTGCCGCATCCCGCGGAGCTTCCGTGGCCGCGGCCCCTGGACGTGGCGCACCGCCGGTCCCCAGCCCCCGCGTGGGCCCCTGGCATCCCTGCGCCGCAGCGATGCCCAGCGCCACCAGCAGCGTCACCGTCACGAAGACCACGAGCCGCTGCCGCAGCAGCCGCCGGTCGGCGCCGCGCCTGACGGGTCCCGAGCCGTGATCGCGTCCGTCCGCGCCACCGGGCCGCCGTACACGGGGGCCCCGCCCCGCCGCGCCGTTGCCGCCCGTCCGCGTGGAATTCCGAGTGGAAGTCCGCGGATTCGGGTTCCCGGGGCCCGCCCCCTTCGAGCGGTCCCCGGTGCGTGATGCCGGGCCGCGGGACGAGCCCGGATGACCCCCGCCACCCGGCGCGGCGCCGCCCGAACCACCCGCGCTTCCCATGCCGCTGGTGGCGCCCGCGCCGGATTCGCCGTGCTCGCGGTGCTCCCGGTGATGTTCGTGGCGGCGTTCCCGGCGGGACGCCTCGGGCCGCTGCCGTCCTCGCTCTCGCTCCCCTGGCCGCCGCAGCCGGGGACGGTCGCCCGTGGCCCGCGACCGTGGTCCGCCGGGCCTGCCGCGTCCGCCCGCTCCTGCCGCACCGGCGCCGGACCCCGCCGCGGTGCCCGAACTCGCCGACGACGGCGGCCGGTTGGCACCCGTACGAGGGCCGGAGGCCCTGGTGGAGGGGGGACGTCCGGCACCGGCCGCGCCGCCTGAAGCGGCCCCGCCGGCGCCGACGGGACGCCCGCCGGAACCGCCATGGCCTCCCGCGCCCCCGCCTGCCATGCCGCCGGCACCACCCGCGGCACCGTCCGCAGGGGCGGCACCGCCCGTCTGTTCCGACAGCCCGCGAGCCTCCCGCGCGGCGATCTCCTTCAGACGGAGCGAAAGCTGAAGCGGACTCGGCCGCTCCTCGGGGGCCTTCACCAGACACGCGTGGATGAGCGGGGCGAGCGCCGTATGGACGCTCTCCAGCTGCGGCTCCTCGTGGACCACGCGGTAGAGCATGACCTCCGAACTGCCCTGCCCGAAGGGCGAGTCAGCCGTCGCCGCGTAGGCCAGGGTCGCCCCCAGCGCGAAGACGTCCGTCGCGGGCGTCACCAGCGCGCCCCTCACCTGCTCGGGCGCGAGAAACCCGGGCGAGCCAACGGCCGTACCCACATGGGTGAGGGTGCTCGCACCGGTGGCCCACGCGATGCCGAAGTCGATGATGCGCGGACCCTTGGGCGACAGCAGGATGTTCGAGGGCTTCAGATCCCGATGTACGACTCCGGCCTCGTGCACGGCGACGAGGCCCTCCGCCAACGACGCCCCGATGGAGGCCACTTCACTCGCCGGGAGCGGGCCCGACTCCGTCACCTTGTCGTGCAGCGACGGCCCCGGAACGTACTGCGTGGCGAACCACGGCCGGTCCGCGTCCAGATCGGCCGCCACCAGCCGCGCCGTACAGCCTCCGCGGATGCGGCGCGCGGCCGAGACCTCACGGGCGAAGCGCGAGCGGAACTCCTTGTCCTCCGCGAGGTCCGGACGGATCACCTTCAGCGCGACCCGCTGCCCCCGCCGGTCGGAACCGAGATAGACCACGCCCATGCCGCCCGCGCCCAGCCGCCTGTGCAGCCGGAACGAGCCGACGACTCGCGGATCCTCTCGTCGGAGCCGCATCATCGCCATGTCGTTCCCCTGCCTGAGGTGTTCGGGCCCTTCCCTGGCCTTCGGGGGAGACCCCAGCCGGTCACCGGGAGGGCGGAGTGCCCTGGTCGTCTTCTCGTGCGTCCGTCTGACGAGGCACAGCTTACGGACTGCTGCCGCGCGGCGACGACAGGCCGCGCACGCGGCGGCGTACGCATTGCCACGACCGAGCGCACCACCGTCACGTGCCCCAACTCGCGGCCGCCTCCGCCTCGGTCGTGCACTGCGTTTCCCAACGCCGTTCGCAGGCCGGTCACTTGACGCGGCGACACGGCACCCGGCCGACGCGGAACGCCCCGGGCGACGAGTCCCGTACGGACGTAATCCCGCGCCTGGCAACGGGAATTGAGCCGATATCGGAGTAACGAGCGGCGGCCGTCCGGTGCTCGGCCGGTGAGCGATGTCACCCGCCGCACATCCCCGCGGCCACCCGCGAGGCCCCTTCTTCCCTACGATGGGCACCGGCGAAGCCGCCGGTGCGGTCCTCCCGTAAGGGACCCCTCGGGGAAGACCCCGGAACAGGCGACCTCCGCCTCCACCCTGGGGAGTATCCGCCGGACCCCGCCGTCATCCTGGGGGAGGCCCCGCAGTCGATACGCGGGCATGACGTCCTCTCCTTGCGGCCCGCCTAGTCTTCTTGCAAGCGGCGGGCGAAGCACTCGTCCCCCGAGGTCAGTCGTCCGCCGCCCCGGGACAGACGGGAGCGGACCATGGCTCACACGGCAGGACGCACGGCACGCGGCACTCGGGAACGGCTGACGGCGATCGCAGCCCTCGGCACCCGTGGCGGCGACCGCCGGCATCCGCTCGTGGCGGCCGCCATGGTGCTGCCACTGGCCGCCGTACTCGCCGTCGCCTTCGGGGCGGTGGAGGCGGTGGCCGCACAGGCGTCGTCCGTGGCCGGAATGCTGGGGCACTGAAGTGCCCCAGGCTCGGGAGAGCGGCCCGAGTCGGGGATAACCCGGCCCATCAGCCCCGTGGGGACGGGGGTGCGACGGACGGCATTGAGGTCCGGGCAGCTGGGGAGCTGCCCGGACCTCACGTATTCCGGACCTCACGTATTCCGGGCCCCGCGTATTCCGGGCCCCGCGTATCCCTGACCTCACGCATGAGGGCGCGTGCGCGGCCCGCGTACGATCAACCGGGAGGACGGCAGGTCGCCCACGGCCGGGCCGTATCCGTCGCCGGGGAGGGGGGACGTTGCGGACGACGCTCACACTCACCGACCGGCTGTGCGCGCTCGCACGAGAGGCGTCACCGCCCGCGCCGGATTCCGGCGGGCATGGGCCGGAAGCGGACCCGGTCGTTCTCGCCGACCGCCCCGACGGCACGGTCGTGGGCCTCGGCGGCGTAGTGGCCAAGGCCCATCCCCCTGTCGCGCAGGGCGACTTGGGGGAGAGGGCCGACTCGGGCGGCTCGCACGATCCGGGTGACGTGGCCGACCTGGCCGACGTGGACGAACTCACGGTACGACTGCGCATCGCCGCCCATCCGCTGCTCGCGGGCATACTGCTGCCGCCGCTCACCCCCGGCGGCACGGCCGCCGACGAGCCGTACATGCGTCCGCCGCATCTGTACGGCGGGCGGCCCGCGACCCTCTGGCCACGCGGCCGTCCCGTGGACCCGGACGCCCCCGAGTCGGCCCCCTGGGAGGCCGCAGGCACGCTTCTCGCCCGCCTGCACTCCGTATCGACGGAAGCTCTCGGCGCTGAACTGCCGCGCACGGTCCCGCAGATGCGCGGACCGCAGAAGGCCGCCCGCGCGCTGAAGCGGATGCGCGCCGCGCTGGCCCGCCGCGACGCGCCCGCCGCGCCCCCGGCCGCCCTCACGGCCGCTGCCACGGCGGCAGAGGCAGCCTGGGCGAAGCTGCCCGCCTGGTGCAGAAACGAGCACTCGACCGACCGGCCTTCGCCGGTGAGCGCCCTGTGCCACGGAGACTTCCACCTGGGCCAGTTGGTCCGGCACCCGGCCGACGGCGGCGCCTGGCAGCTCATCGACGTCGACGACCTCGGCCTCGGCGACCCGGCGTGGGATCTCGCCCGCCCCGCCGCGTGGTTCGCGACGGGCCTGCTGCCCGCGGAGTCGTGGCAACGCTTCCTCCACGCATACGAATCCGCCGCAGACGCGACCACTCCCGGTGCGCGCTCTCTGAGCGGGGGCCCCGGCACCTGGCCGCCCAGCCTCGACGCCGCGGCACGCGCGCTGACCGTACAGACGACGGCGCTCGCGGTGGCCAAGGCGCACGGCGCCCGCCGCCCCCTCGACGAGGCCGAGACGGCCTGCGCCGAGGCCTGCCACCGCATCGCGGGCCTCCCCGCCCCCGGACAACGGGACGAAACGGGCCTTAGTCTGGATCCGCAGTAGCCGAGCGGTGGAAACACCGACGTGGAGAGGAAGTTCGACCATGCAGTGTCCCAAGTGCGGTGCGCCGATGCAGACGTTCAACCGCAACGGTGTCCAGATCGAGCAGTGCGGCGGCTGCCGGGGGATCTTCCTCGACTACGGCGAACTCGAGGCGCTCACACGCCTGGAATCCCAGTGGCAGCAGCCCGCCGGACCGCCTCCGGGCGCCCCTTACGGGCAGGGCCACGCGCCGCAGTCCTACCCCGCAGCCCCCGCCTGGGGCGCGTCACACCACGGCCACCACGGTCACCATGGCCACGGCCACAAGCGCGGCTTCGGGCACATGCTCTTCTCGTCGTGAGCGATGCGGGGCCGTGAACCGCATCGGGCCCACCGGGCTCATGTGTCCTGCCCCGCCGGGAAGTCGACCGCATCATCGCGGCTCGCTCCCCTTGCGCCCCACACAGAAGTGCCCCGGCCGTCCGGCCGGGGCACTCGCATGTGCGCGGTACTGGGATTGAACCAGTGACCTCTTCCGTGTCAGGGAAGCGCTCTCCCGCTGAGCTAACCGCGCGGGTTGGAACGACAGAGATATTGTCACGCCCTGACCTGCAAGACAAATCCGCGGGAGAGCGCGGGCGTCCGCCCCGGTCCGCGACGTCGCTCACGCAGTCGATCACTCGGCGGCGGACCCGTAGGCCGGTCCCCGGGTCCCGGATTCCCGGTCGCCCGGGGGTGTTGAGCGCGGGGGAACGGCGGTCGAGAGAGACGCTGCGGGGGACGTCGTCGGGCGCGGACTGAGGCCGCGCACAGGGCAGACGCTCTGCGTCACCGATGCTCCCGGTTCCGGCGACGCTGTGGAAGGTGGACGCGGCCACCAGGAGGAGCACGCCCGGCCCACGCTCCTGCGGTCGCTCCCCGGGTCCGACACCTCGTCCTGCGCCCGCGTTCGCGCAGGTAGGAAGCCCGAAATGGAGCCACTGACGGCTGATTCGGCGGGGTGGTGTGTGTGACTTATTCACGGCGGAATCGCGCGTGCGTGGGGTTTCGTCCGGTATGCCTGGTGCCTCGTACGTAGTGGGTCCTACTTTCCGTAAGGGGCGGAAAGTCCGCTCCATGTACGGAGGTTGATCCATGGAAAGCCAGACGCTGAACATCGAGCCTGCCGAGGTGTACGAGGCCCCGCTGATGGTCGAGGCCGGTGACTTCGCCGACCTCACCCAGGGCAGGATCGGCACCTGGCCGGAGGGCCCTGTCCTGTTCTGGGCCTGAGCGTCTCGTGGCCCCAGTAGGCGGTTGAGTGATGTGCGGGTGCCGGTGCGCGGCCGATCGTCTCCCGGCGCGGATCGGCACCCGTTCCCCTCCGAGCAAGGTGTGTTGTTCGGGGGTCCGTTGAGCGGTACAAGCGCGCCGCCGAACGAAGGGGCGCCCGAACTCGTGCTTGTGGTGGGGGAGTTGAGCGTGCGGTGAGCGGTTCGTCGGCAGGCTGGTTCGTGGCGCTTCCGGACCGGGAATTGCCGCCCGGCATGGCGGAACGGTTGCAACAGCACGCGGTCAGCCGGGTTTCTCATCCGTCGGGACGGCCCTGGCTGCTGGGCTCCTGGGCGGCGGAGGAGACGGTCGTGGCCACCGCCGGCGTACGGAAGCTGGCGGTCTTGGGCACGTCCTCGGCGACCGCCGCCGACCTCGCATCCCGGCTCAAGCGGGTGCGTACGGCCGCGGACCTGGAGGCCGCGCTGCGCGGTGTGCGGGGAAGCTTCCACGTGGCCGCGTCCCTGGACGGCCGCGGATATGTACGCGGTAGCGCCTCCGGGGCGCGTCGCCTCCACCGGGCGGTGGTGGAGGGGGTGACGGTGTGCGCGGACCGGGCACGCACCCTGGCATGGCTCACCGGCGGGGGACCGGACACCGCCCGGCTCGCCGCCCACCTCGCGTTCCCCTGCCTGCCGTACCCCCTGGCCGACGCCGCGATGTGGCCCGGCGTGGACACCGTGACCCCGGGCCAGGCCCTGCACCTGGAGCCCGACGGTTCGTGCCGTACGGCCTGGTGGTGGGAGCCGCCGCCTGCCGAACTGCCCCTCGCAGAAGGGGCGTTGCGCCTGCGCGAGGCTCTGCGCGAGGCGGTCGCGGTGCGGGCGCGGCCGGGTCGGATCCTGGGCGCGGACCTGTCCGGCGGCATGGACTCCACCTCGTTGTGCTTCCTGGCAGCCGAGGCCGGTGCCCGTCTGGTCACCGCGACCCTGCACTGGGACACACCGGGCAACGAGGATCATCACTACGCCCGTCGTGCGGCGGAGCGTCTTCCCGCCGTGGAGCCCCTGGTCTTCCCCTCCGCCGAACTCCCCGCCTGCTTCACCGGGTTGAACGAACGACGAGAGCCCGCGGAGGAGCCCACGGCCGTGCTGCGCGACCGCGCCCGCCAGCAGCACACGGCCCACGCGCTACGCACCCGGGGAGCGGCGCTGCGCCTCTCGGGACACGGCGGCGACCATGTCGTCACACCCCCCGCGTCCTACGTCCACGCCCTGCTGCGCCGCAGCCCCCGGACGGCTCTGCGTCACACGGCCGGACACAAGGCACACAGCCGCTGGCCCCTGGCCGCCGCCGCCCGCCTGCTGCTGGGCCCCGGCACCTACCCCGCCTGGCTGACCGCCGCAGCCGACCGGCTCCGCGAAGATCCCACGACACGGACCGCACCCGAAACATGGGGACCGCTCCCCGCCCTTCCCACCTGGGCAGGCAGGCAGGCCGCAGACCGGCTCGCTGCCCTGCTGCGCTCCGCCGCCGCCCAAGTACGGCCGCTGGCAGCCGACTTCGGCCGCCACGCCTGGATCCACCACATGAGAGAGGCCGGACGAGCAGCCGCTCTCCTCAGAGACGCCGGCGCGTCGGACGGGCTGCCCGTGGAGAGCCCGTTCTGCGACGACGCCGTCATGGACGCGTGCCTGGCCGTACGCCCCGAGGACGCGGGCAGCCCCTGGTCCTACAAGCCGCTGCTGGCCGCCGCCATGGACGGCCTGGTCCCCGCGCACATCCTTGAGCGCACCACCAAGGACCACTGCGGGCCCGACTGGCACCACGGCCTCAGAGCGCACCGTCCCCACCTCGCCGAATGGGCCGCATCCTCACATCTGGTGACCGCGGGAGTCGCCGACGAGGAGGCGCTGCGACGGGCGCTCCTCAGCCCCGGCCTACAGCCCGGCGGCGCCCCCGCCCTGGAGAACACCCTGGCCACGGAGGGATGGCTGCGCGACCTGGCCGCCCACCCCGTACCCGCCCATCTCACCGCCCGACGCCCCAAGGAAGGGCACCCTGTTGACGCACCTGCATCCTGACGTCGCCTGCACCGCCACCGAGGACGGCATGATCCTGCTCGACGAACGCGACGGCCGCTACTGGCAACTCAACGCCACCGGCGCCGCCGTCGTCGAAGCCCTCGTCGACGGCGCCACACCCCGGCAGATCGCCGACAGGCTCGCCGCCACCCGCCCCGTCGACCGGCAACGCGCCTGCGACGACGTAACGGCCCTGCTCACCCAGCTCACCCGCGCCGGACTGGTGGTGGACCCCGCATGAGCCAAATCCTCGACACCACCGAGAGCCGCCTCCCGTTCGGCCGCCGCCTCGCCGCCCGCGCCGCCGTGACCGCCGCCCTGCTCCTCGCCCGCCTGCCGCCCAAGCGCATCCGCAGCGTCCTGCTCACCGCACGACGTGGGGCACGGCCCGCCGACTACGCCACCGCCCTGCGGGCCCGCGAGGACGTGACCACCGTCAGCACACTCTGCTCCGGCCGCTTCTGCCTCCAACGCTCCCTGGCCACCGCGCTGTTGTGCCGCATGCGCGGTACGTGGCCCACCTGGCGCACCGGAGTACGAACACCGCCCTTCGCCGCCCACGCCTGGGTCGAAGCCGAAGGCCACCGCGTCGGCGAACCCGAAGAGGCCACCACCTACCGCCCCTTGCTCACGGTCCCGCCCGCCCGTACAACCGCACCGGAGCCCGACTCCGCCTCGTAGCCGCACAGTTGGTGTGGCACGGCAAACGCCAGGGGCCGCTTCCCACTTCGGGAAACGGCCCCTGGCCTGCGTGGACGATACTGGGATTGAACCAGTGACCTCTTCCGTGTCAGGGAAGCGCTCTCCCGCTGAGCTAATCGTCCTTGGAGGTGGAGACGGGATTTGAACCCGTGTAGACGGCTTTGCAGGCCGTTGCCTCGCCTCTCGGCCACTCCACCGAGCGGGAGTCACGAGACCCCCACACAGAGCGGACGACGAGATTCGAACTCGCGACCCTCACCTTGGCAAGGTGATGCTCTACCAACTGAGCCACGTCCGCAGGTTGTCGTCCCGGTCTGCTCGCGCTTCCCGGCGACGAGTTGAACTCTAGCGGATAACGCTGCCAGCTCAAATTCTGTTTCCCCTGCGTGACCGTCCGTACGGCCCGCCGAGCAGCACCGCGGCGCCGCGAGGCGGCCTCCCCGAGGACCGAAGCCGTAGCCGAGGCGTACCCGGGCCGCACCGGAGGCGGCCCGTGGACGCCCACGGGCCGCACATAGACTCGGTCATGTGTACGCCCCCGCCCCGTTCGCCCGCTTCGGCTCGCTGATCGCCACCGACCTGCGAGACGTCACGAGCGACCCCTCGGCGCTGGAGTCCGCGGGCTGGTGGGCGGTGGTGGCGGACTTCGAGGGCCGTCTGCTGTGCGCCCGCTTCGGCGACGTACGCGGGACGGCAGACCAACGAGCCCCAGCGGACCGTCGAGGGCCCGCAGACGCCAAAGGCACGTCGGACACCAGGCCAAGCATCCCCATGGCACCGCTCGCCGCCGCCCGCTGGCGCGGTCCCGGCCCCGCCGCGTGGACCAGCTCCATGGACCGCGACGCCTACACCGCCGGCGTACGGCGCATCCGCGAGCACATCGCCGCAGGCGACGTCTACCAGGCCAACCTCTGCCGCGTACTGACCGCGCCCCTGCCCGACGCGTCTCCCGCCGCCTCCGACATCTCCGGCCTCTCGGCCCTGCTGGCACGCGGCAACCCCGCCCCGTACGCCGGTGCCGTCCGCCTCCCCGCCCACGGCGTCGAGGTCGCCACCGCATCCCCCGAGCTGTATCTGCGGCGCTCCGGCAGCACCGTCACCTCGGGCCCGATCAAGGGGACGGCCCGCACGGCCGACGGCCTGCTGGAGAAGGACCACGCCGAGAACGTGATGATCGTCGACCTCGTAC
This sequence comes from Streptomyces marispadix, assembly GCF_022524345.1. Lineage (NCBI taxonomy): Bacteria > Bacillati > Actinomycetota > Actinomycetes > Kitasatosporales > Streptomycetaceae > Streptomyces > Streptomyces marispadix. The sequence goes on along the minus strand of NZ_JAKWJU010000002.1, from coordinate 434,765 downwards.
GCAACGACCTCGGCCGCGTCTGCGCCCCCGGAACGGTCACCGTGCCCGCGCTGTGCGAGGTAGAGCCGCACCCGGGACTCGTACATCTCGTCTCCACGGTGCGCGGCGAACTCGCCCCCGGAGCCGGATGGCCCGAGCTGCTGCGGCACACCTTCCCACCGGGCTCGGTCACCGGCGCCCCCAAGCTCAGCGCCCTGCGGATCATCGACGCCCTGGAGACCGCTCCGCGCGGCCCGTACTGCGGAGGAATCGGCTGGGTCGACGCCGACCGGGGCACCGGCACGCTGGCGGTCGGCATACGCACGTTCTGGATCGAACGCGGAACTTCCGGCGCCGTACTGCGTTTCGGCACGGGCGCGGGGATCACCTGGGGTTCCGACCCGGAAGCGGAGTGGGCGGAGACGGAACTCAAGGCGTCCGGGCTGCTCAAGGTAGCGTCGGACATGCGCGACCCCGAGGTGCCGTACTCCACGGCGACGAGCGGAAGGAGAGCCCTGTGAGGATCTGGCTCGACGGCGGACTCCGGGACGTCGACGACGCACGCGTCTCCGTTCTGGACCACGGACTGACGGTCGGAGACGGGGTGTTCGAGACGGTGAAGACCACGGACGGCACGCCGTTCGCCCTCACACGGCACATCGAACGCCTCGCCACGTCCGCCCGCGGCCTGGGCCTGCCCGAGCCCGACCCCGACGAGGTACGACGGGCCTGCGCCGCCGTCACAGAGGCGGAACCGGTGCCGCTGGGACGGCTGCGCATCACCTACACCGGCGGGCCCTCGCCGCTCGGCTCGGACCGCGGCGACGTCAGCCCCACCCTCGTCGTCGTGCTCACCGAGGCGCCCCGCAGGCCCGACACCACGGCCGTGATCACCGTCCCGTGGACCCGCAACGAACGCGGAGCCCTCGCGGGCCTGAAGACCACGTCGTACGGCGAGAACGTCATGGCGCTCGCCCGCGCCCACCGGGAGGGCGCAGGCGAGGCCCTGTTCGCCAACACCGTCGGCAGGCTGTGCGAGGGCACGGGCACCAACGTCTTCGTCGTACTCGACGGCGAACTCCACACGCCCCCGCTGGAGTCGGGCTGCCTCGCCGGCATCACGCGCGCCCTCGTGGCGGAGTGGGCCGGTGCGCGGGAGACCGATCTGCCGATGAACGTCCTGGAGCAGGCCGAGGAGATCTTCCTGACGTCCTCCCTGCGCGACGTACAGGCCGTCCACCGGGTCGACGACCGTCTGCTGCCCGGCGCTCCCGGACCGGTCACGCTCAAGGCGATGAAGCTCTTCGCGGAGCGTTCGGCGGCCGATCCCGACCCGAGGTGAGCGCGGGCCAAGGCGGCCCCGGCCGCACCGAGGGCCTGGCGTGCGCACGGCAGCCGTAGCGGGGTGACGTGGCACGGCGCAGCCGGTAGAACTCCACCGTGACCACGACGCTGCGCCCCACCGGCCCCGATCAGTACGACGCCGACGGCATCCGCTCCCGCTCGTACGACATCTGCGTCAACAGCCGTCCCGTCGGCCTGCTGCGGCTCACGGTCGACCCGCAGTACGGTCCCTTGACCGGCCGTGTGACGCGACTCGTCGTCGAGGAGAGCGAACGGCGGCGCGGACGCGGAGCGGTCGCCTCCCTCGCAGCCGAGGAGGTGCTGCGCGGCTGGGGCTGCCGGCGCGTGGAGATCAGCGTCCCTGCCGGGGCGCAGGCAGCGCTGGGCCTGGCCGGGGGCCTCGGCTACCAGGAGCGCAGCCGCAGCATGGTCAAGGAGCTGGAGGAGGAACCGAGCCTCCCGGCAGGCAGCGCCGACCGTCCCATGACCGAGGGGGAGTTCCCCGCCTGGCGCGAGTCCGGGCAGCCACGGCTCCGTCAGTCGATGACGGACCGCGGCCTGTCCGCCGACGAAGCCGCCCGCAGGGCCGACGAGTCCTTCGACGCGCTGCTGCCCGAAGGGGCGTCGACGCGCGGCGCGGCGCTGCGCGTCCTCGTCCACGACGGCACGGACGCCGGATGCGTCTGGGTCGAGCTGGAACGCAGCCCCCGCGAGGACTCCGACGCCTACGTCTACGAGATCGAGGTCGACGAGGCGCAGCGCGGCCGCGGCCATGGACGCACCCTGATGCTCGTCGCCGAACGCGAGGCCCTCGCCGCCGGGGCCCGCACGCTCGGCCTGCACGTCCTCACCGCCAACACGCCCGCGATGAGGCTGTATTCGTCGCTCGGCTACCGCGTGGCCGAGCACCACTTCTGGAAACCGCTGCTCTGACGCTCCACGGGGGGCTTCGCCAGGGCCGGCAGTGGCGGAACTACGAACGCCCCTCGCCGAGCAGCCCGTCCGCGATCTCCTCGATGCGTGCCCGCAGCCCCTCCTGGCTCTTGCCGCCGTCCAGCCGCTGCCCGCCGATGACATACGTCGGAGTGCCCCGCACCCCGATCGCCTTGCCCTCCGCCTGATCCGCGTCGACGATCAGCAGATGACGCCCGTCGATCAGGGCGCCTTCGAACTCGCCCTCGTCCAGGCCCATCTCGCGTGCGACCTCCAGCAGCAACTCCTCGCCGCGAGCGGCGAGTTCCTCGTTGCGCCGCAGCACGGCAGCCGCGTAGGCGTCGCCCTTGCCCTGCGCGTACGCCTCCTCCGCGGCCTGCGCCGCCGCGTACGCGTGCTTGTGCTTCTCCAGCGGGAAGTGCCGCAGCCGGATCTCAAGCCGCTCCCCGTAGCGCTCGCGCAGCGCGTCCAGATCGCCCTGAGCGCGGTGGCAGTCGGGGCACTGAAGCTCGCACCAGTAGTCGAGCACGAGCGGGGAGGGGGCGTCGTCCATGCCGACAGTCTCTCAGCCGCAGGGAATGGCGATCACCCCGAGATCTCCCTGAATCCAGGTGCCGCCGTGGCCTCCCCGGTTCGCACGTAGCAAAATGGCAGACATGCTGACCACGACCGTGTGCGCCGCGCTCTCCGCAGCCGGCCTGGCCGTCGCCTTCCTGACGGCCTTCCGGCGGCGCTTCGCCGCCGCCACCCGCGTCGCGGCGTTCTCGCTGGTGCCGGTCGGACTGGCCATGTCGGGCCTGCTGGGCCTCGGCGGAAAGATCGTCAGGGCGGTCGGCACCTGGGCCGCGGACCTCGTTCTCAAGCCCACGGTCTGGGCGGGCTTCGCGGTCCTGGCGGTCGCGTTCGTGCTGTACGTGATCGGGCGCTTCGCCGGCAGACGATCGCGCCGCAAGGCCGCGGATCAGCCCCGCGCGGCTGCTTCCGCCCCCGCACGTGCGTCCGCTTCCGCTACGGCCACCGCTCCCGCCCTGGGCTCCCGCGGGCCGGCATCCGCTACGGCACAGCAGACGGGCCCGGGGCGAAAACCCGCGTCTGGGAAACAGGAGAAGCCCGCCGCCGGCGGCGACGACGACTTCTCCGACATCGAGGCCATCCTCAAGAAGCACGGCATCTGACTTCTGACTCCCCGTCAGCACAGCATTCGCAGCCGCGCCCCCTGGCCGCATCTACCACGTTCCTCACCACGGCGCCAACTGTCCCCCTGAACTCCACCGAGCCGTGGGCGTGTTGACCGTCGCCGGGGTGCGGGCTGCGTCATCATCACCGCGAGATGGACATGACGCCGAATCCCCCGGCCGAGCTCGCCGAGCCGCCCTCCGCGCCAGCCGCGACCGCACAGCCCGTCCACGTCCCGGCCCTGCCGGAGGCGCAACTCCCGGAGCCCAAGGGCTGCTTGTACGCCATTTCCCAGCCGCCGCTGATGTTCTTCCTGACGTTCATCGCGGTACTGCTGGCCATCACCGGCGTCCACGACCTCTTCCTGAACTGACCGCAGCACGCCGCCGGTCCGGGCCAGGCGCCCCGGCCGCACGGTCACAGGCGCCCCCCGGCGGCACCGGTCAGCCCTGCGCGGCCTCAGCCGACTCCCGCTGCCGCGCACGGTAGGCCGCCACGTGCAGCCTGTTGCCGCACGTACGGCTGTCGCAGTAGCGGCGCGAACGGTTGCGTGAGAGATCCACGAAGGCCCGGCGGCAGTCCGGCGCCGCACACCTGCGCAGCCGGTCACGCTCCCCGGAGACGATGATGAACGCGAGGGCCATCCCCCCGTCGGCGGCCAGATGGTGGGCGACGGAGGCACCCGGCGCGAAGTAGTGCACGTGCCAGTCGTACCCGTCGTGGTCGGTGAGCTGCGGGGTCGTGCCCGCCTCCGCCACCAGCGCGTTGACGAGCCCCGCCGCCGTACGGTCGTCGCCCGCGGCGAAGACCTCCGCGAAGCGCTCCCGCACCGCCCGCACGGCACCCAGGTCGTCCTCGGCCAGCTCCCCGACGTCGCTGAGACTGTTGCGCTCCACGTACGCACCGAGGTCGGCCACCGAGACGAGCAGATCGGGCCGGTCCCCGTCGGCCGCCGTGTTCAGCAGGTCCACAACGTCGTCGAGCGCGCACCGGGTGTCGTGGTTGATCTGCACGGGTCGCTCCTCGGGTCTGACCGTCGGGTCCGGTGCGCAGAGACTAACGCCTGCGACGCACGGCGACGCCGCCACCGCGGGAGCCCGGTGGAGCCGGGTCCGAGGGTGACGGCGTCGTCGTGCGTGCCGTGCTGTGCCGAGGGAGGCGCAGCCGTCGCCCCGAGTCGGACGGCTGCGCGGGACCGGTGGGGTCAGCTCTCCGCGAGGATGTGCGAGAGCTCTGTGTCGAGGTCGAAGTGTCGGTGCTCGGTGCCGGGCGGCACGGCAGCGTCGGTTCGCTTGAGGAAGGACTCCAGGGCCCGCGCCGGGGCCTCGAGCAGAGCCTCGCCCTCCGGGGAGCTGAGGGCGATGCAGACGACTCCCTGGCCGTGGCTCCGGGAGGGCCATACGCGGACGTCTCCGGTGCCGGTGGGCCTGTGGAGGCCCTCGGCCAGGAGATCGCGCGCGAAGACCCATTCGACGGTCTCCTCGGCGCCGGTGTGGAAGGTGGCGTGGACGGCATAGGGATCGGCCGTGTCGTACCGCAGCCCCGCGGGTACCGGCAGTGATGACTCGCTCGAAACAACGAGGCGCAGGTGCAGCTCGCAGCTGACCGTGGTGTTCATAAGCGCCAGGGCCTTTCGCTCAGTGTGCGCTCGGGGGTTCGCACGTCGGCGAAATCGACATGCCACGTACTCGTCGGTTGTAAACCCCTCTGACCGTTATGCGAGCAATACAGCCCTTGATATGGCCTGTGGCGTTTTTATCGCGTACGGCTATTCCGGTGACCGCTCCGGCTTCGGTTACGTTGGGGTTATGTACGCAGAGAGTGACCGTAAACCCCTGGGTTCACGGGCGCCGCGGTTCATCAAGGCGTCCAGGCCGCTGCACCGCACCTGGCAGGTGGTGATCTTCCTCGTCGGGCTGGCGGTCGTCGCCGGCGGCGTGGTTCTGCTGCCGCTGCCCGGTCCGGGCTGGCTGATCATCTTCGCGGGCATCGGGCTGTGGGCGACGGAGTTCTCCTGGGCACAGCGCGTGCTGCGCTGGACGAAGCGGCAGGTGCTGGAGTGGACGCACCGGCTGAAGGTCCGGCGGCAGGAGCGGCGCAGGCGCAGGGAGTTGACCAGAGTGCGTTGACGGTGCGGGTGCGCGCGGGCGGCAGTGCGGTCCTGATCACGGTCCTGAGCACCGGCTGACATGCGGTAATCTTGTGCGCGCAGCGGGCGATTAGCTCAGTGGGAGAGCGCTTCGTTCACACCGAAGAGGCCACTGGTTCGAACCCAGTATCGCCCACCGCTTCTCCAGAGGTCCGGGCATTCGTCCGGGCCTCTGTTTTGTGCATTAAGGGCTGCTTCGGTCGCTTCGGGGAATTCACTTCATCGGTAATTAAGGGCTTCGGCTTTCCGGCTGTGCGACAAGAAGTGAAGTCGCCGCCGGAACAGGTGAATTCGGCCGATGCGGTGCCGCGGCGGTGCCCGGGTGCCGTGGCAGGATGCGCCGGGAGCAGCGGGCGCCGAGGTGAACGGCCGTCCGTGGAGAGCGTCGTGAGGAGGGCGCCGATGAGCGCGGGCAGGCGTCACCGCTTCGCCTTTCGCAGCGTATGGCGTCTCGACGCCGCTCCCGAAAAGGTCTACGCGGTGCTGGAGCGTGCGGAGGAGTACCCGGCCTGGTGGCCTCAAGTACGGGAGGTGCGCGCGCTGGAGGAGTCGGCCGGGAGCGCGCGCATCCGGTCCGTACTGCCTCTGGATCTGTGGATCACCGGGAAGGCGCTTCGGCACGATCCGGCCGCGGGCGTACTGGAGTTGGAGATCGGCGGGGACATGGCCGGGTGGGCGCGCTGGACCGTCACGGGGGAGACGGCACGGCAGGGCGGTGCGGGGCCCGGGGGCGCGGTGGCGGTGTACGAGCAGCAAGTCGAGGTACGCAGGCCGCTGCTGCGGTGGCTGGCGGCGCCCGCGCGTCCGCTCTTCCGTGCCAACCACGCGCTGATGATGGCGGCCGGGCGCCGGGGTCTCCAGCGGTGGCTCGGAAGGGGTTTGGTCGATGACTGAGCGGCACTGTATGGTTCTGCACGTGCCGCGAGCGGGCGATTAGCTCAGCGGGAGAGCGCTTCGTTCACACCGAAGAGGTCACTGGTTCGAACCCAGTATCGCCCACGTGCAGTTGAGGCCGGTCCGTCAGTCGACGGGCCGGTCTCTTCGTGTGCGGAGGTGGGTCAGGGCGTCCTCGCCGGGCGCAGAGGCCAGATGTGGTCCGACTGCCGTCGGCTGCCGCCGGTGAACCACGGAGCGGGGCCGTCCGCTTCGGCGGCGAACCAGACGGCCTGGAGGGTGTGGAGCGCGGCAGGCGTCAGTCCCGCGAGGCGATGCGCGAAGTGACGGCCCAGGGCGCGTGTGATCGTCAGTGCGGCGGCTGCCTCGTCCTGGAGGGTGTCCGCGGGTGCCGGTACGCCGTAGGCGCCGCAGAGGCGGATCAGACCGCTAGGGGCATGGGCATGGGCGTCGGCCGGGCCCGGGTCGCGACGGGGGCCGGGGGAGCCCGCAGCGCGGCGCAGACGCCGGTCGAGCAGCACCGGATCGAGTACGCACATGCCGCGACCGCCCAGGCTGCGGGGGAGCGGCGCATGGCCGTGCCGCCTCAACTCCCGGTCCAGCAGCGTCAGATCGTACGGCGGGTCCAGTACGACGAGGGGAGCGCCGGAGGCGTGGACCGCCAGGGCGCGGGCCGTCTCGCAGGCGAGGCGGCCGGAGGGAACGTCGCTTGGTGTCGCCGGCGGCGCTCGATGTGCCGGGTGGGGTGTACACCTCCGCGGGTGCGGCGGCGGCCCGCTGGACGACGACGACCGCGCCGCACAGCCGGTCGTCTTCCGGATCGCGGTCGTGTTCCGGATCGGCGCCTCGGTGTGTGCCCTGCCGCGGGACGCTCACGCGGGACCGCAGGGTCAGTGCCGCGAGCGGCCCCTCGTACCAGGGGGTCATGGCACCACTCCCCTCCGTAAGGGCGCCCGCGCAACTGATACCGCACCGCGTGAGCGGTCAACCGCGGGCGGCCGTAAGGGAATCGGGGACGAAGGCCCGGCCGGGGGCGCGGGGACGGGGAGGCCCCCGGGCAGGTAACCGTTTCGCGGGAAGGGGACCGCTCTCGGTACGATTCGAGCTGCGCACGACGCCCGTCGGCGCTCGGCGAAACGACAGTCAGGAGAGACCGGTGACCGATGTCCGTGTGATCATCCAACGCGATTCCGAGCGGGAAGAGCGCGTGGTGACGACGGGCACGACTGCCGCCGCTCTCTTCGAGGGCGAGCGCTCCGTCGTGGCCGCACGCGTGGCGGGCGAGCTGAAGGACCTCGCTTACGAGATCGCCGAGGGCGACGAGGTCGAGCCCGTGGAACTGACCAGCCAGGACGGCCTCGACATCCTCCGCCACTCCACCGCGCATGTGATGGCGCAGGCCGTGCAGGAGCTGTTCCCCGAGGCGAAGCTGGGCATCGGGCCGCCCGTACGGGACGGCTTCTACTACGACTTCGACGTTCCCGAGCCCTTCACCCCCGACGATCTGAAGCTCATCGAGAAGAAGATGCAGCAGATCCAGAAGCAGGGGCAGCGCTTCTCCCGCCGTGTCACCACCGACGAGGACGCCCGCGCCGAGCTGGCGGACGAGCCGTACAAGCTGGAGCTGATCGGGCTGAAGGGCTCCGCGGCAGAGGCCGCCGAGGGCGCCGGCGCGGAGGTCGGCGCGGGCGAACTGACCATCTACGACAATCTGGACGCCAAGTCCGGTGAGCTGTGCTGGAAGGACCTGTGCCGGGGCCCGCATCTGCCGTCGACCAGGGCGATCCCGGCGTTCAAGCTGATGCGCAGCGCCGCCGCGTACTGGCGGGGCAGCGAGAAGAACAAGCAGCTCCAGCGCATCTACGGGACGGCCTGGCCCACCAAGGACGAGCTGAAGGCGTATCTGGAGTTCCTCGCGGAGGCCGAGAAGCGCGACCACCGCAAGCTCGGTGCCGAACTCGACCTGTTCTCCATCCCGGAGGAGCTGGGCTCGGGGCTGGCCGTCTTCCATCCCAAGGGCGGCGTCGTACGCAAGGTGATGGAGGACTACTCGCGGCAGCGGCACGAGGAGTCGGGCTACGACTTCGTCAACACCCCGCACATCTCCAAGCAGGGCCTGTTCGAGACCTCGGGGCATCTGCCGAACTACGGGGAGTCGATGTTCCCGCCCCTGGAGTTCGAGGGGCAGGACTACCGGCTGAAGGCCATGAACTGCCCGATGCACAACCTGATCTTCAAGGCACGCGGCCGTTCGTACCGTGAACTGCCGCTGCGGCTCTTCGAGTTCGGGACGGTCTACCGCTATGAGAAGTCGGGCGTGGTGCACGGCCTCACCCGCGCCCGCGGCTTCACCCAGGACGACTCGCACATCTACTGCACCAAGGAGCAGATGCCCGGCGAGCTGGACAGCCTGCTCACCTTCGTGCTGGATCTGCTGCGCGACTACGGCCTCAGCGACTTCTACCTCGAACTCTCCACCCGCGAGGAGGGGAACCCGAAGTTCATCGGCGAGCCCGAGGAGTGGGAGGAGGCCACCGAGGCGCTGCGCGAGGCCGCCGGGAAGCAGGGTCTGGAGCTGGTGATGGACCCGGGCGGCGCCGCCTACTACGGGCCGAAGATCTCGGTGCAGGCCAAGGACGCCATCGGGCGGACCTGGCAGATGTCCACGATCCAGGTCGACTTCCAGCAGCCGAAGCGCTTCGCGCTGGAGTACACCGCGGCAGACGGCTCCCGTCAGCAGCCGGTGATGATCCACCGTGCGCTCTTCGGGTCGATCGAGAGGTTCTTCGCGGTGCTGCTGGAGCACTACGCGGGGGCGTTCCCGGCGTGGCTGGCTCCCGTGCAGGCGGTGTGCATCCCGATCGGCGACACACATGTGCCGTATCTGAACGAGTTCGCGGCGGAGGCGAAGAAGAAGGGCCTGCGCATCGAAGTCGACTCCTCCGCGGACCGGATGCAGAAGAAGATCCGCAACGCGCAGAAGTCCAAGGTCCCCTTCATGATCATCGCTGGGGACGAGGACGTCTCCGCTGGCGCCGTCTCCTTCCGCTACCGCGACGGCACGCAGAAGAACGGCGTACCGCAGAACGAGGCGGTCGCGGAGCTGCTGGAGGCGGTCGCACAGCGCTCGTAGCGGCCCGGTCGCGGGCCCCGGGGAGCCACCCTGGGGCCCCGCCCCGCACCTGGAAAGTCCTATGCTGGCCCGCATGACGAGCGAGCCGGAACAGCAGATCGGGGTCGGGACGCCGGACGCGTTCCAGCGCCTGTGGACACCGCACCGCATGGCGTACATCCAGGGTGAGAACAAGCCCACCGGTCCCGGCGCGGACGACGGCTGTCCCTTCTGCTCGATCCCGGTCAAGAGCGACGAGGACGGGCTGGTCCTCGCCCGAGGCGAGCATGTCTACGCGGTGTTGAACCTCTACCCGTACAACGGCGGCCACCTCATGGTCGTACCGTTCCGGCACGTGGCCGACTATCCGCAGCTCACCGACGAAGAGACCGCGGAGCTGGCCGAGTTCACCAAGCGGGCGATGACGACGCTGCGGGTCGCCTCCGGGGCGCAGGGCTTCAACATCGGCATGAACCAGGGGTCGGTCGCGGGCGCGGGGATCGCCGCGCACCTCCATCAGCACGTCGTGCCGCGGTGGGGCGGAGACACCAACTTCATGCCGGTCGTCGGGCACACCCGGGTGCTGCCTCAACTCCTCGCGGAGACCCGCAAGATGCTCGCCGACGCCTGGCAGGACTAGCGGACGGGAGCGCCCGCCGGTGCGGTGACCGCGGGCCCATACGAATACGGAACGAGCCTCGACCGCCGCCCGCCTGCGGCAGGTTCACGCGTTGTAGGAGTCGGCCTTCGTCGGCTCGGCGCCCTGCACCTGGCCGCTGAGCACGAGCGAACGGGCGCCGAACTGCTTGGTGTCGCAGCCGTTCTCGTCCAGCACGCGCATGGCCGCGGAGTGCACCACCCGCAGCACCGGCGTGGCCGCGCGCAGCGCGTCGTCGGCCATGAAGCGGTGCCGCCACGGCTTGTCCGCCCATGCGTGCCGCAGGCCGAAGGGCTCCGGCAGATTCAGCTTGCCGCCGAGGAAGTCCAGCACCGGCGGGAACCACGTCAGCGGAGCGCGGGCGGCCAGCCGGACCACCTCCTTGGTCTCCACCAGCGGCAGCTTGATGTCCTTGGTCTCCCAGAACTTCACGCTCTTGGAGACCGTCTTGGTCTTCGCCGACGGCTTCGTCGTGAACAGCGGATGTACGGGCCCCAGCGCGTGGCCGGTGACCTCGATGCGCAGCGTGTGGTGCAGCACCGTCACCGTGATCAGCAGCGTGATCACCAACTGGCCGTCCCAGAGCACGAACTGGACGCCGAGATAGTGCCTGTTGCCGCTGCCGAACTGCTGCTCGTTGCAGATGCGCTGTATCTCGAAGTCCTTGATGCGGTAGCCCTCGACCTCCTGGCCCTCCGGGCGTGAGACCTCCTTGGCGCCCTCGCCGATGGGGGAGACGATCCAGTGCCGTATGGACGGCTTGGGGAAGCCGCCGGTGTGCAGCGGGCCTCGCTCCAGCATGCGGAGCTGGTCGTAGATGGCACGTACGACGTCCCAACTGCGGAACGGGTTGATGTCGCCCTCGGGGTCCTTGGGGACCAGCTCCTCGGCGAGCTGCCAGCTTCCCCAGCGCGTGCCCATGCCGAGTATCCCCTTGGGACCGGCGTAGTAGACGAGGTTGCTGGCCTGCTCGGCGCTGAGCTTCGCCAGGCCCAGCCGGATGCGCTCGGCGCCCGCGTCGCCCGGGTCCTGCGGTACGGCCTCGGGGATCTTCGCGCCGACGCCGCCGCCGCCGAGCAGTTGCTCCCACTGGGCGCGGAGCAGCTTCGCGGAGCGCTCGCAGACCTGCTTCGCCCACAGCCAGCCGACGATGGGCAGGACCAGCATTGCGCGCAGATAGATGCCGAGGACGCCGGTGAAGGGCAGCTTCAGCATGAACACCACGGCCAGACCGCCCAGCGCGACCATGGCGGCCATGCCGAAGGCGCCCATGCGCTTGTCCTGCGCGCCCGCTATCGCACGGCGCAACTGGAAGGCCAGCAGCCACAGCAGTGTGCCCGGCAGGAACAGCACCCCGAAGATGACCATGATCACGGTCAGCCGGGTGTCGCGGTCCTTGCGTATCCGGGAGGCGGCCAGGCAGTGCTCGACGACCGTCTGCGGCTCGATGCCGAAGGACTGGATGAGCGCCTTGCGCGCCCCGCCCAGCAGCCGTACCTGGACGGCGCGGGAGAACGCCTCGCCGAGGTTCGGCTCGAAAAGCGACAGGCGCGGCGCCTTCACGGACGCGCTGTCGTTCGCCTCGATGAGAGTCGTGATCGGGGTGTCCCGGTACGCCGCGGAGGCCAGGGCCTGCGTGGCCGCCGTCTGCCCGCCCGAGCCCGAGAGCGGCACCTGGGCGCCCGGACTGAAGTCGGACGCGGCCTCGATGCCCTCGAAATCCTCGAACCCGGCCACTGAGCCCCCACTCCCTCAAGCCTCGGCGCTGCCCGCCCGCATGCTGTGCCGAACACGTGCGGGTGCCGACCACGGCATTCCCAACTGCCGTGGCCGGCACACCTCTTCACGTGCCTTTGTCCAGCGTAGCCGCAGTCAGCCGCCGTTCTGGGCGGCTTCCAGGATCTTGCCAGCCAACTGCTGGGGCATCGGCTCATGGCAGGCGTACGAGCGCGCGAAGCGGCCCGTCCCGTGGGACAGCGAGCGCAGCTCCACCGCGTACCGGCTGATCTCGATCTCCGGGATCTGCGCCCTCACGAGCGTGTGCCCGTCGGATGCCTGCTCGGTACCGGAGACCTTGCCGCGGCGCCCGGACAGATCGCTCATCACGGGGCCCACGTACTCGTCCTCCACGTCGACCTCCAACTCCGCGACGGGCTCCAGCAGATGGATGCGCGCCTTGGCCGCGCACTCGCGCAGCGCCAGCGCGCCCGCCGTCTGGAAGGCCGCGTCGGAGGAGTCCACCGAGTGGGCCTTGCCGTCGTGCAGCGTCACCCGGAAGTCCACCAGCGGATAGCCGGCGGCGACGCCCTTGGCGGCCTGTGCCCTTACGCCCTTCTCCACGGACGGGATGAACTGCCGCGGCACGGCGCCGCCCACCACCTTGTCCACGAACTCGATGCCCGAACCGCCGGGCAGCGGCTCGACGGTGATGTCGCAGATCGCGAACTGCCCGTGCCCGCCCGACTGTTTGACGTGTCGTCCGCGGCCCTCCGCCTGCTCGGCGAAGGTCTCCCGCAGCGACACCTTGTGCGGTACGGAGTCGACGTTGACGCCGTAGCGGCTGCGCAGCCGCTCCAGCGCGACGCCCATGTGCGCCTCGCCCAGGCACCACAGCACGAGCTGGCGGGTGTCGGGGTTCTGCTCCAGGCGCATCGTCGGGTCCTCGGCGACGAGCCGGGACAGACCGTGCGAGAGCTTGTCCTCGTCGGCCTTGGTGTGTGCCTCGATGGCGACCGGAAGCAACGGGTCCGGCATCAGCCAGGGCTCCATCAGCAGCGGGGAGTCCTTGGCGGAGAGGGTGTCGCCGGTCTCGGCGCGGTTGAGCTTCGCCACGCAGGCGAGATCGCCCGCGACGGCCTTCGACAGCGGTCGCTGCTGCTTGCCGAAGGGCGCGGACAGCGCTCCGACCCGCTCGTCGACGTCGTGGTCCTCGTGGCCCCGGTCCTCCAGGCCGTGCCCGGAGACGTGCACGGTCTCATCGGGACGGAGGGTGCCGGAGAAGACACGTACGAGTGAGATGCGGCCCACATACGGGTCGGAGGAGGTCTTGACTACCTCGGCGGCCAGCGGCCCTTCGGGATCGCAGGCCAGCGCCGGCTGCGGCTTGCCTTCCGGCGTGGTGACGGCGGGGATCTCGTGTTCCAGCGGGGAGGGGAAACCGCCCGTGATCAGTTCCAGCAGCTCCAGGGTGCCCAGTCCGTGCTTCCCGCCCTCGGGGGCCGGGGCCGCCGCGAGCACCGGGTGGAAGACGCCGCGGGCGACGGCCTTCTCCAGGTCCTTGATCAGGGTCTGGATGTCGCACTCCTCACCGCCGAGGTAGCGGTCCATGAGGGTCTCGTCCTCGCTCTCGGAGATGATCCCCTCGATGAGCCTGTTGCGGGCGGTCTCGATCTGCGGCAACTGCCCCTGATCGGGGTCGCGTTCGGTACGTGTGCCGGAGGAGTAGTCGTAGACGCGCTGGGAGAGCAGGCCGAGCAGCCCCTCCACGGGGGCCTGGCCGTCGGCGCCCTGCTCGCCGCGCAGCGGCAGATACAGCGGAATGACCGCGTCGGGGTCCTCGCCGCCGAACTCGCGCTGGCACACCGAGACCATGTCCTCGAAGTCGGCGCGTGCGGCGTCGAGATGGGTCACCACGATCGCCCGCGGCATCCCCACGGACGCGCACTCCTCCCATACGAGCCGGGTCGCGCCGTCGACGCCGTCCGCCGCCGAGACGACGAAGAGGGCCGCGTCCGCCGCACGCAGACCGGCCCTCAACTCCCCGACGAAATCCGCATATCCGGGGGTGTCCAGTATGTTGATCCGGATTCCCTCCCACTCGACCGGCACCAGCGAGAGCTGCACCGAACGGTGCTGACGGTGCTCGATCTCGTCGTAGTCGGAGAGGGTTCCGCCGTCCTCCACCCTGCCGGCTCTCGTCACTGCCCCTGAGGCCAGCGCGAGTGCTTCGACGAGGGTGGTCTTTCCCGAGCCGCTGTGGCCGACCAGTACCACGTTCCGCAGTTTGGAGGGGTGGTCGGCCGCCGCTGCCCTGCCGGCGGCTCCGGGGTGTGTGCTCGCCTTGTCGCCCATGTGTCCCGCCTTCCGGTCGACACCTGCTGGGTCCGTCTGGCTTCGACGCGTTTGCCGCGTTACTTCGAGCTTTCCACCGCACTCCGCACGCGTCCATACGTAGGCCAGTGCGGCCCGTGGACCCTGGGCCCGGGGGCCTGCGAGCCTGGCTAACATGGGCCCGCCGGCCGCGCATCCCGCTGCCGGCCCCGCCATCGATCAACGGGACGGCCATGCTGAACAAGTACGCGCGTGCGTTCTTCACGCGTGTCCTCACCCCATTCGCGACGATGCTGCTGCGGCTGGGAGTGAGCCCGGACACGGTCACCCTGATCGGCACCGGAGGAGTGGTCGCGGGAGCGCTGGTCTTCTACCCGCTCGGCGAGTTCTTCTGGGGCACCGTCGTCATCACGCTCTTCGTCTTCTCCGACCTCGTCGACGGCAACATGGCCCGGCAGCTCGGGCGTTCGAGCCGCTGGGGCGCCTTCCTCGACTCGACGCTCGACCGCGTCGCGGACGCGGCGGTCTTCGGCGGCATCGCGCTGTGGTACGCGGGCGGCGGCGACAGCGTCCTGATGTGCGGGGTGACGATCTTCTGCCTTGCCAGCGGCCAGGTCGTGTCGTACACCAAGGCCCGAGGCGAGAGCATCGGCCTGCCGGTGAACGTCAACGGCCTTGTGGAGCGCGCCGAACGGCTCGTCATCACCCTGGTCCTGGCCGGATTCTCGGGCTTCACGACCTTCGGCGTCCCCTACATCGGCGTCCTGCTGCCCATCGCTCTGTGGGCCGTCGCCCTCGGCAGCCTCGTGACTCTCGGGCAGCGGGTGGTGACCGTACGGCGTGAGGCCGCCGAGGCGGAGGGGACGGGCGCGTGAGCAGCACTCCCGCCGAGCGGCTGACCGATTCGCTGTACGGGCTGGGCTGGGCCGGAGTGCGCAGGCTTCCGGAACCGGTCGCGGCGGCGCTGGGCCGCTCCATCGCGGACACCGCCTGGAGACAGCGCGGCAAGGGCGTACGCCGGCTTGAGGCGAACCTGGCGCGTGTGGTGCCAGGGGCCTCCTCCGAGCGCCTCAGGGAGCTGTCACAGGCCGGGATGCGCTCGTATCTGCGGTACTGGATGGAGTCGTTCCGGCTACCGGCCTGGCAGGAGCCGCACATACGGGACAACGTCCACATCCACGAGCTGCGCAGGCTGACCGACGGCATCGCCTCGGACCGCGGCGTGATCCTCGCGCTGCCGCACCTGGCCAACTGGGATCTGGCGGGCGCGTATGTGACGACCGTGCTGAAGACGCCCTTCAGCACGGTCGTCGAACGCCTCAAGCCCGAATCGCTCTTCGACCGCTTCGTCGCCTACCGGGAGGGGCTCGGCATGGAGGTGCTGCCGCACTCCGGCGGCAGCGCCTTCGGCACGCTCGCCCGGCGGCTGCGCGACGGCGGCCTGGTGTGCCTGGTGGCCGACCGTGATCTGTCGTCCTCCGGCGTCGAGGTGGACTTCTTCGGCGAACGTACGCGCATGCCCGCGGGGCCCGCGCTGCTCGCCCAGCAGACCGGGGCGCTGCTGCTGCCGGTGACGCTCTGGTACGAGGAGCCGCCGCGGATGGAGGGGATGGTCCACCCACCGGTCGAGGTGCCCTCGCGGGGCACACGGGAGGAGAAGACGTCGGCGATGACCCAGGCCGTGGCCGACCGCTTCGCCGAGGGCATCGCGGGACATCCGGAGGACTGGCACATGCTTCAGCGGCTGTGGCTCTCGGACCTGCCGGTGCGGGAGGGGGCGGGGGAGCCGCACGGCGGTACGGGGGACGGCCCGGCGGCCGACTCAGCGCCGGTCGCTACGGAGGGAGACGGCCCGGCGGCGAACGGCCCGGCGGGCAGCGGCACTTCGGGCAGTGGTCCGGCGAACAGCGGCCCCGCGAACTGCGGCACTTCGGGCGACGGCACGGCGGGCGCGGCCGGGTCCGACGCTGAGGCGGCTCACGTCGACGAGCGTGCCTCCGGGCGCCGCACCGCCCCAGGGGAGGACCGCGAGCGATGAGGGTCGGGATCGTCTGCCCGTACTCCTGGGACGTGCCGGGCGGCGTCCAGTTCCACGTGCGCGACCTGGCGGAGCATCTCGACGCCGCCGGGCACGAGGTGTCCGTACTGGCGCCGTCCGACGACGAGACGCCGCTGCCGCCGTACGTCGTGTCGGCGGGGCGTGCCGTGCCCGTGCCCTACAACGGCTCCGTGGCACGCCTCAACTTCGGCTTCCTGTCCGCGGCACGCGTCAGGCGCTGGGTGCACGAGGGCGCCTTCGACGTGCTGCACATCCACGAACCGGCCACTCCCTCCCTCGCGTTGCTCACCTGCTGGGCCGCGCAGGGGCCGATCGTCGCCACCTTCCACACCTCCAACCCCCGCTCGCGGGCGATGATCGCGGCGTATCCGATCCTCCAGCCCGCGCTGGAGAAGATCAGCGCACGGATCGCGGTCAGCGAGTACGCGCGCCGCACCTTCGTCGAGCACCTCGGCGGCGACGCCGTCGTCATCCCCAACGGCGTCGACGTCGACTTCTTCGCACGCGCGGAGCCCAAGGCGGAGTGGCAGGGCGGCACCATCGGCTTCATCGGACGGATCGACGAGCCCCGCAAGGGACTTCCCGTGGTGATGAGGGCGCTGCCGCGCATCCTCGAATCGCTTCCGGACACACGGCTGCTGGTCGCGGGACGCGGCGACGAGGACGAGGCCGTGGAGGAGCTGCCCGAAGGCGTGCGAGGGCGCGTTGAGTTCCTCGGCATGATCAGCGACGAGGACAAGGCGCGGCTGCTCCGCAGCGTCGATCTCTACGTGGCGCCCAACACCGGGGGCGAGTCGTTCGGGATCATCCTCGTCGAGGCGATGTCCGCGGGCGCCCCCGTGCTCGCCAGCGACCTGGACGCCTTCGCGCAGGTGCTCGACGGGGGAGAGGCGGGCGAGCTGTTCCCCAGCGAGGACGCGGACGCGCTCGCGGACGCCGCCGTGCGGCTGCTGACCGACCCGGAGCGCCGGGCGGCACTTCGTGCGTACGGGAGCCGCCATGTACGCCGCTTCGACTGGTCGACCGTGGGCGCCGACATCCTCGCCGTCTACGAGACCGTCACCGACGGGGCGGCAGCGGTAGCACCCGACGAACGCATCGGATTCCTCGCCCGCTTCGGCCTTGCCCGTGACTGATGCCGCCCACCGATGACGCCGTGACCGACGGCGCCCGAGATCCATGCCGCTCGTGATCGATGCCGACCGTTACCGATGCCGACCGTTACCGATGCCGACCGTTACCGATGACGCCCGTGACCGGCGACGCCGCCGTGCCGCCGGCCGGTGAACGAGGGAGAGCGCGGAAGCCATGCCCACGATGACCACCTTGATCCTGCTTGCCGTGGCGGTGCTCCTCGTCGGCGTCTATCTGAGCTGGACGGCCGGACGGCTCGACCGGCTGCACGCCCGCATCGACGCGGCACGGGCGGCGCTCGACGCCCAGCTCCTCCGACGGGCTTCCATCGCCCAGGAGTTGGCCACCGCCGGAGTCCTCGATCCGGCCGCGTCGATGGTCCTGTACCAGGCCGCGCACGACGCCCGTCAGGCCGCCGAGGAACAGCGTGAGGTCGCCGAGAGCGAGCTGAGCCAGGCGCTGCGCGCGGTATTCGACGAGAGCACGCAGGTCGAGGCCGTACGGGCCGCGCCGGGCGGTGAGGAGGCGGCGAGCGAACTCGCGGCGGCCGTACGGCGGGTGCCGATGGCGCGGCGCTTCCACAACGACGCCGTGCGGGCCGCTCGCGCGCTGCGCCGCCATCGCACCGTGCGCTGGCTGCGGCTGGCCGGGTACGCACCGTTCCCGCTGGCCTTCGAGATGGACGACGAGCCGCCGCCGGCGCTCGCGGACCGGGGCAACGGGGCGCCGGCGTAAGGGAGATCGGGGCGACGGAGACCCTGGGAGACGGCGCGGGGTGCGGCCCCCGGCGGTCCGTTGAGCAGCCTGTGGCCCGGCGGTCACGTAAGGCCACAACGCCCCGCCCCCAGTCCACCGCAGCGGAATTGGCCCTTTTCCAAGGCCACCCCTCTCCGGGACGGTGTATGGAACGGACCTACCATGGTCCTGTCGTACTTTTACCGTCGAGTGAGGTCATACGTGTCCACCCCGTCTTCCGCCTCTGCCGCCACCGCCACCGCCGCCCAGGCCCCCGCCACCGGCACCGCCCGCGTCAAGCGCGGCATGGCCGAACAGCTCAAGGGCGGCGTGATCATGGACGTCGTGACACCGGAGCAGGCGAAGATCGCCGAGGACGCCGGTGCCGTCGCGGTCATGGCCCTGGAGCGCGTCCCCGCGGACATCCGCAAGGACGGCGGCGTCGCGCGCATGTCCGACCCGGACATGATCGAGGGGATCATCGAGGCCGTCACCATCCCCGTGATGGCCAAGTCCCGAATCGGCCACTTCGTGGAGGCCCAGCTCCTCCAGGCGCTGGGCGTCGACTACATCGACGAGTCCGAGGTCCTCACCCCGGCCGACGAGGTCAACCACAGCGACAAGTTCGCCTTCACCACCCCGTTCGTGTGCGGAGCCACCAACCTCGGCGAGGCCCTGCGGCGCATCTCCGAGGGCGCCGCCATGATCCGCTCCAAGGGCGAGGCCGGCACCGGCAACGTCGTCGAAGCCGTACGCCACATGCGCCAGATCAACGGCGACATCGGCAGGCTCAAGTCGCTCGACGGCCACGAACTGTACGCCGCCGCCAAGGAGTTGCGTGCGCCGTACGAACTGGTCAGGGAGGTCGCCGAGCTGGGCAAGCTGCCGGTGGTGCTCTTCTCCGCGGGAGGTGTCGCCACCCCCGCGGACGCCGCGCTGATGCGTCAACTCGGCGCCGAGGGCGTCTTCGTGGGCTCCGGGATCTTCAAGTCGGGCGACCCGGCGAAGCGCGCCGCCGCCATCGTCAAGGCGACGACCTTCTACGACGACCCGAAGATCATCGCCGATGCGTCGCGCGGACTCGGCGAGGCCATGGTCGGCATCAACTGCGACACCCTGCCCGAGGGCGAGCGCTACGCCTCACGCGGCTGGTGACGGCTGCGGCCCCGGCGGCCCGGCCCGTCCACCGCCTCGGCGGGACGCCGCACACGCCGTGACGAGACTTCCGCAACACAACTCCCGTACGAGAGGCCCCTGTCAGTGACCGCACCCGCCGTCGGCGTACTCGCCCTACAGGGCGACGTCCGCGAGCACTTCACCGCGCTCACCGCGGCGGGCGCGCGCCCCGTCGCGGTGCGGCGGCCCGAGGAACTCGCGGAGGTCGACGGCCTGGTCGTGCCCGGCGGCGAGTCGACGACGATCGCCAAACTGGCCGTCGCCTTCGGCCTGATGGAGCCGCTGCGCGAGCGGGTGCGGGCGGGCATGCCCGCCTATGGCTCCTGCGCGGGGATGATCCTGCTCGCCGACAAGATCCTCGACCCCTCGCCGGTCTTCGAAGGCGAGCCCTCGGGCGGCTCCGGCGCTCCTGCGCGGCGGCCCGAGCAGGAGACCGTCGGCGGAATCGACATGATCGTCCGTCGCAACGCCTTCGGCCGTCAGAACGAGTCCTTCGAGGCGCCCCTCGACGTCAAGGGCGTCGAAGGCGGCCCCGTCGAAGGGGTGTTCATCAGGGCGCCCTGGGTGGAGTCGACCGGGGAGCGCGCCGAGATCCTCGCCGTACACGACGGGCACACCGTCGCGGTGCGCCAGGACGCGCTGCTCGCCACGTCCTTCCACCCCGAACTCACCGGCGACCACCGGGTGCACGCGATGTTCGTGGAGACGGTGCGCACCGCGCGTGCCTGAACGGGCGCGGTGAGTGCCCGCCTTGTCAGGACCGGCAGGGGCCGCGCCGGGGATCGCGTGCGGCCTGGTGGGGCGGTCGGCGCCCCCGGCGGCTGACGGTAGGATCTCCGGGTTGGTTCATGTCGGTGACGTCGAAGGAGCGAGGCTGTGTCCGGCCACTCTAAGTGGGCAACCACCAAGCACAAGAAGGCCGTGATCGATGCCAAGCGCGGCAAACTCTTCGCCAAGCTGATCAAGAACATCGAAGTCGCGGCCCGTACGGGCGGTGCCGACCCGGACGGCAACCCGACCCTCTACGACGCCATCCAGAAGGCGAAGAAGAGCTCCGTCCCGAACAAGAACATCGACAGCGCGGTCAAGCGCGGCGCGGGCCTGGAGGCCGGCGGCGCCGACTACGAGACGATCATGTACGAGGGCTACGGGCCGAACGGCGTCGCCGTCCTCATCGAGTGCCTGACGGACAACCGCAACCGCGCCGCGTCGGATGTACGGGTCGCGATGACGCGCAACGGCGGCTCCATGGCCGACCCCGGCTCCGTCTCCTATCTGTTCAACCGCAAGGGCGTCGTCATCGTCCCCAAGGGCGACGACGGACTCTCCGAGGACGACGTGCTGGCGGCGGTGCTGGAGGCGGGCGCCGAGGAAGTCAACGACCTGGGCGAGAACTTCGAGGTCATCAGCGAGGCCACCGACCTGGTCGCGGTGCGTACCGCACTCGTCGACGCGGGCATCGACTACGAGTCGGCCGACAACAGCTTCCTTCCCAGCGTGCAGGTCCCGCTGGAGGAGGAAGGCGCGCGGAAGATCTTCAAGTTGATCGACGCACTGGAGGACAGCGACGACGTGCAGAACGTCTTCGCCAACTTCGACGTCGCCGACGAGGTCATGGCGAAGGTCGACGCCTGAGCCACGGCGTCGCCGCCTGAGCCCCGTCCTTCTTCGCCGTGCCCGTTGTGCTGCCGTGCCTGCCGCCCTGCCGTACGACGTCGGGTGTGTCCGCGGGTCTTTGACGGCCGACTGCGCACGGAACACGGGCAGTCGGGCCTGCGGGCGCGCCCAGGCGCGGCGGGATTGTCGGTGCCTGCGGATAACCTGCGGGAACATGTCGCAGCCGCAACCGCGAGCGAGGAGGACGGGCGTGCGTGTGCTCGGAGTCGACCCGGGTCTGACCCGCTGCGGCCTCGGGGTCGTCGAGGGGACCGCCGGCAGGCCGCTGACGATGAGGGCAGCGGGCGTGGTGCGTACCCCGTCGGACGTCGCCGTCCCGGAGCGCCTCGTGCTCATCGAGCAGGGCATAGAGGAGTGGCTGGAGCGGCATGAGCCCGAAGCGGTCGCCGTGGAGCGGGTGTTCAGCCAGCACAACGTCCGTACGGTGATGGGCACGGCCCAGGCCGCAGCGGTCGCGATGCTGTGCGCGGCACGCCGTGGACTGCCCGTCGAGATGCACACGCCCAGCGAGGTCAAGGCCGCCGTCACCGGCACGGGCAGGGCCGACAAGCAGCAGATCGGCACCATGATGATGCGGCTGCTGCGCCTCGACGCGCCGCCGCGTCCCGCGGACGCGGCCGACGCACTGGCGCTCGCCGTCTGCCACATCTGGCGGGTGCCCGCGCAGCAGCGGCTCAAGCAGCTCCAGCAGCAGGCGCATACGGGGCAGTCGGCCCTCGCCCGGGCCCAAGCCCGGTCCCAGGCACAGGAGTTCGCGAAACGCTCCGCGCCGTCCCGGGCCGCGAAGGGCACGCAGGCCCCCAACGGCAGCACAGGCCCCCGAGGCTCCACAGCCCCTGAAGGCACCGCAGCTCCGAAAGGCACCGCCCGATGATCGCCTTCGTCTCCGGCACCGTCGCCTCGCTCGCTCCCGACGCCGCGGTGGTCGAGGTCGGCGGCGTGGGCATGGCCGTGCAGTGCACGCCGGGCACGCTCGCGCAGCTCCGCGTCGGGCACCACGCCAAGCTGGCCACCTCCCTCGTCGTACGGGAGGACTCGCTGACCCTGTACGGCTTCGAGGACGAAGACGCCCGCCAGACCTTCGAGTTGCTCCAGACGGCGAGCGGAGTCGGCCCGCGTCTGGCACAGGCGATGCTTGCCGTGCACTCGCCCGACGCGTTGCGTGCCGCTGTGTCCAGCGGCGACGAGAAGGCGCTGACAGCGGTGCCCGGCATCGGGAAGAAGGGCGCGCAGAAGCTTCTGCTGGAGTTGAAGGACCGCCTCGGCGAACCGCTGACGGCCGCGTCCGCCGCCCTACCAGGGCAGGCCGCGGGCGGAGCGCACGGCGGCGGCTGGCGCGGCCAACTGCACTCCGCACTCGTCGGGTTGGGGTATGCGACGCGTGAGGCCGACGAGGCGGTGGCGGCGGTCGCCCCGCAGGCCGAGGAGGCGGCGGCCTCCGGTGCCGAGCCGCCCGTACCGCAACTGCTGCGCGCCGCGCTCCAGACCCTGAACCGGGCCCGGTGAGATGAGGGCGGCTCAGAGCGGGACGACACGGCATGACGACCGCGGCACGCGAGCGGGGACGAGCACACGTAGGGGCATGGGCTCGGGACTGGGCTTGAGCAGGGGCGGCACGATCACTACGGGCACCACGGCCGCCGGCATGCGCACGGTCACGGAGACACTCGCGGCGGCCTTGCGCCCGTACGCCCGCCCTCACGCGCTCGGCAGCGGGCACCACCACGGCCGGAGGCAGGCGCCATGACCAGCGACGAGTACGGCGAAAACGCAGCGCACGGAGGGGACGAGTCCGGGCGGCCCGAGTCGTACGACGCCGGCGACCGCCTCGTCGGTCCCGAGGCCGAGACCGACGAGAGCGCCGTCGAGGCCGCGCTGCGCCCCAAGGAACTGAGCGAATTCATCGGCCAGTCCAAGGTGCGCGAGCAGCTCGACCTCGTACTGAAGGCGGCCCGCCAGCGGCAGGGCACCGCCGACCACGTACTGCTCTCGGGGGCTCCCGGCCTCGGCAAGACCACCCTCTCCATGATCATCGCGGCGGAGATGAGCGCCCCGATCCGCATCACCTCGGGCCCTGCCATCCAGCACGCCGGGGACCTCGCCGCGATCCTCTCCTCGCTCCAGGAGGGCGAGATCCTCTTCCTCGACGAGATCCACCGGATGTCGCGGCCCGCCGAGGAGATGCTCTACATGGCGATGGAGGACTTCCGAGTCGACGTGATCGTCGGCAAGGGCCCCGGCGCCACCGCCATCCCGCTGGAGCTGCCGCCCTTCACCCTGGTCGGCGCCACCACTCGCGCCGGGCTGCTGCCGCCGCCGCTGCGCGACAGGTTCGGCTTCACCGCGCACATGGAGTTCTACGAACCGGCCGAACTGGAGCAGGTCGTCCACCGCTCCGCCCGCCTGCTGGACGTACGTACCGACGCCGAGGGAGCCGCCGAGATCGCCGGCCGCTCCCGAGGCACACCCCGCATCGCCAACCGCCTGCTGCGCAGGGTGCGCGACTACGCCCAGGTCAAGGCCGACGGCGCCATCGACCGCGAGATCGCCTCCCGCGCCCTCGGCGTCTACGAGGTGGACGAACGCGGACTCGACAGGCTCGACCGCGCCGTCCTCGGCGCCCTGGTGAAACTCTTCGGCGGCGGCCCCGTCGGCCTCTCCACGCTGGCGGTCGCTGTGGGGGAGGAACGGGAGACCGTGGAGGAGGTGGCCGAGCCCTTCCTCGTAAGGGAGGGTCTGCTGGCCCGTACACCGCGCGGCCGCGTGGCCACCCCGGCGGCGTGGGACCACCTGGGCCTGGCCCGTCCGCCGCAGGCCGGGCACCCTGCGGACCCGGCGGCGGCCACGGGCCAGCAGGGGTTGTTCGGAGAGTGACCCGTAGGTGAGGATCCGTCCAGGAACCCCCGTGGCACTCTTGACGTTGTTCCATTGGCGAGGGCTCGCTTAGACTCCGCCGACGCCGTCCCTTCAAGGGCGGCACGCCCACCCCGAAATCCAGGCCGCCGAAGGCGGTCGTGCGAAGGACTTTCTCCCGCCGTGAATATCGTTACTCTCCTCCCTTTCATCGTGCTCATCGGGGCGATGTTCCTGATGACCCGGTCCGCCAAGAACAAGCAGCGTCAGGCAGCCCAGATGCGTGACCAGATGACGCCGGGCACCGGTGTCCGCACGATCGGGGGCATGTACGCCACCGTCAAGGAGATCCGCGACGACACGGTCCTCCTTGAGGTTGCTCCCGGCACCCATGCCCTCTACGCCAAGAACGCCGTAGGCGCCGTACTCGAGCAGGAGGAGTACGAGCGGATCGTCAACGGCACGCCCGCCGACGACGCGATCGACGCCGTCGTGCCCGACGACGCCTCGGCCCTCACCTCGGACGACGACGATGCCGAGGGCTCCAAGGTCGACTTCGCCAAGTCCGGCAGCGACGACGGCGAGGACACCGCGGACGCCGGTGACGCCAAGGAGGCGGCGACGGACGCGAAGGACAAGCCGGCCAAGGATGACGCCCAGCCCGAGGATGCCAAGCGCAAGGGCACCGACTCCGAGTAAGGTCGGCGCCGCCGGGCCACTGACCGGGCCCGGCGGCGGAGCACGTCCGCAGACCATCTGTGCGCCGCGTGGCGGCCCCACTCGACTCCTGGGTCCGGCACCGGCTGCTGGGACAGGAGAGACGAGAAGGTGGCAGCACCGAAGAAAGGCCGCAGGAGCCCGGGCGCACACGCGAAACCATGGCGTTCGCTGTTTCTGATCCTGCTGGCCATGGTGGGCCTGACCGGGGGGATGTTCCTCTCCGGCCACAGCACGCCCCGGCTGGGCATCGATCTCGCGGGTGGCACGAGCATCACCCTCGAGGCCAAGAACCAGCCGGGGAAGCCGAACGCGATCAACCAGACCAACATGAACACCGCCGTGGGCATCATCGAGCGGCGCGTCAACGGTCTGGGCGTCTCGGAGGCCGAGGTCCAGACCCAGGGCGACCGGCACATCATCGCCAACATCCCCCGCGGCACCAATGAGAAGCAGGCCCGTGAACAGGTCGGTACGACCGCCAAGTTGGCCTTCCGCCCGGTGCTGACGTATGCGCCGACCACCAAGCAGCCCAAGCCGCCGCAGCAGCAGCCGTCGCAGTCACCCTCGAAGTCCCCCTCCAAGTCGCCGCAGACGGGCGACAAACCGGGCGGCACCGAGGGACAGCAGAGCGGCCAGGACAGTCAGGGCGGCCAGAGCGATCAGGGCCGTGCCGTGACGGACGGGCTGAAGGCGAAGGCCGCCCCCGCCGACGACAAGCCGACCCCCAAGCCGGACAAGTCCACGCCGCCGCCCACCACGCCCCCGCAGCAACAGCAGCCGCCCGGCGTCCCGCCGGAGCTGGCGAAGAAGCTCCAGAAGCTTGACTGCAACAGCAAGCAGGCCAAGGCCAAGGTCAGCGAGCGGGCCTCCGCGGCGAAGTCGAGCGAGCCGGTCCTCGCGTGCGACGCCAAGGAGAAGGTCAAGTACGTGCTCGGCCCGGTCGGCGTCGAAGGCAAGAACGTCACCGACGCCAAGGCCCAGTTCGACCAGCAGCGCGGCCAGTGGATCGTCACGATGTCCTTCGACAGCAAGGGCTCCGACGACTTCGGCGACACCACGGGCAAGCTCGCCAAGAAGCAGCAGCCGCAGAACCAGTTCGCCATCGCCCTCGACGGCGAGGTCGTCTCCGCTCCCTCCGTCAGCCAGCGGCTGTCGTCCAACGCGGAGATCTCCGGCAGCTTCACCCAGGAGTCCGCGCAGGAGCTGGGCAACATCCTCTCCTACGGCGCGCTGCCGCTGACGTTCGAGGAGTCGGACGTCACGACCGTGACCCCCGCGCTCGGCAGCGACCAGCTCCAAGCCGGCCTCATCGCGGGCGCCATCGGGCTCGCGCTCGTCGTCGTCTACCTCGTGGCGTACTACCGGGGGCTGTCGTTCATCGCGATCCTCAGCCTCCTGGTCTCCGCGGTACTGACGTACACGATCATGTCGCTGCTCGGCCCGGCGATCGGCTTCGCGCTGAACCTCCCGGCCGTGTGCGGTGCGATCGTCGCCATCGGCATCACCGCGGACTCCTTCATCGTCTACTTCGAACGCATCCGTGACGAGATCCGCGAGGGCCGTACGCTGCGGCCCGCCGTCGAGCGGGGCTGGCCGCGCGCCCGGCGCACGATCCTGGTGTCCGACTTCGTGTCGTTCCTCGCCGCCGCGGTGCTCTTCATCGTCACCGTCGGAAAGGTCCAGGGCTTCGCGTTCACGCTCGGACTGACCACGCTGCTCGACATCGTCGTGGTCTTCTTCTTCACGAAGCCGCTGATGACGCTGCTCGCCCGTACGAGGTTCTTCTCCAGCGGCCACCCGTGGTCGGGTCTCGACCCGAGAAGGCTCGGCGCCAAACCCCCACTGCGCCGCGGCCGACGCGCGTCCGCCGTCCGCACCGACCCGAAGGAGGCCTGAGATGTCGCGACTCGGCAACATCGGTGCCCGGCTCTACCGCGGTGACGTCGGCTACGACTTCATCGGCCACCGCAAGCTCTGGTACGGCATCTCCATCCTCATCACGATCACGGCGATCGTCGGACTGGTCGTGCGCGGGCTCAACATGGGCATCGAGTTCGAGGGCGGCGCGGTCCTGACCACGCCCAAGACCTCGGCCACGGTCACTCATACGAAGGAGATCGCCGAGCAGGAGTCCGGGCACCAGGCGATCGTCCAGAAGCTGGGCAACGGCGGCATGCGCATCCAGATCGCCGGCCTCGACACGGCCAAGTCGAGCGAGGTGAAGGAGAGCATCGCCGGCGACCTCAAGGTCGAGGGCAACGACATCGACACCCAGCTCGTCGGCCCTAGCTGGGGCGAGCAGATCGCCAACAAGGCCTGGCTGGGTCTGGGGATCTTCATGGTCCTCGTGGTGATCTATCTGGCGATCGCCTTCGAATGGCGAATGGCCCTGGCGGCGCTCATCGCGCTGGTCCACGACATCACCATCACCGTCGGCATCTATTCGCTCGTCGGCTTCGAGGTCACACCGGGCACCGTCATCGGTCTGCTCACCATCCTCGGTTATTCGCTCTACGACACGGTCGTCGTCTTCGACAGCCTCAGAGAGAGCAGTCGCAACGTCACCAAGCAGACCCGCTACACCTTCAGCGAGATCGCCAACCGCAGCATCAACTCCACGCTGGTGCGCTCCATCAACACCACCGTCGTGGCGCTGCTCCCCGTAGCCGGTCTGCTCTTCATCGGCGGCGGTCTCCTCGGCGGCGGCATGCTCAACGACATCGCCCTCTCCCTCTTCGTCGGCCTGGCAGCGGGCGCGTACTCGTCGATCTTCATCGCCACTCCGCTCGTCGCCGACTTCAAGGAGCGCGAGCCGCAGATGAAGGCGCTGGCCAGGCGCGTACATGCGAAGCGGGCCAAGAACGAGGGCCGTGAGGCCCAGGACGACTTCGGGGACGACGGCCCGGACGGCACCGGCCCTGAGGACGGCGTCCCGGGCCCGGGGCACGGCAGCGTTCAGGTCGACCCCGCCACGGCCGCGGCCGGAGTCGTCGGCCCCCGCGGGCGGAACGAAGCCGCCGGTGCACGAGCCCAGCGCCGGCAGCCCTCCTCCCGTAACCGCAGCCGCAACCGCCCATCCGGAAAGCGCAGGTGAACGCGTGACAAGCAGCAGCACGAGCGATCCAGAGGCGACCGTCCCAGCAGGCGTACGCGACCTCCTGCTCGGCCGCATCCGCGATGTGGCGGACTATCCGGTCCCGGGCGTGATGTTCAAGGACATCACGCCGCTGCTCGCCGACCCCGAGGCGTTCAAGGTGCTCACCGAGACCCTCGCGGACATCTGCGTACAGCGCGGAGCCACCAAGGTCGTCGGCCTGGAGGCACGGGGCTTCATCCTCGCCGCCCCCGTGGCGGTAAGCGCGGGCCTGGGCTTCGTCCCCGTACGCAAGGCCGGCAAGCTGCCAGGTGCCACCCTCGCCCAGTCCTACGAGCTGGAGTACGGCACCGCCGAGATGGAGGTGCACGCCGAGGACCTCGCCTCCGAGGACCGGGTGCTGATCATCGACGACGTGCTGGCCACCGGAGGCACAGCCGAGGCGTCGCTCCAGCTCGTCCGCAGGGCGGGTGCGCACGTCACCGGGATCGCCGTCCTGATGGAACTCGGCTTCCTCGGCGGCCGGGACAGGCTGAAGCCCGCGCTGCGCGACGCCCCGCTGGACGCCTTGGTCACGGTCTGACCACGAGAGACTGCCGCGAGGCGGTCACCCGGTACGTTCTCCCCAGGAGACGCGGGTGACCGCCTTCGTGCTGTGCCCCACCAGCGGCCGTGGGCGGGGTCGCCCCCGTGGTCGATACCATGGCAGTCCGACCTGGGGTCCAACGAGGAGTGCTCTTGCCAGACGAGGCCCAGCCGTACACTGCGGCACAGCGTCATGACGCCGAGCCCGGCGGGCCCGGCGCTCTCGCCGCGGCACGGGACGAGCTGCCTCAGGAGGGCGAAGGCGTCGCGAGCGGCGGCGGCCCCGGCAAGGCGGCGGGCCCCGGTGAGCGCCGTGGGTCCCGTGGCGCGGCGGGTTCGCAGCGCGGCGGACGCGGCAAGTCCGGTGACAACGGCGACGGGGCGGCCCCCGACGGGCAGGGTCCCATCAGCGCGGGCACCCCGGAGAGCGGTCCAGGCACCGCCGGCGCCGCGGCCGGTGAGCACCCCGTAGCCGCCCCCGCACAGGTCGCCCCCGCCCAGGTCACCTCCGGGAAGGCGCACAGCGAGCGGGTGGCCCCGGCCCGCGCCGTCTCCGGCGTCTCCGGCCGCTCCGGCTCCTCCAACCGCGTACGGGCCCGGCTCGCGCGCCTGGGCGTGCAACGGTCCAGCCCCTTCAATCCCGTGCTGGAGCCCCTGCTGCGGATAGTCCGCGGCAACGACCCGAAGATCGAGTCCGCGACCCTCCGCCAGATCGAGCACGCCTACCAGGTCGCCGAGCGCTGGCACCGCGGCCAGAAGCGCAAGAGCGGCGACCCGTACATCACCCACCCCCTCGCCGTCACCACCATCCTCGCCGAGCTGGGCATGGACCCGGCGACGCTCATGGCGGGCCTGCTGCACGACACCGTCGAGGACACCGAGTACGGACTCGACACTCTCCGCCGGGACTTCGGCGAACAGGTCGCCCTCCTCGTGGACGGCGTCACCAAGCTCGACAAGGTCAAGTTCGGCGAGGCAGCGCAGGCCGAGACCGTACGCAAGATGGTCGTTGCCATGGCGAAGGACCCCAGGGTCCTCGTCATCAAGCTCGCCGACCGGCTGCACAACATGCGCACGATGCGCTATCTCAAGCGGGCCAAGCAGGAGCAGAAGGCCCGCGAGACCCTGGAGATCTTCGCGCCGCTGGCGCACCGGCTCGGCATGAACACCATCAAGTGGGAGCTGGAGGACCTCGCGTTCGCGATCCTCTACCCCAAGATGTACGACGAGATCGTGCGCCTCGTGGCCGAGCGGGCGCCCAAACGGGACGAGTATCTGGCAGTCGTCACCGACGAGGTCCAGGCGGATCTGCGGGCCGCCCGCATCAAGGCCACCGTCACCGGCCGCCCCAAGCACTACTACAGCGTCTACCAGAAGATGATCGTCCGCGGCCGGGACTTCGCGGAGATCTACGATCTGGTCGGCATCCGCGTCCTGGTGGACACCGTCCGCGACTGCTACGCCGCGCTGGGCACCGTCCACGCCCGCTGGAATCCGGTCCCCGGCCGGTTCAAGGACTACATCGCGATGCCGAAGTTCAACATGTACCAGTCGCTGCACACGACGGTCATCGGGCCGGGCGGCAAGCCCGTCGAACTCCAGATCCGCACCTTCGACATGCACCGGCGCGCCGAGTACGGCATCGCAGCGCACTGGAAGTACAAGCAGCAGGCCGTCGCAGGGGCCTCCAAGGTCCGTACGGACGTGCCCAAGGGCACCGGCAAGGGCGACGAGCACGTCAACGACATGTCGTGGCTGCGGCAGTTGCTCGACTGGCAGAAGGAGACCGAGGACCCGGGCGAGTTCCTGGAGTCGCTGCGCTTCGACCTCTCCCGCAACGAGGTCTTCGTCTTCACGCCCAAGGGCGACGTGATCGCGCTGCCCGCGGAGGCCACACCCGTCGACTTCGCCTACGCCGTACACACCGAGGTCGGACACCGCACCATCGGCGCACGCGTCAACGGCCGCCTCGTACCGCTGGAGTCGACGCTCGACAACGGCGACACCGTCGAGGTCTTCACCTCCAAGTCCCCGGGCGCCGGGCCCTCCCGCGACTGGCTCGGCTTCGTGAAGTCGCCCCGTGCCCGTAACAAGATCCGCGCCTGGTTCACGAAGGAACGCCGCGACGAGGCCATCGAGCAGGGCAAGGACGCCATCGCCCGCGCGATGCGCAAGCAGAACCTGCCGATCCAGCGCATCCTCACCGGCGACTCCCTCGTCACCCTCGCCCACGAGATGCGCTACGCGGACATCTCCGCCCTCTACGCGGCCATCGGCGAGGGGCACATCTCGGCGCAGAGCGTCGTACAGAAGCTTGTGCAGTCCCTCGGCGGCGAGGACGCCGCGAACGAGGACCTCGCCGAGACGGCACCGCCGATGCCGTCGGCCGCGCGCCGCGCCAAGCGGCGGGCGAACTCCGATCCGGGCGTCGTCGTCAAGGGCGTCGACGACGTGTGGGTCAAGCTCGCGCGCTGCTGTACGCCGGTGCCGGGCGACCCCATCATCGGCTTCGTCACCCGGGGCAACGGCGTCTCCGTGCACCGTACGGACTGCGTCAACGTCGACTCGCTGACGAAGGAGCCCGAGCGGATCATCGAGGTCGAGTGGGCGCCCAGCCAGTCGTCGGTCTTCCTCGTCGCCATTCAGGTCGAGGCGCTCGACCGCTCACGGCTGCTGTCGGATGTGACGCGCATCCTCTCCGACCAGCACGTCAACATCCTTTCGGCAGCCGTCCAGACCTCGCGCGACCGTGTCGCCACCTCCCGCTTCACCTTCGAGATGGGCGACCCGAAGCATCTGGGACATGTGCTGAAGGCGGTGCGCAGCGTGGAGGGCGTCTACGACGTCTACCGCGTGACGTCCGCACGACGGCCCTCCTGAGGACCGCCCGCGTCGCCGACTGCCGCGCGTACGCGGCGAGTTCGGCCCCGGAAAGACCGGAGCGCCGCGTGCCTCCACGCGGCGCACCCGAAACCAAACAGACCGACCCGACCGACGGAACGGACCGGGACCGCCTGACGCCGGCCGGTCAGCCTCCGAACTCCTCCAGGCCCTTCATCGCCTGGTCCAGCAGCTCCTGCCGCCCCGCCAGCTCCTTCTCCAGCTTCTCCGCCTTCGCGGTGTTCCCCGCAGCGCGGGCCTTCTCGGCCTGGCCGCGCAGCTTGTCCACCGCGTCCTGCAACTGCCCGGTCAGTCCCGCCGCCCGCGCCCGCGCCTCGGGGTTCGTGCGGCGCCACTCGGCCTCCTCGGCCTCCTGGATCGCCCGCTCCACCGCGTGCATACGGCCCTCGATGCGGGCCCGCGCGTCACGGGGCACATGACCCACCGCGTCCCAGCGTTCGTTGAGACCGCGGAACGCGCTGCGCGCCGACTTGAGGTCGGTGACGGGAAGCAGCTTCTCCGCCTCCGCGGCGAGCTCCTCCTTGCGTGCCAGGTTCTCCCGCTGCTCGACGTCCCGCTCGGCGAAGACCTCGCTGCGCGCCTGGAAGAAGACGTCCTGCGCGCTGCGGAACCGCTGCCACAGGTCCTCCTCGTGCTCCCGCTGGGCGCGGCCCGCGGCCTTCCACTCCTGCATCAGATCGCGGTACTTGGCGGCGGTGGGGCCCCACTCACGGGAGTCGGAGAGCGCCTGCGCCTCCGCCACCAGCTTCTCCTTGCGCTGGCGGGCCTCTTCGCGCTGCGCGTCGAGCTGAGCGAAGTGGGCCTTGCGGCGCTTGGAGAACGCCGAACGGGCGTGGGAGAAGCGGCGCCACAGCTCGTCGTCGGTCTTGCGGTCCAGCCGGGGCAAGCGCTTCCAGTTCTCCACCAGGGCGCGCAGCCGCTCACCCGCCGAGCGCCACTGCTCGCTCTGCGCCAACTCCTCGGCCTCGGCGACCAGTTCCTCCTTGGAGCGGCGGGCACGCTCGTTCTGCTGTGCCTTCTCCGCCTTGCGCTCCTCGCGGCGCTTCTCCACCGCCTCCGTGAGGGCGTCGAGCCTCCTGCCGAGCGCGTCCAGGTCGCCTACGGCATGGTGGGCGTCGACCTGCTCCCGCAGATGCTCGATCGCGGTCGTGGCGTCCTTGGTGGACAGGTCGGTGGTCTTCACACGCCGCTCCAGGAGGCTGATCTCCACGACCAGGCCCTCGTACTTGCGCGTGAAGTAGGCGAGCGCTTCCTCCGGGGAGCCTGCCTGCCACGATCCGACGACCTTCTCGCCGTCGGCTGTACGCACGTAAACGGTCCCCGCCTCATCGACGCGGCCCCACGACGGGTCGCTGCTCACAGCGCCTCCTCCACAAGATGCCCAGGCTGGGTGCGGGCCCCCCGGCATCGTTCACAGATCTCGTCCCTGCCAACATAGGCGAACGGCGCCCGCGCTGTCCGCATGCAGGTGAAGCGAAATTGTGCATGCGGGAAGCACTGTGAGTACACAGTCGTCCGGTCAGGATTTGCGTACGGACGCCCGGTCGATCACCACCGTCGCGTTGGGCGCGGTGTTGCGTGTCCGCTGCTCCAGCCTCGAACCCGCGTCGGCGATCTTCTTCAGTACGTCCATTCCCTCGGTGATCTTCCCGAAGGGGGTGAAGTCCGGCGGAAGCTCGCTGTCCTCGAACACCAGGAAGAACTGGCTGCCGCCGGTGTCCCGGCCCTCCTTCGTCCTCGCGTCGTATCTGTTCGCCATCGCGACGGTGCCCGCCGGGTACGTGCCGCCCTTGATGCGCGGGTCCTTCAGGTTCTCGTCGGGGAGCGTGTAGCCGGGCCCGCCCTTACCGGTGGCCTGCGGGTCGCCGCACTGAAGGACGTGTATCCCGGCGTCCACGAGCCGGTGGCACTCGGTGTGGTCGAAGAACTTCTCACCGGCGAGGAAGCGGAACGAGTTGACCGTGTGCGGGGTCTTGGAGGGGTCCATGTCGACGGCGATGTCGCCGCACGTCGTCTCCAGCTTCATCGAGTACGTCGCCGACTCGTCGACGTCCAGGGCCGGCTCCTTCTTCCACTTCTTGCCGTTGGGCTTGCCCGCGGCCGGCTTGTCGCAGGGGTCGGGGCCGGTCCTGCCGGGCGTGGGCCTGGCCTTGTCCGCCGCGTTCGCCGCCTTGTCACGGGAGTCCTTCTCGTCGCCTTCGAGCCCTCCGGAGGCGATGTAGGCGCCGCCCGCCCCGATCACCAGCACCGCCGCGACCGCGAGCCCGATGTTGCGCAGCCGTGCCTTGCGCCGCCGTTCCGCACGCCGCTCCTGCTGCCTCAGGTACTTCTCGCGGGCGAGCTGCCTTCTGCGCTGTTCGCTGCTGACCACGGGGGCTTCTCCTTCGGTCCTTCGGGCCGTGCCGTGCGTGCGGATGCGTGCGTACGTACCAGAGTCCGCCCGTAACCTATACGGGTTCGCGGCGTCCGGACCGGCGCCGGTAGGCTGTGACCAGCCTGATCGGCGGGGGCGGGTCGCGCGGATCGCCGAGGGCCTGCGGCCAGGGGGCGAGGCGTCCCGGCCGCCGTGACCGACTTCCGGACGAATGAAGGACGATCGTGCTCGTTGCCGGGTTCCCCGCCGGGGCCTGGGGGACCAACTGCTATCTGGTCGCCCCCGCCGCCGCGCGAGGAGTGCGTGATCATCGACCCTGGCCACCAGGCCGCCGAAGGCGTCGCCGAGGCCGTCGCCAAGCACCGGCTGAAGCCGGTCGCCGTGATGCTCACGCACGGCCACATCGACCATGTCGCCTCGGTCGTCCCCGTGTGCGGCGCCCACGGCGTGCCCGCCTGGATCCACCCCGAGGACCGCTACATGATGAGCGACCCGGAGAAGGCGCTGGGCCGCACCATCGGGCAGCCGCTGATGGGCGAGCTGACCGTGGGCGAGCCGGACGACGTCGAGGAGCTGACCGACGGCGCCACCCTCGGCCTCGCGGGCCTGGAGCTGACCGTCACCCACGCCCCTGGCCATACCAAGGGGTCGGTGACGTTCAGGATGCCCGAACAGGCCGATGTGCCACCGGTGTTCTTCTCGGGCGACCTGCTCTTCGCCGGCTCCATCGGACGTACCGACCTTCCCGGCGGTGACCACGAGGAGATCCTTCAGTCGCTGGCGCGCGTATGCCTGCCGCTGAAGGACGAGACCGTGGTGCTCTCGGGACACGGCCCCCAGACGACCATCGGCCAGAAGACGAGACCGTGGTGCTCTCGGGACACGGCCCCCAGACGACCATCGGCCAGGAGCGCGCCGCCAACCCCTTCATGCGGCAGGTGGCGGCCGGGCCCGGCGGCGGCGGTACGAGCGCCGCCCCGCGACGAGGAATGTGACGAGACCTTCCGTGACCACCTTCAAGGCCCCCAAGGGCACCTACGACCTCATCCCGCCGGAGTCCGCGGACTACCTCGCGGTGCGTGAGGCCCTCTCCGCGCCGCTGCGCCGCGCCGGATACGGCTACACCGAGACGCCCGGCTTCGAGCAGGTCGAACTCTTCGCCCGCGGTGTCGGGGAGTCCACCGACATCGTCACCAAGGAGATGTACACCCTCACGACGAAGGGCGGCGACGAACTCGCGCTGCGCCCCGAGGGCACCGCCTCCGTGCTGCGTGCCGCGCTGGAGGCGAACCTCCACAAGAGCGGCAACCTCCCGGTGAAGCTGTGGTATTCGGGCTCCTATTACCGCTACGAGCGCCCCCAGAAGGGCCGCTACCGTCACTTCTCCCAGGTCGGCGCCGAGGCGATCGGTGCCGAAGACCCGTCCCTGGACGCCGAGTTGGTGATCCTGGCGCACGACGCGTACCGCTCGCTCGGGCTGCGCGACTTCCGCGTACTGCTCAACTCCCTCGGCGACAAGGAGTGCCGGCCCGTCTACCGCGCGGCGCTCCAGGAGTTCCTGCGCAGGCTCGACCTCGACGAGGACACCCGCCGCCGCGTCGAGATCAACCCGCTGCGCGTGCTGGACGACAAGCGCGAGAGCGTGCGGCGGCAGATCGTGGACGCCCCGATGATGCGCGACCACCTCTGCGAGGCCTGCAAGTCGTACCACGAGCAGGTGCGCGAGCTGCTGACGGGCGCCGGAGTCTCCTACGAGGACGATCCACGGCTGGTGCGCGGCCTGGACTACTACACGCGCACCACCTTCGAGTTCGTCCACGACGGGCTCGGCTCGCAGTCCGCGGTCGGCGGCGGCGGCCGGTACGACGGCCTTTCGGAGATGATCGGCGGCCCCGCGCTGCCGTCCGTGGGCTGGGCGCTGGGCGTCGACCGTACGGTGCTGGCGCTGCGCGCGGAGGGAGTCGGACTCGAACTGCCCTCCGCCACGGACGTGTTCGCCGTACCCATCGGAGAGGAAGCGCGCCGGTCACTCTTCCGTGTGGTGACCGAGCTGCGGCGCAACGGCGTCGCGGCCGACTTCGCCTACGGCGGCAAGGGCATGAAGAACGCCATGAAATCCGCCGACCGTTCCGGCGCACGTTTCGCGCTGCTGGCCGGAGAGCGGGATCTGGCGCAGGGAGTGGCACAGCTCAAGGACCTGGAAAGCGGCGAGCAGACCGCGGTGCCGCTCGACGGGGTGGTGGCCGAGGTGAGTGCGAAACTCCGCTGACGCCAAGGGCCTTGGTGCACAATGAGCAGCGCACGGGGCGGACAGGACCGACGACGGGATCAAGGGCTTATGACCATGACGGCACCCCTCGACGACGCTCGCACCGGCACGGACGAGCCTTCGACGAGCGTCGTCGGCGCCGGACGTGCCTTCGCCTGGATGCTGCTTGTCACGGCGGCCTCCGGGCTGCTGGCCGCCTGGGTGATCACACTCGACAAGATCGAGCTGGCGGAGAACCCCAAGTTCACACCGGCTTGCAGCCTCAATCCGGTCATCTCCTGCGGCAACATCATGAAGAGCGAGCAGGCCGAGGCCTTCGGCGTGCCCAACCCGCTGATCGGCCTCGTGGCGTACGCCGTCGTCATCTGCGTCGGCATGAGCCTGCTGGCCGGGGCCCGCTTCCCGCGCTGGTACTGGCTGACGTTCAACGCGGGCACGCTCTTCGGCGTCGGCTTCTGCATGTGGCTGATGTACCAGTCGCTGTACGACATCGGCGCGCTGTGCCTGTGGTGCAGCCTGGCGTGGGTCGCCACCATCGTCATGTTCTGGTACGTGACGGCGCACAACGTACGGCACGGCTTTCTGCCCTCGCCCGCACCGGTGCGCGGCTTCTTCGACGAGTTCCCATGGGTGCTGCCGGTCCTGCACATCGGCGTCATCGGCTTGCTGGTGCTGATGCGCTGGTGGGAGTTCTGGACGGGCTGAACCGGCAGCCGGACGGGCCCGCCGCGATTGCGCACCGGGCCCGCACTCCGGGCCCGCATGGCCGTCCCGGCGGCGTTGTCGGACCCTTGATTTAGGGTTCCTGGCGTGGAACCCGACCTGTTCACCGCGGCCGCAGAGGAACGTCAGGCACAGGACCCCTCCGCCAGCCCCCTTGCCGTCCGGATGCGCCCGCGCACCCTCGACGATGTCGTGGGCCAGCAGCATCTGCTGCGCCCGGGCTCGCCGCTGCGCAGGCTCGTCGGCGAGGCCGGAGGCGGTCCGGCCGGGCCTTCCTCGGTGCTGCTGTGGGGTCCGCCGGGGACCGGCAAGACGACCCTCGCGTATGTCGTCAGCCAGGCCACGGACAAGCGCTTCGTGGAGCTGTCGGCGATCACCGCGGGCGTCAAGGAGGTACGGGCCGTCATCGAGAGCGCGCGGCGCTCCTCCGGCGCGTACAGCAAGGACACCGTCCTCTTCCTCGACGAGATCCACCGCTTCAGCAAGGCCCAGCAGGACTCCCTGCTGCCCGCCGTGGAGAACCGCTGGGTCACGCTGATCGCCGCGACGACGGAGAATCCGTATTTCTCGGTGATCTCACCGCTGCTCTCCCGCTCGCTGCTGCTGACCCTGGAGGCGCTCACCGACGACGACGTGCGCTCCCTGGTGCGCCGTGCGGTGGAGGAGGAGCGCGGCCTCGGCGGCTCGGTGACGCTGCCGCCGGAGGCCGAGGACCATCTGCTGCGCATCGCGGGCGGCGACGCCCGTCGCGCCCTGACCGCGCTGGAGGCCGGGGCCGGCGCGGCGCTCGCCAAGGGCGACTCCTCGGTCACGCTGGCCACGCTGGAGGAGGCGGTCGACCGTGCGGCGGTGACGTACGACCGCGACGGCGACCAGCACTACGACGTGGCCAGCGCGCTGATCAAGTCCATCCGCGGTTCCGACGTCGACGCGGCGCTGCACTATCTGGCGCGCATGGTCGAGGCGGGGGAGGACCCCCGTTTCATCGCCCGGCGGCTGATGATCTCCGCGAGCGAGGACATCGGCCTGGCCGATCCGACGGCCCTTCACACTGCGGTGGCCGCGGCGCAGGCGGTCGCCATGATCGGTTTCCCCGAGGCCCGCATCACCCTGGGCCATGCGGTCGTCGCCCTCGCCCTGGCCCCGAAGTCGAACGCCGCCTGCGTGGCGATCGACGCGGCCCTTGCCGACGTACGCAAGGGGCTCGCGGGCCCCGTGCCGCCGCATCTACGGGACAGCCACTATCAGGGCTCCGCGAAGCTCGGGCACGGCAAGGGCTACCAGTACCCGCACGACCTTCCGGGAGGGATCGCCGCCCAGCAGTACGCCCCGGACGCGATCCACGGCAAGCGCTACTACGAGCCGACGCGCTACGGCGCCGAGGCCCGGTACGCGGACGTGGCGGAGCGCGTCCGTGAGCGGCTGCGCGGCGGCGGGCCGCCGCAGAAGTCCCGGGAGCCGGGGGAGACCCCGGAGACCGGCGAGTCCCCGGAGTCCCGACACCCGCGTAAGCAGGGGGAGTAGGGGCCCGCGGCACGGGGGAGCGAGGCGAGCGAGCCCCCGTGGGCCCCCGCGTAAGCCCGCCCGGCCCGTCGGGCCCCTACTGCTCCGCCGCCGCCTCGAAGAGCAGCCGCATCGCCCGCCGTAGCTGCACCACGTCCTCGACGGGATCGGGGAATTCGAAGCGGGCGTCGAAGCACGCCCCCGCCGGCCGCCCCTGGATTCCGCAGAAGCGCACCCGCATCCCGTACCGGTCGACGGAGAGCGGCACCGCGTCCGCGCCCGCCGCCGCGCACGCCGGTCCGGGCTCGCCCAGCAGGCCGCACAGCGTGCGCATCTCGTCGTCGTGCGAGGCGGCCAAGTGCTGGAGCAGTTCGGCCTCGTGGGCGGCGAGCGGGTCGGGCGAGGCCGCCGCGAAGTCGTCGGGCTCGACCGGCTCCGCGCCCCACAGATCGTCCACGTACGCCTCGCCGACCTCCAGCCGCAGCAGCAGCCATGCGGTGTCGGGCGCGGGACCGGCGGGGTTCCGCTCGGCGATCAGCCGCGCCAGAGCGGGCCGTTCCTCCGGGCCGACGGACGTCAGCCAGCCCGCGACCCACGCCCGCCCCCGTACCCGGTGCGGGACCGCCACCGGCGCCACGTCGGTGATCTCCATCACCGCGGAGACCTCGTCGCCGCTTGCGCGGACGGCGAGTTGGGCGGCCGGAGAGGCGGCCGGGACCAGGAGGATCACGTCTCCGTCGCCGGTCACGGCACGTGCCTCGGGGGTGCCGTGACCGGGAGGTGCGGGTTCGGACGGGCGGGCCTCCGGAATGTCCAGCACGGCCGATACGCTGGATTCCACGAGGGTTCGTACACGTTCCGCGGCAGTGGGTGCCCGGACGTCTTCCACGGGACGCGGCTGTCCCCGCCCGGTACCGCTGCCGGAGCGGGGAATCCCAGGTCGAAACATACGTCCTCCTCCGCTAAGGTAAGCCTCACCTAACTTACATGGAGGTCCGTTCAGTGAACCAGTCGCGTCCCAAGGTCAAGAAGTCGCGTGCCCTCGGCATCGCGCTGACCCCGAAGGCCGTGAAGTACTTCGAGCACCGGCCCTACCCGCCGGGCGAGCACGGCCGTGGCCGGAAGCAGAACAGCGACTACAAGGTCCGGCTGCTGGAGAAGCAGCGGCTGCGCGCCCAGTACGACATCAGCGAGCGCCAGATGGTCCGCGCCTACGACCGCGCCCGCAAGAGCGACGGCAAGACCAGCGACGCGCTCGTTATCGAGCTGGAGCGCCGTCTCGACGCCCTGGTGCTGCGCTCCGGTCTGGCCCGCACGATCTACCAGGCGCGCCAGATGGTCGTGCACGGCCACATCGCGGTCAACGACCGCAAGGTCGACAAGCCTTCGTACCGCCTGAAGCCGGACGACGTGGTGCAGGTCCGCGAGCGCAGCCGCACCAAGCACCCCTTCCTCGTCGCACGCGAGGGCGGCTACGCCCCCGACGGCGAGACCCCGCGCTATCTGGAGGTCAATCTGGAGGCCCTCGCCTTCCGTCTCGACCGCGCGCCGAACCGCAAGGAGATCCCTGTGGTCTGCGACGAGCAGATGGTCATCGAGTACTACGCACGCTGAGCCCGCGGGCGCGCATGCGCGTGCCCCGCGAGCCCGTTCACGCGAGCGCCCTCGCGTGACCCTGCGAACGTACGACGGCACAGCCCGCCTGCCTTCATGCGGTGCCCGGCCATGGGTCCGGGTGCCCGGTACGGCGGGCTGCCGCGTCCCCCGGCCCGGGCCAACGCCCTGCCCTGGCGCGCCTCCGGCGTTCAACTCACCCCGTACCACGGCACGTTGAGAGGCGGCCCCGCCAAGCCGCCGCCAACCCGTCCGTCCCCTGGGGGACTTGGGCCCGTACGCGGGCCGTCGCCCCGCTCCCGCCCGATAGACCGCCGCGGGCGCATGGCAGGCGAACACGGCCCGGCCCAGGCGGAACGCGGGCCTGTTCCCGCCGAAGACGGCCTGCCGCGCGTCCGCCCACCACCGGCGGAGCGCACTCCCCTCCCGGTGCTCCGGTGCCGCCGTTTATGCGGTGCGAACCGGGCACGCGGTCGCGATAGGCTCGGGGGTCAGAGCCGCCGCTGCCCGGTGACCGGTCCCGTACCGCACGCGGTCCGAGAGCGAGCGCAGCCCGGAGCGGCGGCAGACCCCGAACGACCCGAGGGAAGCGGTGCAGCGTGTCCGGTGGAGAGGTGGCCGGTCTCCTCGTGGCCGTGTTCTGGGCGATTCTGGTCTCGTTCCTCGCCGTTGTGCTGGTGAGGCTCGCACAGACGCTCAAGGCGGCCACCAAGCTGGTGACGGGCGTGACGGAACGGGCGGTGCCGCTGCTCGGTGAGGCGTCGGCGACCGTGCGCTCCGCCCAGACGCAGCTCGACCGCGTGGACGCGATCGCCACGGACGTACAGGAGGTCGCCTCCAACGCCTCCGCCCTCTCATCGACCGTCTCCACCACCTTCGGGGGCCCGCTGGTGAAGGTCGCGGCCTTCGGCTACGGCGTACGCCGGGCGCTCGGCCGCAAGCGAGGCGCCGCTCCCGCCCGGGGCACGCCGCCGCCCGTCGTCGTACGGCGCACCCTGCCCGGTGCGCGGCGCGGCGGACGCGGGCGCGAGCGGGGAAAGGGCTGATCCGCAGATGTTCCGCCGTGCCTTCTGGTTCACCACGGGAGCGGCAGCCGGTGTGTGGGCCACGACCAAGGTGCAGCGCAAGCTGCGCTCCCTCGCGCCCGACGCCCTCGCCGTCCGTGCCGCGGGCAAGGCCGTCGAGGGCGGCCACCGCCTGAAGGACTTCGCGCTGGACGTACGGGCCGGAATGGCCCAGCGCGAAAGCGAGTTGAACAGCGCCCTCGGGCTCGACGCACCACCCGGGCCGCCTCCCGGGCCACCCCTCGGACATGTGGAGGCCCCCGGGCTTCCCGGCCAGGCCCCCAGACCGCAACTGGGCCCCGCACACCACCGGCAGGGCACCGAACGACCACACGACCGAAACGAGGACCACTGATGGAGTCGGCTGAAATCCGCCGCCGCTGGCTGCGCTTCTTCGAGGAGCGGGGGCACACCGTCGTGCCGTCGGCGTCGCTGATCGCGGACGACCCGACGCTGATGCTCGTCCCGGCGGGCATGGTCCCCTTCAAGCCGTACTTCCTCGGCGAGGTCAAGCCCCCGTACGACCGTGCCACCAGCGTGCAGAAGTGCGTACGCACACCGGACATCGAAGAGGTCGGCAAGACCACGCGGCACGGCACCTTCTTCCAGATGTGCGGCAACTTCTCCTTCGGCGACTACTTCAAGGAGGGCGCCGCCGTCTACGCCTGGGAGCTGCTCACCACTCCGCAGGACAAGGGCGGTTACGGGCTCGACCCGGAGCGGCTGTGGATCACCGTCTACGAGGAGGACGACGAGGCGGAGCGCATCTGGCGCGACGTCGTCGGCGTCCCCGCCGAGCGGATCCAGCGCCTGGGCAAGGCGGAGAACTACTGGGACATGGGAGTCCCCGGGCCCTGCGGCCCCTGCTCGGAGGTCAGTTACGACCGCGGCCCCGAGTTCGGCCCCGAAGGCGGACCCGCCGTCAACGACGAGCGCTACGTAGAGCTGTGGAACCTGGTGTTCATGCAGTACGAGCGGGGTCCCGGCGAGGGCAAGGACTACCCGATCATCGGCGACCTGCCCAGCCAGAACATCGACACCGGCCTCGGCTTCGAGCGTCTGGCGATGGTGCTCCAGGGCGTACGCAACATGTACGAGATCGACACCTCGCGCATGGTGCTCGACAAGGCCACCGAGCTGACCGGCGTGCGCTACGGCGACGCCGAGCGCACCGACGTGTCGCTGCGCGTGGTCGCCGACCACATCCGTACGGCCGTGATGCTCATCGGCGACGGCGTCACCCCCGGCAACGAGGGCCGCGGCTATGTGCTGCGCCGCATCATGCGCCGCGCCATCCGCAACATGCGCATCCTCGGCGCCACCGGCCCCACGGTCGCCGAGCTGACGGACGCCGTCATCAAGGCCATGGCCCCGCAGTACCCGGAGCTGGAGACCGACCGCAAGCGCATCGAGACGGTCGCGCTCGCCGAGGAGGCCGCCTTCCTCAAGACGCTGCGCTCCGGCACGAACATCCTGGACTCGGCCGTCACCGAGACACAGGCCGCCGGAGGCACCGTGCTGTCCGGCGAGAAGGCCTTCCTGCTGCACGACACATGGGGCTTCCCCATCGACCTCACGCTGGAGATGGCCGCCGAACAGGGCCTGTCCGTCGACGAGTCGGCCTTCCGGCGCCTGATGCAGGAGCAGCGCGACCGCGCCAAGGCCGACGCCAGGGCGAAGAAGCAGGGCCACGCCGACCTCTCCGCCTACCGCGAGATCGCCGACGGCAGCGGAGCCACCGACTTCACGGGCTACAAGCACACGACGGGCGAGGCCACCATCGTCGGCCTGCTCGTCGACGGGCTCTCCTCACCCGCGGCCCACGAGGGCGACGAGGTCGAAGTCGTCCTCGACCGCACCCCGTTCTACGCCGAGGGCGGCGGCCAGCTCGCCGACACCGGCCGCATCCGGCTGGAGAGCGGCGCCGTGGTCGAGGTACGGGACGTACAGCAGCCGGTCGCCGGCGTCTCCGTGCACAAGGGCGTGGTCCAGGTCGG
The DNA here is from genome assembly GCF_022524345.1 of Streptomyces marispadix. Lineage (NCBI taxonomy): Bacteria > Bacillati > Actinomycetota > Actinomycetes > Kitasatosporales > Streptomycetaceae > Streptomyces > Streptomyces marispadix. Next base: position 391,992 of record NZ_JAKWJU010000002.1, on the reverse strand, counting down.
CGAGGTGACCGTCGGAGCCCCCGCGCACGCCCAGATCGACGTGGACAGGCGCCGCTCCATCGCCCGCGCCCACAGCGCCACCCACCTCACGCACCAGGCGCTGCGGGACGCCCTGGGCCCGACGGCCGCACAGGCCGGTTCGGAGAACTCGCCGGGACGCTTCCGCTTCGACTTCGGCTCGCCCTCGGCCGTGCCCGGCACCGTGCTCACGGACGTCGAGCAGAAGATCAACGAGGTGCTGGCCCGTGAACTCGACGTCTCCGCCGAGTACATGGGCATCGACGACGCCAAGAAGCAGGGCGCGCTGGCCGAGTTCGGCGAGAAGTACGGCGAGCGCGTACGTGTCGTGACCATCGGCGACTTCTCCAAGGAGCTGTGCGGCGGCACCCATGTGCACAACACCGCCCAGCTCGGCCTCGTAAAGCTGCTGGGGGAGTCGTCCATCGGTTCCGGCGTACGCCGGGTCGAGGCCCTGGTCGGCGTCGACGCCTACAAGTTCCTCGCCCGTGAGCACACGGTCGTCTCCCAGCTCACCGACCTCGTCAAGGGGCGTCCCGAGGAACTGCCCGAGCGCATCTCCTCGATGGTGACCCGGCTGAAGGACGCCGAGAAGGAGATCGAGCGCTTCCGCGCGGAGAAGGTGCTCCAGGCCGCCGCCGGAATCGCCGAGGGCGCCACCGACGTACGGGGCGTCGCCCTGGCCGCCGCCCGGGTGCCGGACGGCACGGCCGCTGAGGACCTGCGCACCCTCGTACTGGACGTCCGCCAGCGCATCCCCGGTTCACGGCCCGCCGTCGTCGCGCTCTTCACCGTCACGGGCGGCCGTCCGCTGACGGTCATCGCCACCAACGACGCCGCGCGTGAACGGGGTTTGAAGGCCGGCGACCTCGTACGCGGTGCCGCCAAGGCCCTCGGCGGAGGCGGCGGCGGCAAGCCCGACCTCGCCCAGGGCGGCGGCCAGAACCCGGACGCCGTCGACGAGGCCATCGCCACCGTCGAGCGGCTCGTGGCAGAGAGCGGCAGCGCCTGATGCGCCGTGGCCGCCGCCTCGCGGTCGACGTCGGCGACGCCCGTATCGGGGTCGCGAGCAGCGACCCCGACGGGCTGCTGGCCACCCCGGTGGAGACGGTGCCGGGGCGTGATCTGCCCGCTGCGCGGCGGCGGTTGGCGGCGCTCGTCGCCGAGTACGAGCCGATCGAGGTCGTGGTAAGCCTGCCGCGCTCCCTCAGCGGCGGAGAGGGACCTGCGGCGGCCAAGGTCCGTTCGTTCGCCGAGGAGCTGGCGAGGAAGATCACACCGGTCCCGGTTCGGCTCGTCGACGAACGTATGAGTACAGTCACGGCTGCACAGGACATGCGCGCCTCCGGCGTGAATTCCAAGAAGGGCCGCGCCCGCATCGATCAGGCCGCTGCGGTGGTCATTCTTCAGAACGCCCTGGAGACTGAACGGATGTCAGGCAGCCCTCCGGGGGAATGCGTCGAAGTGGTTGTCTGATCGCGATACGGTAACGTTCCCGCGACACGCGCAACCGCCGGACGGGGGCGGCACTCCCGAGTGTGCCGTGGGTGTCCTGCCTGTATGTGTACGGCAGAGCGCTGCCGTCCGGCGGATCTAGGGGATCGATGACTGACTATGGCCGGGGGCAGAGCCTCCCATCGTGGCATCCCGATGACCCTCTCTTCGGGGACCAGGGGTGGGACGGTGGAAGAGACGCCGCTCACCCGGGCGACGGCGGTCCCCAAGCCGGCCAGTACGCCGATCCGTACAGCACGGGACAGCACCAAGTGCCCCATCAGCAGGGCTACTACGGGCAGCAGCCGCAGCAGGGTCACTACGGACAGGGCGGCTACGAAGGCGGCGGCCCGTATGACACGGGGCAGGGCGTGGGCGCCACCGATCCGCGCGGCATGCCCGCCGTGGATCCGTACAACACCGGCCAGCAGCCCGGCTATTACGCCGCGCAGCAGGGCTATCCGCAGCAGCACCAGCAGCAGGCCCAGGGGTACCCGGGGCAGTACGCGCAGCCGGGCGGCCAGGCCGGGCCCGACGGCTATCTGCCGCCGCACCCCGGCGGTCCGGGCGGCGGCCCAGGGCGGCCCGAGGCCGACCCGGAGACCGGCTGGGACCCGGGACCCGACCAGGGCGAGCACGCGTTCTTCGCCGACAGCGACGACGATGATGAAGGCTACGACGACGACCACCCCAAGCGCTCCGGCCGCCGCAACCGCGACGGCGACGGCAAACGCCGCCGCGGCTGCGCCTGCCTGGCCGTCTCGGTGGTTCTCATGGGAGGGCTCGGCACCGCCGCCTACTACGGATACGGCTTCTACCAGACCTACTTCGCACCGGCGCCCGACTATTCGGGCAAGGGCTCCGGCCAGGTGCAGGTGAAGATCCCGGACGGCGCCTCGATCGCCGACATGGGCGACGAGTTGCAGAAGGCCGGCGTGGTCAAGAGCGCGCGGGCGTTCGTCGAGGCGTCCCAGGCGGAGAAGAAGTCCAGCGGCATCCAGCCCGGCACATACAGCATGCGCAAGAAGATGTCCGGTGCCGCCGCGGTGAAGCTGATGCTCGACCCGGCAAGCCAGAACGGGCTGATCATCTCCGAGGGTCTGCGCGCGAAGGCGATCTACGCGCTCGTCGACGAGAAGCTCGGCGAGCCGAAGGGCACCACGGAGAAGGTCGCCAAGAAGGCACGCCCCTCCCAACTGGGCCTGCCACGCTTCGCGAAGGGCAACCCGGAGGGCTTCCTCTTCCCCTCGCGCTACAGCGTCGGCGAGGGCAGCGCCCCCGAGGACGTGCTGCGGGACATGGTCGGGCGCGCCAAGGCCGAGCACACCAAGGTCGATCTGGCGGGCCAGGCGAGGAAGGTGGGCAAGACGCCCGAGGAGATCCTCACCATCGCCTCCCTCATCCAGGCCGAGGCACAGCAGGACGACGAGTTCGGCAAGGTCTCCCGGGTCATCTACAACCGCCTGGACAAGGACATGCGGCTGGGCTTCGACTCGACCATCAACTACGCCAAGGGCCGTTCGTCGCTGGACACTTCGGTCGAGGACACCAAGTTCAAGTCGCCGTACAACACCTATCTCAACCCCGGGCTGCCGCCCGCCCCCATCGACAACCCCGGGCACCAGGCCATCGAGGCGGCGCTGAAGCCCACCAAGGGCAACTGGCTCTACTTCGTCACGGTCAAGCCCGGCGACACGCGCTTCACCGCCAGCAAGGCCGAACACGACCGCAACGTCCAGGACTTCAACAAGGAACAGCGCAAGAACAAGGAGAACGGCGGCTGATGCACCCGCACGACCCCGTACGGCCGGCGCCCGCCGCGTCCCCGGCCGTACGGCGAGCCGCCGTCCTCGGCTCACCCGTGGCCCACTCGCTCTCGCCCGTGCTGCACCGTGCCGCGTACGAGCAACTGGGCCTGCACGACTGGACATACGAGCGTTACGAGGTGGACGAGGCGGGTCTGGCTTCCTTCCTCGGCGGCATCGACGAGCAGTGGGCCGGCCTCTCCCTGACGATGCCGCTCAAGCGTGCCGTGATCCCGCTGCTCGACGAGATCAGCGCCACGGCCGAGTCCGTGGAGGCCGCCAACACCGTTGTCTTCAGGGGCAGAAGACGCATCGGCGACAACACCGACATTCCCGGCATGGTGGCCGCGCTGCGGGAACGCGGCATCGCCCGCGTCGAGCACGCAGCCGTCCTCGGCGCCGGCGCCACCGCGTCCTCCGCGCTGGCCGCGCTCGCCCAGATCTGCGACGGCCCCGTCACCGCGTACGTACGGGGCACGGAGCGGGCACGCGAGATGCGCGGCTGGGGCGAGCGCCTGGGAGCGGAGGTGCGGACCACCGCCTGGGACGACGCCGCGGACGCGCTTTCGGCGCCGCTCGTGATCGCGACGACCCCGGCGGGCAGCACCGACGCGCTCGCGGCCCGCGTACCGGAACGGCCCGGCACGCTCTTCGACGTCCTCTACGACCCCTGGCCGACGCGGCTCGCATCGGCCTGGGCGGAACGCGGCGGAGCCGTCGTCTCGGGCCTTGACCTGCTCGTACACCAGGCGGTGCTCCAGGTCGAGTTGATGACGGGGCACGCGCCCGCGCCGCTCGCCGAGATGCGCGCCGCGGGCGAGGCGGCGCTGCACGCGCGCACGGGCTGACCGGCCGCCGCCCCCGGGACGGCTCCTGCCCGGCCCGACCGGGGACAGCGTCCGACCGGGAACAGCGTCCGACCGGGGACAGCGCCCTGCCGGGAACAGCTCGCTACCGGGAGCAGCGCCCGGCCGGAGACGGTGCCCGTCCGGTCGGTGGACCTCGGCGTACCCCTGCCCGCGCACGTGGGAAGATCGGGGGCAGACCGTCAGGTCCCGGAGGACGGACCGCACAGGCGCCGAGGCGCGAGATCGAGGAGCACCGTTGAGCAGGTTGCGCTGGCTGACCGCGGGGGAGTCGCACGGCCCCGCACTGGTGGCGACGCTGGAGGGGCTGCCCGCCGGCGTCCCGGTCACCACGGACATGGTGGCCGACGCCCTGGCGCGGCGCCGCCTCGGTTACGGGCGCGGGGCGCGGATGAAGTTCGAGCGCGACGAGGTCACCTTCATCGGGGGCGTACGGCACGGGCTGACCCTCGGTTCCCCCGTGGCGATCATGGTGGGCAACACGGAGTGGCCCAAGTGGGAGCAGGTGATGGCCGCCGACCCGGTCGACCCGGAGGTGCTGGCGGGCCTGGCGCGGAACGCGCCCCTCACCCGGCCCCGCCCCGGTCACGCCGATCTCGCGGGCATGCAGAAGTACGGCTTCGACGAGGCACGCCCCGTACTGGAGAGGGCCTCGGCGCGGGAGACGGCGGCACGGGTGGCGCTCGGCACGGTCGCCCGCTCGTATCTGAAGGAGACCGCCGGAATCGAGATCGTCTCCCACGTGGTCGAACTCGGCGCGGCCAAGGCCCCCTACGGCACCGTCCCCGAGCCCGGAGACGTGGAGCGGCTGGACGCCGACCCGGTGCGCTGCCTCGACGCCGACGCGAGCAAGGCGATGGTCGCGGAGATCGACCAGGCGCACCAGGACGGCGACACCCTCGGCGGCGTGGTGGAGGTGGCCGCGCACGGCGTACCGGTCGGGCTCGGCTCGCACGTCCACTGGGACCGGCGCCTGGACGCCCGCCTGGCCGGGGCCCTCATGGGCATCCAGGCCATCAAGGGGGTGGAACTGGGCGACGGCTTCGACCTGGCCAGGGTTCCCGGCTCCAAGGCACACGACGAGATCGTGCCCACGGACGAGGGCATCCGCCGCAGCTCGGGGCGCTCCGGCGGCACCGAGGGCGGCCTGTCCACCGGTGAACTCCTGCGCGTACGGGCCGCGATGAAGCCGATCGCGACCGTGCCGCGCGCCCTGGCCACCGTCGATGTGCACACCGGGGAGGAGACCCGCGCACATCATCAGCGCTCGGATGTGTGCGCCGTGCCGGCCGCCGGGATCGTGGCCGAGGCGATGGTCGCGCTCGTACTGGCGGACGCGGTGGCGGAGAAGTTCGGCGGCGACAGCGTCACCGAGACCCGGCGCAACGTCAGGGGCTTCCTCGACGGCCTGGAGATCAAGTGAGCGGGCCGGTAGTAGTCCTCGTAGGCCCGATGGGCTCGGGCAAGACGACCGTCGGCGAGATCCTCGCCCGGCGGCTGGGCACCGCTTGCCGCGACACCGACCAGGACATCGTCGAGTCCGCGGGCAAGCCCATCTCGGAGATCTTCCTCGACGACGGCGAGCCGCACTTCCGTGACCTGGAGCGTGAGGCCGTACGCACGGCGCTCGCCGAGCACGAGGGCGTGCTGGCCCTCGGCGGCGGAGCCGTGCTCGCACCCGAGACCCGCCGGCTGCTGGCCGGCGCACCCGTGATCTTCCTCGATATGGACGTCGCGGAGGCCGTGAAGCGGGTGGGGCTCGACGCTCCCAGGCCGCTTCTGATGATGAACCCGCGCAAGCAGTGGCGGGAGCTGATGGACGCACGCCGCCCCCTCTACACCGAGGTGGCCAGGGCGGTCGTCAGCACCGACGACCGTACGCCCGACGAGGTCGCCGGCGAGATCCTCGACGTCCTGGAGCTGAAGCAGAAATGACCAGCCAGCCGCAGCCCACCCGTATCACCGTGGGCCGCCCCGACGCCGCCGACGGGACGCAGCCCTACGACGTGATCGTCGGGCACCGACTCCTCGGCGAACTGCCGGAGTTGATCGGCCCGTCCGCCAAGCGCGTCGCCGTGCTGCACCCCGAGGCGCTGACGGAGACGGGCGAGGTGCTCCGCGAGGACCTGGCCGCGCAGGGCTACGAGACCATCGCCGTACAGCTCCCGAACGCCGAGGAGTCCAAGACCGCGGAGGTGGCGGCGTACTGCTGGAAGGCGCTCGGCCAGAGCGGCTTCACGCGCAGCGATGTCGTCGTGGGCGTCGGCGGTGGAGCGACTACGGACGTGGCCGGCTTCGTGGCGGCGACCTGGCTGCGCGGAGTGCGCTGGATCGCCGTGCCGACGACCGTGCTGGGCATGGTGGACGCCGCCGTCGGCGGCAAGACCGGCATCAACACGGCCGAGGGCAAGAATCTGGTGGGCGCCTTCCATCCGCCCGCCGGGGTGCTGTGCGACCTGGCGGCGCTGGAGTCCCTCGGCGTGCACGACTACGTCGGCGGCCTCGCCGAGATCATCAAGGCGGGCTTCATCGCCGACCCCGTCATCCTGGACCTGATCGAGGCCGACCCGGAGGGTGCCCGCGGCCCCGGCGGCCCGCACACCGCCGAGCTGATCGAACGCTCCATCAAGGTCAAGGCGGAGGTCGTCTCCGCGGACCTGAAGGAGTCCGGACTGCGCGAGATCCTCAACTACGGGCACACGCTCGCCCACGCGATCGAGAAGAACGAGCGCTACGAGTGGCGGCACGGCGCCGCCGTCTCCGTGGGCATGGTCTTCGCTGCCGAACTGGGCCGTATCGCGGGCCGGTTGGACGACGCCACCGCCGAACGGCACCGAGCCGTACTGGAGTCGGTGGGCCTGCCGGTCACCTACCGCGGCGATCAGTGGCCGAAGCTGCTGGAGACGATGCGCGTCGACAAGAAGTCCCGTGGCGATCTGCTGCGCTTCATCGTCCTCGACGGCCTGGCGAAGCCGTCCGTGCTGGAGGGGCCGGACCCCGCGATGCTGCTGGCGGCCCATGCGGAGATCGCCGCGTAGCGACGGATGTTGCGCGCCGCGCGGTGCGGCATGCGGACAGGCGTCGTGCGGCCGGCGGGGCTCTGTGTGAGTACGTACGGACGCTGTGTGAGTACGTACGGGAACCCCCGGGACGCATGGAGGGGGCGAGCGGGGCGAAGGCGAACGGGCAGACGGGGCGGGGCCGTCGGGCACTCGCGGCCGGTCTCCGCCGTTCAACAGGAACGACCAGGGCTGTACCTTCCGGTACTGTCACACAATCATGGCGCTGCGGGGGCAGCGTCGGCAGACGCGAGCGGAGTTGGGGAGCGGATGCAGCAGTACGGGGCGCAACAGCCCGTCCCTTCTCAAGGCTCCCGGCAAGGCTCCGTACCGGACCAGGGGCAGGGCGGCACGCGTTCCCCGCACCACGGCCATCAAGGCCGGATGCCGCAGGCCCCGCAGGCCCCGCAGGCCCCGCAGGCCCCGCAGGCCCCGGGCCAACCGGGCCAACCGCCCCAACCGCAGCCTCCGTCACACCAGCACCAGCAGCACCAGGCGCAGCCACAACCGCCGCAGCAGCACCAACAGCCCCAGCACCAGCCTCAGCACCAGTCGCCGCAGCCCGCCTGGCCGGGCGTCCCCGCGCAGCAGCCGCAGCACGGGGGCCCGCCGCCGAACGGCCCGCGTGCGCAGCCCCCGGCTCCCGCGCCGCCGCCCGTACCGGCACAGCCGCCCGCGCCTCCGGCCCGGCACCCGTCGGCGCCGCCGCCCGTACCCACGGCACCCCCGCAGGCGCCCGGCACCGGACCGGGCCCCAATCCCGGCGGCCCCAACTCCGGCCCTGCACAGGGATACACCGGCGACGGCGACATCCACCCCACCGAATCCACCGGGCACCTCCAGCTCTCCCGAGGCGCCCCCGTCGAGATCCCCACGCCCGACGCCGATCCGGCACAGCTCGACGCGACCCGCGCCGCCGTGGCCGTGCTGCTGATCGGCCCGGCCGGAGCGGGGAAGACCACGGTCGCCCGCTACTGGGCCGACCGACGGGCCGTGCCCACCTCGCACATCAGCCTCGACGACGTACGCGAGTGGGTGCGCTCCGGCTTCGCCGACCCGCAGAGCGGCTGGAACGACCACTCCGAGGCGCAGTACCGGCTGGCGCGCCGCACCTGCGGCTTCGCCGCGCGCAACTTCCTCGCCAACGGCATCTCATGCATCCTCGACGACGCCGTCTTCCCGGACCGCCCCGTCGTCGGGCTCGGCGGCTGGAAGCGCCACGTCGGACCCGGCATGATCCCCGTGGTGCTGCTGCCGGGACTGGAGATCGTGCTGGAACGCAACGCGGCCCGCAGCGGCAACCGCCGCCTCAGCGACGAGGAAGTCGCCCAGATCCACGGCCGTATGGCGGGCTGGTACGGCTCCGGGCTGCCCATCATCGACAACTCACGGCAGGATGTGGCCACCACCGCACGGATGCTCGACGACGTGGTGGCCCGCAGCCTCGCCAGCCCGCCGCGCTGGTGAGCCAGGCCTAGCCCGGCCGTTCCGGCGGAGGCGCGCGTCCGGCAGCCGCCGACCGTCTACGCGAGCACACCCCCGTAGGGGCCCGACGGCACGAGTCTGGTTGTAGCCCGCACGGACCCGCACGGACTGCCGCCGCCCTCGCCCCTCCGTAGGCTCGGGGACATGTCCGAAGTGCATGTGGCTCGCCGCGCCCTGCTCCGTGAGCGCTGCGCCGCGGCTGCGGCCACGGACGCTCCTCCCGACGCCGTACTGGTCACGCGGCCCGCCAACATCCGCTATCTGACCGGCCGTCCGGCGTGCGGCGCCGCCCTGCTGCTGGGCCCCGGCGGCATCGACACACTGCTCGGACCGGCTTCCGCCGACAGCCCGCACCACTACGACTCGGCTCGCGACGACGATCTGCGCACCGGGCGGCTCTCCAACCCGGAGGGCGACACCGCCGTCGCCGCCGCCGATCTGGCCGCCACCGCGGGCGCCCGGCTGCTCGCCGTCGAGGAGCACCACGTGACGGTGGCCCGCTATCGCGGCATGGCCTCCGTCGCCTCGGCCTTGCGGCTGACGGACATCTCGGCTCCCGTCGAGGCACAGCGGGTCATCAAGGACGAGGAGGAGATCTCCGCTCTGAGGACCGCGGCCGAGATCACCGACCAGGCGCTCGGCGAGCTGCTTGAGTCGATCCTCGTGGGCCGCACCGAGCGGCATCTCGCGCTGGAGCTGGAACGCAGGCTCATCGACCACGGCGCGGAGGGCTCCGCCTTCCCCACCTGCGTCGCCACCGGCCGCAACTCCGGTCTCGCCCAGCACCGCCCCACCGACCGGAGAGTGGAGGAGGGCGACTTCCTCTCCGTGCGCCTGGGCGCCCAATACCACGGCTACCGCTGCCAGATCGGCCGTACCTTCGTGATCGGGACGGCACCCGAGGACTGGCAGGTGGAGCTGTACGACCTGGTCTTCGCCGCGCAGCGGGCCGGGCGGGAGGCCCTTACACCCGGCATGGCCTGTAGCGACGTCGACCGCGCCACCCGGCAGGTGCTCAGAGGCGCCGGACATGCCGAGGCGCTGGGCTCCTCGACGGGCCACGGGGTGGGACTGGAAATCGGTGAGGACCCTCGGCTGTCACCTGGGGCCATGGGTAAACTGGACGCTTGTGTGCCGGTCACCATCGAGCCCGGGGTCCACCTTCCGGGCCAGGGCGGTGTCCGGATCGATGACACTCTCGTCGTCCGCCCCGCGGCGGACGGCGGACCCGAGCTACTCACCATCACGACCAAAGAGCTGCTCGCTCTCTAGCTCCTGACGGGGCGACGGAGCCGGAGCGGCCCTCTGGTCTCCGCAGCAGCAGTCTCAGGAGATTCCGCAACCGTGGCATCCACGAACGACCTCAAGAACGGCATGGTGCTCAAGCTCGACGGCGGCCAGCTCTGGTCCGTCGTCGAGTTCCAGCACGTCAAGCCCGGCAAGGGCCCCGCCTTTGTCCGTACGAAGCTGAAGAACGTCATGTCCGGCAAGATCGTCGACAAGACGTTCAACGCGGGCACCAAGGTCGATACGGCCACCGTGGACCGACGCGGGATGCAGTTCTCGTACAAGGACGGCGAGTACTTCGTCTTCATGGACATGGAGACCTACGACCAGATCCACATCACGCCGGAGATCGTCGGCGAGACGGCCAACTATCTGCTGGAGGGCTTCGAGGCGACGGTCGCGATGTACCAGGGCGAGGCGCTCTTCGTGGAGCTTCCCGCCGCGGTCGAGCTGACGATCGAGCACACCGAGCCCGGTGTTCAGGGCGACCGCTCCACCGGCGGCTCCAAGCCCGCCCGCCTGGAGACGGGTTACGAGGTCGGCGTCCCGCTCTTCATCACCACCGGCGAGAAGATCAAGGTCGACACGCGTTCCGGCGAGTACCTCGGCCGGGTGAACGGCTAACCGTGGCAGCCCGTAACAAGGCCCGGAAACGCGCCTTCCAGATCATCTTCGAGGCGGACCAGCGGGACAGTACGCCCACGGCCGTCATGCGGGACTGGATCCGGCACGCCGGGACTGACGAGCGGCAGCCGCCCGTCAGCGAGTACACGATGCAGCTCATCGAGGGCTACTCCGAGAACGCCGAGCGCATCGACGAGTTGATCTCCACGTACTCGGTCGGCTGGACGCTGGACCGCATGCCGGTGGTGGACCGCTGCATCCTGCGGCTGGCGGCCTACGAGCTGATCTGGTCGGAGGAGGTGCCCGAAGCAGTGGTCATCGACGAGGCGCTGGACATCGCGCGGGAGTTCTCCACGGACGAGTCGCCGCCGTTCATCAACGGACTGCTCGGCAGGCTGAAGGACCTGAAGCCGACGCTTCGCCGCTGAAATCCGAGGCCGAAGCCGAAGGTCGGAACGGAAGGCCGGAACGGAAGGCCGGAGACCGAAGCCGAAAGCTGAAAAGCGACCTTGCGCGGGCCCACTGCACGGGCCCGGCAGGGGAAGGGCCGCCGGGCCGTAGGTCTTCGCGGAATTCCTTCGCCCTACCCGCTGTACGAATCCATACGGGGGCGTTCGCCCGATCGTGTGAACGGGCGCCTGCGGCAAGGCATTTGGTGACTGTGCGTCGCTGAATGCTCACGGTCCTCGCCGGGCTACCCGGTTCCCCTCGGTCACTTCGGCAGCGCGAGAGGTGCGGACGCACGGGGATCGCGGACATGAACGAAACCGCCGCCGGTGGTGTGCCCAGGAAAGGGGCACACCACCGGCGGCGGTCTGTGCGGCTGGAGCGGACCTCAGTAGGTCATGCGTCCTCGTGCGCGACGGCACGGCGGGCGTCCGCGTCGAGGACGCCCCAGCTGATGAGCTGCTCCGTCAGCACCGAGGGGGACTGGTCGTAGATGACGGCGAGAGTGCGCAGGTCGTCCTGACGGATGGAGAGGACCTTGCCGTTGTAGTCGCCGCGCTGAGACTGGATGGTGGCCGCGTAGCGCTGGAGGGGGCCCGCCTTCTCCGCCGGCACATGGGCCAGACGCTCCAGGTCGAGCACGAGCTTCGGCGGCGGCTCGGCGGCACCGCCGGGCGTGGTGCCCGGCAGCAGCTCCTGCACCGGAACGCCGTAGAAGTCGGCCAGCTCAGCGAGGCGCTGAACGGTGACGGCGCGGTCCCCGCGCTCGTACGAACCGACCACGACCGCCTTCCAGCGGCCTTGGGACTTCTCCTCGACACCGTGGAGGGAGAGGCCCTGCTGGGTGCGGATGGCACGGAGCTTCGCTCCGAGCTGCTTGGCGTATTCGCTGGACATATCGCTCCCCGCGGACGAGAAAGTGGTAACTCACTGTGAGGTTACGCAGCGTAATGTCTGGCGTCAAGCCGAACGGGGATCAGCTTTGCGAGGTAGAGCGGAATTTGAACTTCCGGCTTGCGTCCGAACGCTTCTCCGAGTAGATCCGGCCGCATGATGGCGCGCTTCGGCCCCCTGGTACCGTTGCGCTGACAGTTCAGACGTCCTTTAAGGCCCGTCCCGTGAGGCGGGGAAGGAGGTCCTTTTCGTATGGACACAGGCATGCCTGCCGAAGACGGCAGCAGGGGCGCGGTCACCGGCCGGCCCGTACTCGAGGCGCCGGACATCGCCCGCGTCCTCACCCGCATCGCACACGAAGTCGTCGAACGCGCCAAGGGCGCCGACGACGTGGTGCTTCTCGGCATCCCCACCCGCGGCGTCTTCCTGGCCCGCCGCCTGGCGGCCAAGCTCGCGGACATCACCGGCAGGCCCGTCCCGCACGGGTCGCTCGACATCACGATGTACCGCGACGACCTCAGGCTCGGCCCCGCCCGCACGCTGGCGCACACCGACATCCCCGCCGACGGGGTCGACGGGCGCCTGGTCGTGCTCGTCGACGACGTCCTCTTCTCCGGGCGCACCATCCGCGCCGCCCTCGACGCCCTCGGCGACATCGGGCGGCCCCGTGCCGTGCAGCTCGCCGTGCTCGTCGACCGCGGACATCGCGAACTGCCCATCCGCGCCGACTACGTCGGCAAGAACCTCCCCACCTCCCTGCGCGAGCAGGTCAGGGTCCAGCTCACCGAGGAGGACGGGCGCGACGGGGTGCTGCTCGGCGCCGTCTCCCCGGACGACCGGCAGCACACCGGCGGGGAGCAGGCCGCTCAGCACGAGCGCTAGCCCGTACGAGGGAATCCGGATCGCCCGGTTTCCCGCACGCCCGAACGGCCGCACGACCAGGCGCCCCGCGCGCACGCGGCCCCCGACATCCGCCCGAGAACCCCGAGCCCCGCCGTGCGACGCGTCGGCACGGGCACGCACGATCCGCCCGCGGATCAGGCCGCCCGCCCACGCCGCCGCCCCGCGCCCGAATACCGCCAAGTGCCGCCGAATACCGCCAAGTCCCGCTCCGCCCAGCCCAGTTCGCCACGCTCACGGACGACCGACCCACGGAAGGCAACGATGAAGCGTCACCTCATCTCGGCCGCCGATCTCACACGCGACGACGCCGTACTCGTACTCGACACCGCCGAGGAGATGGCCCGCGTAGCGGACCGGCCGATCAAGAAGCTGCCGACCCTGCGCGGCCGCACCGTCGTCAATCTCTTCTTCGAGGACTCGACGCGCACCCGGATCTCCTTCGAGGCCGCGGCCAAGCGCCTCTCCGCGGACGTCATCAACTTCTCCGCCAAGGGCTCGTCCGTCTCGAAAGGGGAGTCGCTGAAGGACACCGCGCTCACCCTGGAGGCCATGGGCGCCGACGCCGTCGTCATCCGCCACCACGGGTCCGGGGCGCCGCACCGGCTGGCGACCTCGGGGTGGATCAACGGCTCCGTCGTCAACGCCGGCGACGGCACCCACGAACACCCCACGCAGGCCCTCCTGGACGCGTTCACCATGCGGCGGCGCCTCGCGGGCGGCGAGGGCGACCTCTCGGGGCGGCGGATCACGATCGTCGGGGACGTGCTGCACAGCCGCGTCGCCCGTTCCAACGTCCATCTGCTCAGCACGCTCGGCGCCGAGGTGACGCTCGTGGCACCGCCCACGCTGGTGCCCGTCGGCGTGGGCGGCTGGCCGTGCGAGGTCAGCTACGAACTCGACCCCGTCATCGCCAAGTCCGACGCGGTGATGATGCTGCGCGTACAGCGGGAGCGGATGAACGCGGCGTTCTTCCCGACCGAGCGCGAGTACGCACGCCGCTACGGGCTCGACGGGCAGCGCATGGCGCGGATGCCCGAGCACGCCGTCGTGATGCACCCCGGGCCCATGAACCGCGGCATGGAGATCACCGCCGAGGTCGCCGACTCGCCCCGCTGCACGGCCGTCGAGCAGGTCACCAACGGCGTCAGCATCCGCATGGCCGTGCTCTATCTGCTGCTCGGCGGCGCCGAACCGGCCGTCTCCGGCTCGCCGTCCGCGCACAGCGAGACGGTCCCCGAAGCCTCCACCGAAGCCGCCCGCACCGAGGAGAACGACTGAACATGGCAGGCACGAACAGCACCAACGGCAGGACGCTGCTGCGCGGGGCCCGCGTACTGGGCGGGGAGCCCGTCGACGTACTGATCGACGGGGAGAAGATCCGCGAGGTCGGCGGCGGTCTCGACGGCACCGGCGCCGAGGTGGTCGACGCAGGCGGCCGGATCCTGCTGCCCGGCCTCGTCGATCTCCACACCCACCTCCGGGAGCCCGGACGTGAGGACTCCGAGACCGTGCTCACCGGGACCAGGGCCGCCGCCAGGGGCGGGTTCACCGCCGTGCACGCCATGGCCAACACCTTCCCGGTCGCCGACACCGCGGGCGTCGTGGAGCAGGTGTGGCGGCTGGGCCGCGAGTCCGGCTACTGCGACGTCCAGCCCGTTGGCGCCGTCACCGTCGGGCTGGAGGGCAAGAAGCTCGCAGAACTCGGCGCGATGCACGACTCCGCCGCGGCGGTGCGGGTCTTCTCCGACGACGGCAAGTGCGTCGACGACGCCGTGATCATGCGGCGCGCGCTGGAGTACGTGAAGGCCTTCGACGGCGTCGTCGCCCAGCACGCGCAGGAGCCCAGGCTGACCGAGGGCGCCCAGATGAACGAGGGCACCGTCTCCGCCGCACTCGGCCTCGGCGGCTGGCCCGCCGTCGCCGAGGAGTCGATCATCGCCCGCGACGTGCTGCTCGCCGCACACGTCGGCTCCCGGCTGCACATCTGCCATCTGTCGACGGCCGGTTCCGTCGAACTGGTCCGCTGGGCCAAGTCGAAGGGCTGGAACGTCACCGCGGAGGTCACCCCGCACCATCTGCTGCTCACCGACGAACTCGTACGCTCCTACGACCCCGTGTACAAGGTGAACCCTCCGCTGCGCACCGAGGCCGACGTACTGGCCCTGCGGGAGGCCCTCGCGGACGGCACGATCGACTGCGTAGCGACCGACCACGCCCCGCACCCGCACGAGGACAAGGACTGCGAGTGGGGTGCCGCGGCCATGGGGATGCTCGGCCTGGAGACGGCGCTGCCGGTGCTCCAGCACACGATGGTCGACACCGGGCTTCTGGACTGGGCGGGCATCGCCGAGCGGATGTCGCACCGTCCTGCCGCGATCGGCCGCCTCGACGGCCAGGGCCGCCCCGTCGCCGCAGGTGAGCCCGCGAATCTGCTGCTCGTGGACCCGGACTACCGTGGGACGGTGGACCCCGCGGGCTTCGCCTCCCGCAGCCGCAACACCCCCTACGAGGGCAGGGAGCTGCCGGGACGCGTCACCCACACATGGCTGCGGGGACGGCCCACACTCGTCGACGGGAAACTGGCGTGATCGCACAATCTCTCGCTGTCCTGGCACAGGGCCCGGCCGCGGACCTGGCACGGGAGCCCCGGTCCCAGGAGGTCACCGACTGGGCGGCCCGCATCGGCTGGGTCGTCGGACTGCTGATCTTCGTGGCGCTGCTGTACTGGCTGATGCGGCAGGGCTGGAAGTGGCGCGGCACCCTCCAGGGCGACCTGCCCGAACCCCCGCCGCTCCCCTCGCCGGAGGAGACCGGCGAGGCCCGGCTGCACGCGGCCGGCCGGTACCACGGCTCCACCTCGGCGGGCCAGTGGCTGGACCGGATCGTCGCCCACGGCCTCGGCACCCGAAGCCGCGCGGAGATCACCCTCACCGGGCATGGAGTCCACGTCGTACGGCCCGGGGCGCGGGACTTCCTCATCCCGGCCGGGCAGTTGCGCGGCGCACGCCTGGACAAGGGCATCGCGGGCAAGGTCCTCACCGAGGGCGGCCTGCTGGTGATCACCTGGCGGCTCGGCGACCGCACCCTCGACTCCGGCTTCCGCCTCGACCGCGCCGCCGAACACCCGTCGTGGGTCGCGCGGATCGAGGCGATGACATCGGGCGACAGCGGCGTCGCCGTATCGAACCACCCCGCAGCCACCCCTGAGAGGGACACATGATGACGAGCAACGACCGGCCGGGCGCCGTGAGTCCGGCCGGAGCCGTGACCACCGCCGGCTCCGCCGGCTCCACCGGCTCCGTCGGTTCCGCCGTACTCGTGCTGGAGGACGGACGCAGCTTCCGGGGACGTGCCTACGGGGCGGTGGGGGAGACGTTCGGGGAAGCCGTCTTCAACACCGGGATGACCGGCTATCAGGAGACGCTCACCGACCCCTCCTACCACCGTCAGGTCGTCGTGATGACCGCCCCGCACATCGGCAACACCGGCGTCAACGACGAGGACCCGGAGTCCGGCCGTATCTGGGTCGCCGGATACGTCGTACGCGACCCGGCACGCAGGCCCTCCAACTGGCGCTCCGTACGCACCCTCGACGAGGAGCTGGCGGCGCAGGGCGTCGTCGGCATCAGCGGCGTCGACACCCGGGCGCTCACCCGGCATCTGCGCGAGCGCGGTGCGATGCGTGCCGGGATCTTCTCCGGGGAGGCCGCCTCCGCGGATGCGGCGGCCCTGCTTCAGCGGGTGCGTTCGGCTCCGGCGATGAAGGGCGCCGACCTGTGCGGCGAGGTGGCCACGCGCGAGCCGTACGTGGTGCCCGCGCACGGCGCCAGGCGCTTCACCGTCGCCGCCGTGGACCTCGGCATCAAGGGCATGACGCCGCACCGCATGGCCGAGCGCGGCATAGAGGTCCATGTGCTGCCCGCGGACGCCACCGCCGAGGACGTCTACGCGGTCGGGCAGCACGGCCCGGACGGGGTGTTCTTCTCCAACGGTCCCGGCGACCCGGCCGCCGCGGGGCATCCCGTGGAGCTGATGCGGGCGGTGCTGGAGCGCGGTACGCCGCTGTTCGGCATCTGCTTCGGCAACCAGATCCTCGGACGGGCGCTGGGCTTCGGCACGTTCAAGCTCAAGTACGGCCATCGCGGCGTCAACCAGCCCGTGCAGGACCGCGCGACCGGAAAGGTCGAAGTCACCGCGCACAACCACGGGTTCGCCGTCGACGCGCCGCTGGACACCGTCACGGACACCCCGTACGGCCGCGCCGAGGTCTCCCACGTGTGCCTCAACGACGGTGTCGTGGAGGGTCTGCGGCTGCTGGACCGGCCGGCCTTCAGTGTCCAGTACCACCCGGAGGCGGCGGCCGGGCCGCACGACGCCGCCTATCTCTTCGACCGCTTCACGGCGCTCATGGAAGACCAGCGGCAGCACAGGCAACAGCACAGCACGAACGCGCACTTGGAGGACCGGCGTGCCTAAGCGCACCGACATCGAGTCCGTTCTGGTGATCGGCTCCGGTCCGATCGTCATCGGCCAGGCGGCCGAGTTCGACTACTCCGGCACCCAGGCATGCCGGGTGCTCAAGGCCGAGGGCCTGCGGGTGATCCTCGTCAACTCCAACCCGGCGACGATCATGACGGACCCGGAGATCGCCGACGCCACATATGTCGAGCCGATCACCCCGGAGTTCGTGGAGAAGATCATCGCCAAGGAGCGGCCGGACGCCCTGCTGCCGACGCTCGGCGGCCAGACGGCACTCAACACGGCGATCTCCCTGCACGAGTCCGGCACTCTCGCCGAGTACGGCGTCGAACTGATCGGCGCCAACGTGGAGGCCATCAACAAGGGCGAGGACCGCGACAAGTTCAAGGAGGTCGTCGAGGCGGTGCGCGAACGCATCGGCCACGGCTCCTCCGCCCGCTCGGTCATCTGCCACTCCATGGACGAGGTCCTCGCCGGCGTCGAAGGGCTCGGCGGCTACCCCGTGGTCGTACGGCCCTCGTTCACGATGGGCGGCGCGGGCTCCGGTTTCGCGCACGACGAGGAGGAGTTGCGGCGCATCGCCGGGCAGGGCCTGGCCCTGTCGCCCACGAGCGAGGTGCTGCTGGAGGAGTCGATCCTCGGGTGGAAGGAGTACGAGCTGGAGCTGATGCGCGACAAGCACGACAACGTCGTGGTCGTCTGCTCCATCGAGAACTTCGACCCGATGGGCGTGCACACCGGGGACTCGATCACCGTGGCCCCCGCGATGACGCTGACCGACCGCGAGTACCAGATCCTGCGGGACATCGGCATCGCCGTGATCCGCGAGGTCGGAGTCGACACCGGCGGCTGCAACATCCAGTTCGCCGTCGACCCCGCCGACGGACGGGTCGTCGTGATCGAGATGAACCCCCGGGTCTCGCGCTCCTCGGCGCTCGCCTCCAAGGCCACCGGCTTCCCCATCGCCAAGATCGCCGCGAAGCTCGCCGTGGGCTACACCCTCGACGAGATCCCCAACGACATCACCGAGGAGACCCCCGCCTCCTTCGAGCCGACGCTGGACTACGTGGTGGTCAAGGCGCCCCGTTTCGCGTTCGAGAAGTTCCCGGCCGCGGACGACACCCTCACCACCACCATGAAGTCCGTCGGGGAGGCCATGGCCATCGGCCGCAACTTCCCCGAGGCGCTCAACAAGGCGCTGCGGTCGCTGGAGAAGAAGGGCAGCCAGTTCGACTTCACCGGCCCGCCCGGGGAGAAGGCCGCACTGCTGAAGCAGGCCGCACGCCCCACCGACGGGCGGATCAACACCGTCATGGCGGCGATCCGCGCCGGGGCCACCCAGGAGGAGGTCTTCGACGCCACGAAGATCGACCCCTGGTTCACCGACCAGCTCTTCCTCATCCACGAAGTGGCCGAAGAGCTGGCCGCCGCAAGGGAGTTGAGCCCCGAGCTGCTGGCCACGGCGAAACGGTACGGCTTCTCCGACGCGCAGATCGCGGCCGTACGCTCGCTGCGCGAGGACGTCGTACGAGAGGTGCGGCACGCGCTGGGAATCCGCCCCGTATACAAGACAGTCGACACCTGCGCGGCCGAATTCGCCGCCCGTACGCCCTACTTCTACTCCTCCTACGACGAGGAGAGCGAGGTCGCAGCGCGCGAAAAGCCCGCCGTGATCATCCTCGGCTCCGGGCCCAACCGCATCGGCCAGGGCATCGAGTTCGACTACTCCTGCGTCCACGCCTCCTTCGCCCTGCGCGCTGCGCCGACTCCTGAGGGCGGGTACGAGACCGTGATGGTCAACTGCAACCCGGAGACCGTCTCCACCGACTACGACACCTCCGACCGGCTCTACTTCGAGCCGCTCACCCTTGAGGACGTACTGGAGATCGTCCACGCCGAACAGGCCGCGGGCCCCGTCGCGGGCGTCGTCGTACAGCTCGGCGGCCAGACCCCGCTCGGGCTGGCGCAGGCGCTGAAGGAGGCGGGCGTGCCGATCGTGGGCACTCCGCCCGAGGCGATCAACCTCGCCGAGGAGCGCGGCGCCTTCGGACGAGTACTGGAGGAGGCCGGGCTCCCGGCGCCCAAGTACGGCACGGCCTACTCCTTCGAGCAGGCCAAGGACATCGCCGCCGGCATCAACTACCCGGTGATGGTGCGCCCTTCGTACGTACTGGGCGGACGCGGCATGGAGATCGTCTACGACGAGGAGTCACTGGCCGCCTATCTGGAGCGCCACGCGGGCCTGATCTCCGAACACCCGGTGCTCATCGACCGCTTCCTCGACGACGCCATCGAGATCGACGTCGACGCCCTCTACGACGGCCGGGAGCTGTATCTCGGCGGCGTGATGGAGCACATCGAGGAGGCGGGCATCCACTCCGGCGACTCCGCCTGCGCGCTGCCGCCCATCACCCTCGGCGGTCACGACATCAAGCGGCTGCGCGCCTCGACCGAGGCCATCGCAAGGGGAGTCGGGGTGCGCGGGCTGATCAACATCCAGTTCGCCATGTCCGGGGACATCCTCTACGTGCTGGAGGCCAACCCGCGTGCCTCCCGCACCGTCCCGTTCACCTCCAAGGCGACGGCCGTGCCCCTGGCGAAGGCCGCCGCCCGCATCTCGCTGGGCGCCACCGTCGGGGAGCTGCGCGCCGAGGGCATGCTCCCTGCCGCCGGCGACGGCGGCGATCTGCCGCTGGACGCTCCGATCTCCGTGAAGGAGGCAGTGCTTCCGTGGAACCGCTTCCGTGACGTGCAGGGGCACGGCGTGGACACCGTGCTCGGCCCGGAGATGCGTTCCACCGGTGAAGTCATGGGCATCGACGCGGTGTTCGGCACCTCCTACGCCAAGTCGCAGGCCGCCGCGTACGGTGCGCTGCCGACGAAGGGCCGGGCGTTCGTCTCCGTCGCCAACCGCGACAAGCGCTCGCTGATCTTCCCGGCACGCGAACTGGCCGCCATGGGCTTCGAGTTGCTGGCCACCTCCGGCACCGCCGAGGTCCTCAAGCGCAACGGCATCAACGCCACCGTCGTACGCAAGCACAGCCAGGGCCCGGGACCCTCCGGCGAGCCCACCGTCGTCCAGCTCATCCACGACGGGCACATCGACCTCATCGTCAACACCCCCTGGGGCACCGGCGGTCGCCTCGACGGCTACGACATCCGTACCGCCGCCGTGACGCGTTCGGTGCCGTGCCTCACCACCGTCCAGGCGCTCGCCGCCGCGGTCCAGGGGATCGAGGCGATGGCGCGCGGCGAGGTCGGGGTGCGTTCCCTTCAGGACCACGCCGACCACCTCACCGCCGCCCGTGGGTCGGGGTGAGCGGACCGGGCCGGGGTGAGCGGGCCCTGCCCCGCCGCCCCGGCCCGCGCCCACGTACCGCCCGTACCGCCGCACCGCCCGTACCGCCGCACCGCCCGTACCGCCGACTGCCCGACTCAGCCCGAGTTCCGCCGACTTCCCGTACGTACGCACATGAAGGCACGCCCCGCATGTATCCCCTGCTCTTCAAGACCGTCCTCGCGCGGATGGACCCGGAGAAGGCCCACCGGCTGGCCTTCGCCCTGATCCGCGCGGCCGCGCGACTGCCCCTGGCGCGGACGCTGGTCGCCGCCCGATTCGCCCCGCGCCACGAGGAGTTGACGGTCGACGCCCTGGGACTGCGCATGCCGGGGCCGTTCGGTCTTGCCGCGGGCTTCGACAAGAACGCGGACGGCATCGACGGCCTGGCGCTCCTCGGCTTCTCCCACATCGAGACCGGCACCGTCACCGGGCAGCCGCAGCCCGGCAATCCGCCGAAGCGCCTCTTCCGGCTCGTGCCGGACCGGGCGCTGATCAACCGCATGGGGTTCAACAACGACGGTTCCGCCGCCGTCGCCTCCCGGCTCGCGGCCCGCGCCGCCCGCCGGAGCGGCAGGGCTGACGGACCCGTGGTCGGCGTCAACATCGGCAAGACCAAGGCCGTCCCCGAGGAGGAGGCCGTAGCCGACTACGTGACCTCCACCCGGCGCCTCGCCCCGTACGCCGACTACCTCGTCGTCAACGTCTCCTCGCCCAACACCCCCGGGCTGCGCGCCTTCCAGGCCACCGAGGCGCTGCGGCCGCTGCTGCGCGCCGTGCGCGAGGCAGCGGACGAGACGGTCACCGAGCGCCGCGTACCGCTGCTGGTGAAGATCGCACCCGACCTCGCCGACGAGGACGTGGACGCCGTCGCCGACCTCGCCGTCGAACTCGGCCTGGACGGCGTCATCGCCACCAACACCACCGTCGCCCGCGAAGGACTCGGCCTGACCGCCGGACCCTCCCTCACCTCGGAGACCGGCGGCCTCTCCGGAGCCCCGCTGCGCGAGCGGTCGCTGGAGGTGCTGCGGCGCCTCTACGCGAGGGTGGGCGGCCGGATCACCCTCGTCGGCGTCGGCGGGATCACCACCGCCGACGACGCATGGCAGCGCATCCTCGCGGGCGCCACCCTCGTACAGGGCTACAGCGCTTTCGTCTACGAGGGCCCCGGCTGGGCCCGCCGAATTCACCGGGGGCTGGCGGCACGACTCGCGGCCAGCCCCTACGAGACCCTCGCCGACGCCGTCGGTGCGGCACACGGAGAGGCAGAGGCGGCATGAGCACCGCGAACCCCGGCACGGAACCCTTCGGCGCACGGCTGCGACGGGCCATGGACACCCGTGGCCCGCTGTGCGTCGGCATCGACCCGCACTCGTCGCTGCTGGCCGCCTGGGGACTGGGCGACGACGTGGCCGGACTCGAACGGTTCGCCCGCACCGTGGTGGAGGCCCTGGCGGACCGAGTCGCCGCGTTCAAGCCGCAGTCCGCGTTCTTCGAACGGTTCGGCTCGCGCGGCGTCGCCGTACTGGAGCGTGCCGTCGCCGAAGCACGCGCCGCCGGGGCGCTGGTGGTCATGGACGCCAAGCGCGGCGACATCGGCTCGACCATGGCCGCCTACGCCGATGCCTTCCTCGACCCTTCCTCTCCTCTCTTCTCGGATGCGCTGACGGTCAGCCCGTATCTGGGATTCGGGTCGCTGCGCCCCGCGTTGGACCGTGCGCGCGCCGAGGGCTGCGGCCTCTTCGTCCTCGCTCTGACCTCCAACCCGGAAGGTGCCGAAGTGCAGCACGCGGTACGGGAGGACGGCCGCAGCGTCGCCGCGACCGTGCTGGCGCATCTCGCCGAGGAGAACCGGGGAGAGCGGCCGTTGGGCTCCTTCGGCGCGGTCGTGGGCGCCACCCTCGGTGCCGCTCTCGGGGGGAGTGAGGAAAGCGCACAGGGCAATGCACACGGTGAAGGCCGGGGCGCCCCGCCCGTCGGCCTCGACATCAACGGCCCGCTGCTCGCGCCGGGGATCGGCGCCCAGGGCGCCACGGCCGCAGATCTTCCACGGGTGTTCGGCGAGGCGGCGGGCAACGTTCTGCCCAGCATCAGCAGGGGAGTGCTGCAACACGGACCGTCGGCGCGGGCGCTGCGCGACGCCGCGGCCCGGGAGGCGGAACAGCTCGCGGGCGCCGTCGCGCGCCACCCCGCAGATCGATGAGCCCCCTTATGTAATGGCCCCTCCCGGAGGGCCCGTTGCGTATCGGGCGGGCCGTCGGGAAGGAGCGGCATGGAGAGCCACGAGCAGCCGCGTCGCGAACTGTCCGTTACGCGACGAACACCCGGTGAAAGCGCCTTCGTGCAGAGGCCGGATCTGGCCCGCCGCACGCCCGTTCCACGCCCCCGGCGACTGGACACGACTGCGCTTCTCGCAGGGCCTCGTACCGCCTCCGTACCTGCGGCGATACGGCGTTGAAACCCCGACGCCGGTGAAAAAACGCGCAGTTGACCAAAAAACTGGTGCCGTTTTGCCCCCGTATGTACCGATCGACTTGAGTCTGACCTGGACTTTTCCGCAGTTCTCGCTGACTCAGGCGCTGTCGCCCGCTAGTCTCCGTCGGGAGCAGCGTGAACAGGCGCGTTGCTCGCACGGCTCCGCGCCTTGCGGGGCCACGAGGTTCCTCACCGAATCCATTTCCGACAGTTCTAACTGAGGTGACGTAGGCGTGGCTCTTCCGCCCCTTACCCCTGAACAGCGCGCAGCCGCGCTCGAAAAGGCCGCCGCGGCTCGCCGGGAGCGCGCCGAGGTCAAGAACCGGCTGAAGCACTCCGGCGCGACCCTGCACGATGTGATCAAACAGGGCCAGGAGAACGACGTCATCGGCAAGATGAAGGTCAGCGCTCTCCTGGAAAGCCTGCCCGGCGTCGGCAAGGTCCGCGCCAAGCAGATCATGGAGCGTCTGGGGATCTCCGAAAGCCGCCGTGTGCGCGGCCTCGGGTCCAACCAGATCGCCGCCCTGGAGCGGGAGTTCGGCGGCGCGTCCGCCTGACCCGTACCACACGGCACCGTGGGCCTCCGGCCTGCGGTGCCGTGGTGGCAAGGCACTGCCGAGAACCGGGATAATCGCTGCATGAGTACAGCAGCCCCCCGGGGGGCCACCCCCGAACCTCCCGCCGGCACGCCGCGGCTGACCGTGCTCTCCGGCCCTTCGGGCGTCGGCAAGAGCACGGTCATCGCGCATCTGCGCAAGGTCCATCCCGAGGTCTGGCTGTCGGTGTCCGCCACGACGCGCAGGCCGCGTCCCGGCGAAGTGCACGGAGTGCAGTACTTCTTCGTGGACGACGAGGAGTTCGACAAGCTGGTCGCCAACGGCGAGCTGCTGGAGTGGGCCGAGTTCGCGGGCAACCGCTACGGGACACCGCGCGGCGCCGTACTGGAGCATCTGGAGCGCGGCGAGCCCGTACTGCTGGAGATCGACCTCCAGGGGGCGCGGCTGGTGAAGCAGGCGATGCCCTCCGCACGGCTCGTCTTCCTCGCACCGCCGAGCTGGCAGGAGCTGGTGCGCCGCCTCACCGGGCGCGGTACGGAAGCTCCCGAAGTGATCGACCGCCGCCTCGCGGTGGCCCGCACGGAGCTGGCCGCGGAGGAGGAGTTCGACACCACCCTTGTCAATACCTCGGTCGAGGACGTCAGCGCCGAGCTGCTAGCCTTGATGCGGATCGCTTGATTCTTCGATCTTTTCCGACCTTCACAAACCCTCCGGAAGGCAGAGCGTGTCCTCTTCCATCTCCACGCCCGAGGGCATCATCAACCCGCCGATTGATGAGCTGCTCGAAGCCACCGACTCGAAGTACAGCCTGGTGATCTACGCCGCCAAGCGCGCGCGCCAGATCAACGCGTACTACTCGCAGCTCGGTGAGGGCCTCCTCGAGTACGTGGGCCCGCTGGTCGACACCCACGTCCACGAGAAGCCGCTCTCGATCGCTCTCCGCGAGATCAACGCGGGGCTGCTGACCTCCGAGGCCGTCGACGTGCCGGTCACGCAGTAGGCGGCAAGGCTTTCACGGGCCCGGCAGCGCGGCTGCCGGGCCCGTGGTGTGTCATGTGTGGGTACGCGGAGAGGCAGAGCAGGCCGGCGGCCCGCACCGGCGGGCGTGGCGTGGGGAGAGGCGAGCGATGGAGCAGCGCCAGCACGAGCGGCCCAGGGTCGTACTGGGAGTCACCGGCGGCATCGCCGCCTACAAGGCGTGCGAGCTGCTGCGCCGCCTGACCGAGAGCGGTCATGAGACCCGGGTGGTGCCCACGGACTCCGCGCTGCACTTCGTCGGCGCCGCCACCTTCGCGGCTCTCTCCGGGCAGCCGGTGGCCACCGACGTGTGGGACTCGGTCCACGAGGTCCCGCATGTGCGGATCGGGCAGTCCGCCGACCTCGTCGTCGTCGCGCCCGCTACCGCGGACGTACTCGCCAAGGCCGCGCACGGCCTGGCCGACGACCTCCTCACCAACACCCTTCTCACCGCGCGATGTCCGGTGGTCTTCGCCCCCGCGATGCACACCGAGATGTGGGAGCACCCCGCCACTCAGGAGAACGTGGCCACGCTGCGCCGCCGCGGCTGCCTCGTCGTCGAGCCCGCCGTCGGCCGCCTCACCGGCACCGACACCGGCAAGGGCCGCTTTCCCGACCCCGAGGGCCTCTTCGAGCTGTGCAAGCGTGTGCTGGCGCGAACGAACGCCGAGGTCCCGGCCGACCTCGCCGGGCGGCATGTGGTGGTCAGCGCGGGCGGCACGCGTGAACCGCTCGACCCCGTCCGGTACTTGGGCAACCGCTCCTCCGGGAAACAGGGTTACGCGCTTGCCTGTACGGCGGCGGCACGCGGCGCCCGCGTCACCCTGGTCGCCGCGAACAGCGCGCTGCCCGACCCCGCGGGTGTGGACGTCGTACCCGTGGAGTCGGCCGTACAGCTTCGCGAGGCGGTGCTCAAGGCCGCCGCGGACGCCGACGCCGTCGTGATGGCCGCGGCCGTCGCCGACTTCCGTCCCGCCGTCTACGCCCCTGCGAAGATCAAGAAAAAATCCGGTGCCGAACCGGAACCGCTTGCTCTCGTGCGTAATCCGGACATCCTCGCCGAACTCTCCACGGATCGCCCCCGCGCGGGCCAGATCGTCGTCGGCTTCGCCGCCGAGACCGACGACGTACTCGCCAACGGCCGCACCAAGCTCGCCCGCAAACGGTGCGACCTCCTCGTCGTGAACGAGGTGGGGGAGACGAAGACTTTCGGCGCGGAGGAGAACGAGGCGGTGGTGCTCGGCGCGGACGGCAGCGAGACCCCGGTGCCGCACGGCCCCAAAGAGGCGCTCTCGGACACGGTTTGGGACCTGGTCGTGCTGCGTTTCCCCTGACGGGGGCCGCGTTCTCCCCGGCCGGGAAAGCTCTTCGGCAACCGCCCGGAACGAACGGTTCCGGGCGGCCCGGCTTGTGTGGTATGTCACGAGACGGCCGCTGTCCCGCGAAGCCGTCAAGGGCGCCCCGGGACCCTCCCGGAGCGGGGTTACGCAGGTCACGCTGGTGTCGAACTTCGAGACGACGTGATTGGATGCGGCCGTAGATGGATAAACTGGCGGCGGACCGTGCTTGGGGCTCCTGCTCGAGTGACTGCTTGAGCAAGTGCTCGAACACAGCCCCCGACGGTCCGCCCATTGATAGCCAGCAGCCGCTGCAACCCCAGGGAGCGATGTGTCCCGCCGTCTGTTCACCTCGGAATCTGTGACCGAGGGTCACCCTGACAAGATTGCTGACCAGATCAGCGACACGATCCTCGACGCGCTGCTCAAGGAGGACCCGCACTCGCGGGTCGCCGTCGAGACACTGATCACCACCGGCCTCGTCCACGTCGCCGGTGAAGTGACCACCAAGGCCTACGCACCCATCTCCTCACTGGTGCGCAACAAGATCCTGGAGATCGGCTACGACTCCTCGAAGAAGGGCTTCGACGGAGCCTCCTGCGGCGTCTCGGAGTCGATCGGCGCGCAGTCCCCTGACATCGCGCAGGGCGTCGACACCGCGTACGAGAACCGTGTCGAGGGCGACGAGGACGAACTCGACAAGCAGGGCGCGGGCGACCAGGGCCTGATGTTCGGCTACGCCTGTGACGAGACCGCCGAGTACATGCCGCTCCCGGTGCAGCTCGCGCACCGCCTCTCCGAGCGCCTGTCCGACGTGCGGAAGAACGGCACGATCCCCTACCTGCGCCCCGACGGCAAGACGCAGGTCACCATCGAGTACGAGGGCGACAAGGCCGTCCGTCTCGACACCGTCGTCGTCTCCTCGCAGCACGCCGCGGACATTGACCTCGACTCGCTGCTCGCCCCGGACATCCGCGAGTACGTCGTGGAGCCCGAGCTGAAGCGCCTCGTCGAGGAGGACGGCGTGAAGCTCGACACCAGCGGCTACCGGCTGCTGGTCAACCCCACCGGCCGCTTCGAGATCGGCGGCCCGATGGGCGACGCCGGCCTGACCGGCCGGAAGATCATCGTCGACACCTACGGCGGCATGGCCCGTCACGGCGGCGGCGCCTTCTCCGGCAAGGACCCGTCCAAGGTCGACCGCTCGGCGGCGTACGCGATGCGCTGGGTCGCCAAGAACGTCGTGGCCGCGGAGCTGGCCACCCGCTGCGAGGTCCAGGTCGCCTACGCGATCGGCAAGGCCGAGCCGGTGGGCGTCTTCGTCGAGACCTTCGGCACGGCCGCCATCGACGTCGAGAAGATCGAGCAGGCCATCGGCGAGGTCTTCGACCTCCGCCCGGCCGCGATCATCCGCGACCTCGACCTGCTGCGCCCGATCTACGCCCAGACCGCGGCGTACGGCCACTTCGGCCGTGAGCTGCCGGACTTCACCTGGGAGCGCACGGACCGCGTCGACGCGCTGCGCAAGGCCGCCGGGCTGTAACCGGCGAACCTGCCTACGGCGCGAGAAGCGCCGCACCGGCACGACCGCGCACGGACTCATGGGCCCGGCCGCCCCTCAGGGGGTGGCCGGGCCTCGTCGTGTGCGGGTCAGGCGGGGGCTGGGGCGTCTGGCGGAGGGTCGCCGTCCGTGCTGTCGCCGTGGCCCTCTGCGGCGGCCCCTTCGGCCTTGTCTCCGTCGTCGCCGTCGACAGCCGTAGCGAAGCGCTCACGAAGGTCATCGACTGCCGCCCCTCGGCCGATCGTCGTGGCCGCATCGGCGAAGATGTGGCGCAGAGCTCCGGCGTCGGCATGCTCCGCGGGTACGCCCATGGATTCCAGCAGGGCGTCGAAGCGGTCGCCCGTCGTGGGCGACTCTGAAGGCGCCTCTGTGCCGTCGGCGTGGCCGAAGCCGTTCTCCGCGTTGGCGAAGAGCCCATGTGCGCTCCCTGGGGCCCCTGCGCCGTTGCCCGCGATGTTCTCGTATTGGACGCCGTAGGCGCTCGGGCCCGCCTGGGACTCCGGATCCGGGTAGGGGACCATGTGCCGGTAGCGCGCGGGCACGTCCCGGTCGTTGGCGGCCGAGGAGAGCTGGGCCAGCGGTCCGATCTCGTCGACCGCCTGCCGGACCTGATCGTCGTGTTTCGCGAGCCACCACACGACGGCGCTTCCAGTGTCCTTGAGGACGTCCTTGCCCAGGTACTCGCGCCTGTCGCACTCGTACTTGCGCTCGTGCGTCCAGACTTCTTCTTCCTTGCGTACGGTGGCCAGCCGCTCCAGCCGCGTCGCGTCGGCATCCGAGAGTCTCAGGCTGATGCTCTCCGCCATGGCGAGCACTCGGCCCGAGGAGTCCTCGCGCATCGTGCCCAACTCACCGGACAGCTCGTGCTGCGTGAGCGAGGCCCGGTGCGGCGGATGCGCGGCGGTCACATTGCGTGCTCGCTCGAGTACGGCACGCACGGCCAGGCCTGCAAGGCTGACTGCGGGAGCTCCGGCGGGGGCGTCCAGGGGACACCAGCGCACCGTGGCGGAGAAGTGGAAGTCGTAGTCCGGTACCGAAGTCGGCAACGAGACGTCCGCGACTACCTGTTCACGCCGTTCCGGGGGCGGTATCGGTAGGTCGGGTTCGAGGCTGAACTCCCGGTCCAGCGGGTCGGGCGGCGGCGCGGTCGCCCGGATGAGCAGGACCGAGGTGACGATGATCAGCAGACCCAGGACCGGCCACAGCCACAGGGGCCAATGGGTCACCAAACCGACGATGACCAGAAGCAGTTCGCCGATCACACTGACGAAGACAACGACCGTCTTGCGTCCGGAGCTCATGTCCGGAACCTCCTGAGGCATGAGTCGGTACGTGCGTGAGTCAGCACGTGTAGTTGGACGAGTGGATAACGAGTCCGGCGGTGGCCTGGCTCCAGAGAGCATCGGCCACGCGCAGGCGGGCGCCGTCGGTGCCGGCCCAGCCGTAGGCGGCGTCATGAACCGCTCCGAGCGTGGAGCCGTCACGCGCGCAGGCTTGGGCCAGCACGGAGACGATGGGGCTCACGGGGCCTGCACGCGACGCGGCGTGGTCCAGCCAGGAGTGGAGAGTCGGCCTCAACTCCGCCCCGCCCCGACTGCTGAGCGCTGCGGCCCAGAGTTCGGTCAACCGCGCTTGTCCGACGGCGTGTTCGAGCAGCCGGCCCGGGTCGGCTACGTCCAGGAAGGTGCCGATGTCCTGACTGCCCTTCCCTTCGAAGTCGGCGCGTACACGGTCGAGTAGACGGTCCAGCAGGTGCCCGTAGAGGTGATCGTCGGAGTCGGTGATGCGTGTGAGGGCTTCGCGTGCGATCTTCCGGACCTGCGGATCGGCGCTGTGGGAGACGTGATGGAGCCGGACCAGGGCCTGTTGAGGGAAGTCGACGGAAAGAGCCTCGGAACAGACGCCGATGAGCACGCTCGCGCGGCCACGGGGCAGACTCCCGTCCCGGGACCACTTGTAGATCTCGCGCCTGAAGTGACTACCGTGGCGGGGATGTATCACGCCCTCACCGAGGGCCCGTGCGGCCATCGACAACTGCGCTTGCGTCGCCGATTCCTTGGTCCACTGCTCTGCCAGGGCGGTCAACTGCTCCGGGAGGCCCGTACGAAGGCACAGGTGGGCGTATCGCTGTACCAGTCCCAGAATGTCTTCGCGTTCGACGTGAGGAAACAGGGCGGCTCCGCGGACCCAGGAGGTCAACTCATCGCGCAACTGCGGAAAGTTGTCCCAGAAGTAGGAACGCACGGCATCGGCGAACGTGGTCGTGTCGAACCGTACTCGTCCCCAATCCCCTTCCGCCGATGCCTGGATCCGTTTCAACCGGGCGGCGAGCGGCTGATGTTGCAGTGGCGGTGCGTGTTCCACAGGGTGATTCGTGAGCTTCAGCAGCCTGTTGGCGGCTCCATAGATCGCCTGGGACGACGCGCCTTCCAGGAAAGCCACGGAAAGGAGAAGGGCTCGTTCAGGGCCCGTCTGGTCGGCTATCAGTTTGTCCACATCGGCGTCCTTCGGCCGCATCGCCGAAAGAGCCGTGTCCAGCCAGCTCTTGAAGTGGGTGCCCTTGGAAGTGCTACGCGCGCTGCATACGTGACGTGCCAGTTCGGAGATCTCGCCCATTGAGGAACTTGCGAGGAAGGCGGACAGTTCGCCGACCGCCAGGTCCTCACTGTCGGGACGAATGCCGCCGTCTACCAGCAAGTGGCGGCGGAGCACATCGCTCTCCCTGGGACGCTGGATCTCTACGACCAGATCGGCCAGTTCCTCGCTGAGGAGGTCCCTGTGTTCCGGAGACAGTACGACCGCAAGTCGTGCTGCCTTCTCACGCACAGTCACGCGTAACGAGGAGAGATCCTGCATGAGGACCGGATATCGATCCCTTCTGGCGCGCGTCAGGTCGAGTAGATGCGGTGCTCCGTCCTTGACGTGCTCGGGATTCAGAGCCTGGCTGCTGCCGCCTTCCTCTTCCGACTGATCCAGCAGCTCAACAAAGCGCTCCTGGCCATGAGGCAACTCCCACAGGAGGATCTTGGCCGCGCTTCGGGCCCCGCACCCGGGGTCGGCCGCAAGAAGCGCGACGTGGCTACGTTCCAGCAATCGCCTGCCCTCGTTCAGACCGCCGGGATCGACGAAGCGCTGCTTCAGATGACGAACGGCGTCACCGGCGACGAGTCGCGGGGGGCGCTCCGGTTTTTCGCGGACCGCGTCACGGATATCCGGGTAGTAGTGGTTGTGCTGGTCACCGGTGCCGGAGTGGAACGGACCGCCCGATTCGCCGACGTACGTACTGGCCTTCACGACTGATCCCGCTTGCGCCGTCCGGAGCCGCCGAAGTCCTGATTCACGCCACCGTGGTTGACACCGCCGTGATTGTCCCCGGAGATGAATGTCGCGCCGTCGCCGCCGGACTGATGGTGGTTGTGCTGGTCCCCTGTCCCGCTGTGTATCGGGCCGGTGGAGTTGCCGATATGCGTCGTTGTGATGCCGCCGGAGACGTCGCGAGTCTGAAAGAACGGACCTTCTCCGCCATTGATCTCGGCATCGTTGTGTACGCCTCCGTCGGCAAGCGGGGACGATTCACGTTCCTTCTCGGTGAGGCCGGGCACGAGATCGGTCAACGCATCGCCGATCCGGGCCAGATCGGTGGGTGCCTGCTGAGGGTCGTACCGAAGGGACTGCGCGTAGGCGAGCCGGGCCAGCGGGCGTGGCAGGGCGGACGCGTCCAGCCGCTCCATGTGCCTTCCGAGGAGCACCGGGATGACCGGCAAGCCGCGAGCGAATGCTCCGAGGATCTCTTTGCGCACCCAGTCGTCCTCGTTTTCGAGTGCCCTTCGGCCGGGATGCTGCCTGTCCGGTGCTTCCAGCCAGCCGGGCCCGATGAGTGCCAGCAGGGCGCCGCACGCGTGTAATCCGGCCAGCAGGGAGTCGGGATAGGACTGGCTGGGCTTGATGGACTCGCTGGCGCGGAATGCGGTGCCGTCGCCGAATCGCTGGTTGAGTTCCAGCGCGATCGTTGCGGCTGCCTGATCTCCGTCGTTGGTGCGGTAGTTGATGAAGACCTCGGGCATGTCGTCTCCCTTCATAAGGACGTTCGCCAGTCGCCGGCATAGAGGGTCGTGTTGATCGCTGGTGAAATGGCCCGCACAGCGGGGCTGTTGGGATGACGGGCAAGGATCCGGCACAGGCGGGTGAGATCGCTGTGAATCGTCGCCGACTGAACGGCACTCGCCGCTCCGAGCAGTTCCCGGGCCAGATCGCAGGCGTGGTCGATCTCCCCGGCCATCGCCTGCGCGAGGGCGTGCCGAACGCCGTATCGCGTTCGCGCCCGCAGCGCGTGCGGCGGAATTCGGCTGATCTGCTCTTCGAGGATCCGTGCTGCCTTGTGCGGGCGGCCGAGGTCGTGCATGCACCACCCCGTCACCGTGGATACGGGGTCCGCAAGCGTCGTGGTCCCCAGTACGGGGGCCGCTGCCTGCGGCTCCTCGTGGCGGAGCAGCTCGCGGGCGCGGTCCAGGCAGCGCATGCACGCGTCGTAATCCCCGGCGAGGGCGTGGCCCTGAGCCTCACGCTGCCAGGCGAGGCCACGTATCCGCGGCGGCAGTGCCGAGCCCTGCGCCTGCTGGGCCAACGACACCGTCTGGCGGCCATCTTGCCGGTAGAGAGTGATGAGACCGCGCCGCACCAGCGCATACGCCGCCAGATCCGTGTCCCCTCCCTCCGCGGCAAGGCCGACGGCGCGGTCCGTCCACCACAGCGCTGCCGCGTCGTTGCCCGTCTCCTGTACGAGCCAGCCCACGTACTCGGCGTAGCGGGAGGCGAGACGCAGCAGGGCGTCGCGGCTGCGCGGGCCCGTGCGCGCGGACAGTTCACGCAGCGAGTGCGTCTGGGCGATGAGAGCGGGCAGCACGACCTCCGGGCTGGAGGTCTGGCCTAGGCGGCGGTACTGGTCGAAGAGCGAACGTGCGGTCTCCAGCAGGGTCGCGCCTCCGGTCTCCGTGGCGGGGCCGGCCGCCGCCGCGCTCGTGCCCAGCCCGACGGCCGCTGCCGCCCCGGCAGCTCCAGCAGCCATCACCTGCCGTCGGCCCATCGGCTGGAACCAGCTCGGCCCGTCTGCTGACAGATGCATCAGCCACACCTCCTCCTTCCCCCGTTCCTCGTCGGCGGCCGGCAGTTTCGCCGGCGGCTGCTCCGGTAAGAGCGACAGCAGCTCCCCGCCCGCCCGGAGCCTGGCGTCGCACAACCGGGCGAGTTCGGCGCTCGGGGTCTTCAACCCGCGTTCGACCTTGCTGAGTTGTGCCTTGCTGTAGTGGACGTGCTGCGACAACTGGCCGAGCGACAGCCCGGCTTCGAGGCGCATGCGACGCAGTGCCGGTCCGAATGGGAGTTGTTGCTCAGGCACGTGTTCCTCCGTGACCGTCCGCCCAGGGTCCGGCGTCACGATGAGCCAGCGTGTCGAAGGCGTCCCGGGCGAACAAGACGAATGGGGTGTTTCCCGTTTCCCGTACGAAGACAAGAGCAACGGGCCAGGCGTTGTCGAGACGGGACGGACGGCATTCGGACAGCCCGGCGGCGCGCCTCGCTGTCGGCGTCGTCTGCTATGACTGAACGCTGTGAGCAGCGACGACGGGCAGCGGGAGATCTCCGGGGAGGCGCCGGAGCAGCTTGCTCTGCTGCGGGAGACCGTACGGAAGCGCAAGCCGCCGAAGGCGAAGCCGAGGACGTGGCGCGGGGCGGCGCTCGCCGGGGAGCTGCCCGTGGCGCGGGTGCTGGTGGACAAGGGGCTGGTCCACCTCGACCGCTACTTCGACTATGCGGTGCCCGCCGCGATGGACGAGGAGGCCCAGCCCGGGGTGCGGGTGAGGGTGCGCTTCGGGGCGGGGGAGAAGGAGGGGCGGCGCGAGGGCGGGCGTCTGATCAACGGTTTCATCGTGGAGCGGGTCGCGCAGAGCGACTATCCCGGTGCGCTGGCGCCCATCGCGCAGGTGCTCTCGCCGGAGCGGGTTCTCACGCCCGAGCTGATCAGGCTGTGCAGAGCGGTCGCCGACCGGTACGCCGGTTCGCTCGCGGACGTGGTGCAGCTCGCGGTGCCGCCGCGGATGGCTCGTGCCGAGAAGCGTCCCTCCCCGGAACCCCGTCCGGCGCCGGGGCCGCCCGAGCCGGGGACCTGGGAGCGCTATCCGGAGGGGCCCGGTTATCTGGACGCCCTGGCCGGCGGTGCCACCCCGCGTGCCGTGTGGACTGCGCTGCCCGGACCGCACTGGCCGGAGGAGTCGGCCCGTGCGCTGGCCGCCGCGCTCGCCTCGGGAAGGGGGGCGCTGGCGGTGCTGCCCGACGGGCGCGCGGCGCAGCGCGTAGACGCCGCGCTCACCTCGCTGCTGGGCGAGGGACACCATGTGCTGCTGACCGCCGAGTCGGGCCCCGAGGAGCGCTACGCACGCTGGCTTGCGGTGAAGCGCGGCTCGGTGCGTGCCGTGGTGGGTACGAGGGCGGCGATGTTCGCGCCCGTACGCGATCTCGGTCTGGCCGTGCTGTGGGACGACGGGGACGCCGCCCTCAGCGACGACCACGCCCCGCAGCCGCACGCACGGGAGGTGCTGCTCCAGCGGGCCGTCACCGAGCGGGCGGGCTTCCTGCTCGGCGGGCACGGCTGCACCGTCGAGGGCGCGCAGCTCGTCGACTCGGGCTGGGCGCGGCCGCTGGAGGCGGGGCGGGAGACGCTGCGCAGGACGGCGCCCCGTATCCGTACGGTCGGCGAACTGGACGAGGCACGGGACGCGGCGGCCCGCACGGCGCGGCTGCCCAGCCTCGCCTGGTCCACGGCGCGGGACGCCCTGCGGCACGGGCCCGTGCTGGTGCAGGTGCCGCGTAGGGGCTACGTACCGAGGCTGGCGTGTGAGCAGTGCCGTGCGCCTGCCAGGTGTCCGCACTGCTCGGGGCCGCTGGAGGCGCTGGAGGAGGGCGGCACGCTGCGCTGCGGCTGGTGCGCCCGCGACGTTCCGGGCTGGCACTGCGGGCAGTGCGGCGGCACCAGGCTGCGCGGCAGGGTCTTCGGAGCGCGGCGTACGGCCGAGGAGTTGGGGCGGGCCTTCCCTTCGGTGCCGGTGCGTACGTCGGGACGGGAGCAGGTGCTGGACAGCGTGCCGGGCACTCCGGCGATCGTCGTCTCCACGCCGGGCGCGGAGCCCGTGGCGGAGGGGCCCGGCTATGCGGCGGCGCTGCTGCTGGACGGCTGGGCGCTGCTGGGGCGCCCCGATCTGCGCGCCGGTGAGGAGGCGCTGCGGCGGTGGCTCTCGGCGGCGGCGCTGGTACGGCCTGCGGGGGGCGCGGAACTGGGCGGGTCGGCCCCCGAGCCGGAGCCCGGACCGGAGCCGGAGCCCGAGGCCGAAGGTGGCGACGGAGCCGCTCACGGCGAGCGCAGCGGCGATGGTTCCGCGCCCGGGGAAGCCGAGGTGCCGACGGACGCGGGGGGCACGGTGCTGATCGTCGCCGAGCCCACGCTGCGGCCCGTACAGGCGCTGGTGCGCTGGGACCCGGCAGGCTTCGCGGTACGGGAGCTGGCGGACCGTGCGGAGCTGGGCTTCCCGCCGGTGGCGAGGATGGCGGCCGTCAGCGGATCGGAAGAGGCCGTGGCCGGGCTGCTCGCGCAGGCCCGACTGCCCGACGACGCCGAGGTGTTGGGCCCGGTGCCGCTTCCCGTGATGGAGCCCGGACGGCCGCGCCGCACGGGCGATCCGCCGGTGGGGGAGCAGTGGGTGCGTGCGCTGGTGCGGGTGCCGCAGGGCTCGGGAGCGGCGCTGGCGTCGGCGCTGAAGACGGCGCACGTCGCACGGCTCACGCGGCGGGAGGCGCCGGTGCAGATCCGGGTGGATCCCCCGGACATCGGCTGACGTCAGGCTCCCGTCGATGCCGGTTCGCGGCGGGTGCCCGCTCGTACGGATCTCTTACGCAGCGCGTCCGAAGTCCGCTGCGCCGCGGCACAGTCGGGCATGGGCGCACGCAAGTGGACGTCGGCGCGGGTCACTTGGACATGGCACCGCCCGGCGGCGCGGACAGCGCACACCGGGCGGTGGAGCAACGGCCGTGGAGGAGTCAGCCGTTGCGGGGGCCGGGCAGGGCCCCCGGCCTGTGGCCGCGGTCGCGGCCCGGCTGACCGGGCACCGGCCGCGCAGCGGGCAGCGCGCCCCCGGGCGAACCGGCGGTCCTGGGCGCCGAGTTGGGCGACGAGGCGGCGGGCGCGGGAAGTTGAGCGCCGCCGTCCGGCGACGCGGAACCCGGAGCGCCGGACGACGGGCCCGGCGTCCGCCCGGCCGGCGTGGGAAGCGCGGCCGGGGAGGCCGGTGTCTCGCCCGACTGCCCGCTGCCGTCGGTCAGTTCACGCGAGTTGTTGCGGCGCGATCCGTAACGGCGGTGCACCGCCTGCTTGGTGACGCCGAGCGCGGACCCCACCGCGTCCCAGGAGAATCCCAGCGACCTGTCGAAGTCCACCGCGGCGGTCACCAGCGTCTCCACGCTATCCCGCAGCTCCTGCGCGAGGCGCACCGTCGGGGCGGGAGCCCGTCCGTAGACGACGAAACCCGCGGACGGTGCGGACCGTCGCGGGCGGTAGACATTGCCGAGTTGGGCGGTGAGGGTGCGCAGCGCGTCCACCTGCCGGCGGACCCGCTCGATGTCCCGTACCAGCAGGTGCAGGCTGGCCCTCGCCTGTGCGTCGTGGGTTGCGTGGTCGGCCATGAACAAGCCTCTCGAACCGTCTTGCAGGGAACAGGAGCCGCGGAAACGGCTCGTTTCGGGTCAATATGACTTGACCAACGCGGCAACTGCGGCCCGGGTCACGCCCGTAGATGACGTGGTTGGGACGGCAGGGGTGCGCGGCAGTCCGTACGCCCCCTCAGGCGGCGCAATATGACGGAATGTGAGGCCCGTAGACTTGCGCGTCGTCGTAAGCGACCGCGGGGTGCGCTCCGTGGACAGCACGTTCAGTGAGAGGTGTTCACCACCGATGAGGCTCGTCTTCGCCGGCACTCCCGAGGTGGCCGTGCCCGCCCTCGACGCACTGATCGCCTCGGAGCGGCACGAGGTGGCGGCCGTGGTGACACGGCCCGACGCACGTGCCGGGCGCGGGCGCCGCCTGGTCCCCAGCCCCGTGGCGCAGCGTGCGGAGGAGGCGGGCATCGAAGTGCTCAAGCCCCCCGGCCCCGGGACGAGGAATTCCTCGACCGGCTACGGAAGATCGGCCCGGACTGCTGTCCCGTCGTCGCCTACGGTGCGCTGCTGCCGCGCGTCGCCCTGGACGTGCCCGCACGCGGCTGGGTCAATCTGCACTTCTCCCTGCTTCCCGCCTGGCGCGGGGCGGCGCCCGTGCAGCATGCGCTGCTCGCCGGTGACGAGATCACCGGCGCCAGCACCTTCCTCATCGAGGAGGGCCTGGACTCGGGCCCGGTCTACGGAGTCGTCACGGAGAAGGTGCGTGAGACCGACACCAGCGGCGACCTCCTGACGCGTCTCGCCTTCGCGGGTGCCGGACTGCTCGCCGCCACCATGGACGGCATCGAGGACGGCACGCTGCACGCCGTACCGCAGTCCGAGGAGGGCGTCTCGCTCGCGCCGAAACTGGAGGTCGAGGACGCCCGCGTCGACTGGGCGGCACCGGCGCTCAGGGTGGACCGTCTCGTACGGGGCTGCACTCCGGCGCCGGGGGCGTGGACCCTCTTCCGGGGGGAGCGGCTGAAGATCCGTTCGCTGACCCAGCGTCCGCAGCACCCGGTGCCCGAGGACGTACGGCTGGGTCCCGGCGAGCTGCTCGCGACCAAGAACTCCGTGTGGGCGGGCACCGGTTCGCATCCCGTCGAGCTGCTGTGGGTGCAGCCGCAGGGCAAGAAGCCGATGAGCGCCCCGGACTGGGCGCGCGGCGTGCGGGTCGAAGAGGGCGAGAAGCTGGGGGAGCCGAAGACGGACGGGTAGCGGGCGCCGGGCGGAAGCGGCACCTGCGCTGCGGCCCGGCCGCCCGCATCCGCCGGGGCCCGCCCGCGGGCGTACGCTGGCAGGGCGCCCGGCGGTCGCCGCCCGGTGCAGGGTGCATCGCCTCACCCCCCGCCGCATTTCGTCATCGCAGCAGCCCGGAGCACTTTTCCCGTGAGCAATCGGCAGCGCCGCCCGGCCAAGCCCTATCGCCGCCCCCGCAAGGACCCCGTACGCATCCTCGCCTTCGAGGCGCTGCGCGCCGTCGACGAGCGCGACGCGTACGCCAACCTCGTACTGCCCCCGATGCTGCGGAAGGCGCGCGAGGAGGGGCGGTTCGACGCCAGGGACGCGGCGCTCGCCACCGAACTCGTCTACGGGACGCTGCGCCGCCAGGGCACCTACGACGCGATCATCGCCGAGTGCGTGGACCGTCCGCTGCGCGACGTCGACCCGCCCGTGCTGGACGTGCTCTCCCTCGGCGCCCACCAGCTCCTGGGGACCCGCATCCCCAGCCATGCCGGAGTGAGCGCCACCGTCGAACTCGCCCGGGTCGTACTGGGCGACGGGCGCGCCAAGTTCGTCAACGCAGTCCTTCGCAAGATCGCCGCAGAGGACCTGGACGGCTGGCTGGAGAAGGTCGCACCGCCCTACGACGACGACCCCGAGGAGAACCTGGGCATCCGGCACGCCCATCCGCGGTGGATCGTCTCCGCGCTGTGGGACGCGCTCGGCGGCGGCAGCGCCGGCATGGAGGAGCTGCTCGCGGCGGACAACGAGCGGCCCGAGGTCACTCTCGTCGCCCGCCCCGGGCGCGCCACCACCGAGGAGCTGCTGAACGGCGACGCCGTTCCCGGACGCTGGTCCCCCTACGCCGTGCGGCTCGCCGAGGGCGGCGACCCGGGCGAGGTGGAGGCCGTGCGGGAGGGGCGTGCGGGAGTGCAGGACGAGGGCAGCCAACTCGTCGCGCTCGCACTGGCCGACGCCCCGCTGGAACCCGTGGACGGCGAGGAGCCGCCCCGCGACGAACGCTGGCTGGACGCCTGCGCCGGGCCCGGCGGAAAGGCCGCACTGCTCGCGGCCCTCGCCGCCCGGCGCGGCGCCGTGCTGCTCGCCGCGGAGAAGCAGCCGCACCGTGCGGGGCTCGTGCGCGGCGCCGTCGAGGGCAACCCCGGCCCGTACGCGGTGGTCGCGGCGGACGCCACCCGGCCCGCCTGGCGCCCCGGCGTCTTCGACCGGGTCCTCGTGGACGTGCCCTGTACGGGGCTCGGTGCGTTGCGGCGCCGACCCGAGGCACGCTGGCGGCGCCGCCCCGAGGACGTGCCGGGATTCGCGCCACTCCAGCGGGATCTGCTGCGGCAGGCGCTGAACGCGGTGCGCACCGGCGGCGTCGTCGGCTACGCGACCTGCTCACCGCATCCCGCCGAGACCCGCGCCATCGTCGACGACCTCGTCAAGGAGACGGGAGCCCGACTCGTCGACGCCCGGCCGCTGCTGCCCGGCATGCCCGCCCTCGGCGACGGTCCCGACGTACAGCTCTGGCCGCATCTGCACGGCACGGACGCGATGTATCTGGCGCTGCTGCGCCGTACGCACTGACTGGCACCCGCTGAGCCGTACGCGACGACTCGACGGCCCGGTCTGCGAAGCCGTGAACCGGCGTCAGCGGCCCTGCCATCGGGGCGGGCGCTTGGCGAGGAAGGCGGAGACTCCTTCGCGGAAGTCCCGGCTGCCGTAGCACAGTTCGTAGAGGTCCTCCGCCGAGCCGGGCGCCGAGGCGGCCAGTACGCGGCGGTCGGCCTCCTTCAGCGCGGCGAGGGTCAGCGGCGCACAGCCCGCGATGCGGGCGACGAGCCGTGCGATGTGCCGGTCGAGTTCGCCGCCGGGGTCCGCCGAATCACCGTCCGCCGAATCACCGTCCGCCGAAGCACCGCCCCCGGCGCCGTCCGCGCCCGCGATCGCCGACACGAAGCCCGCCTCCAACGCCTCCCGCGCGCCGACCAGTTCGGCCGTCAGCAGTGCGCGCAGCGTACGGGCCCGGCCCAGGCACGCGTACATACGGGCCACGACCGCCGGTGCGAGACAGTTGCCGAGCGTACGGGCCACCGGTGCGCCGAAGACGGAGTCCGGCGTGCACACCACGATGTCGCAGCAGGCGGCCAGCGCGAACCCGCCGCCCACCGCAGGTCCTTCGACGGCCGCGATCACCGGCATGCGCAGCGCCGCCAGGCGCTCGACGGCCCGGCCCACGCGCCGCTCGTATGCGATGCCGTCGGCACCGGTGAAGTCACGGAACTCCCGGATGTCGGTGCCCGCCGCGAACGCGCGTCCCCCGGCGCCCCGCAGCACCGTCACCCTGACGTCCGGCGACGCGTCGATCTCCTCGCACGCCTGGTGCAGCCGGTCGTACATGTCGAGGGTGAGGGCGTTGCGGCGGCCGGGGTTGGAGAGGACGACACGGGCCGCCGACCCTCCGGTGCCGGGCACCTTCTCCTCGCTCCAAGTCACCGACGGCGGGTCCTCGGTGCGTCCTTCGACACGGGCGTGCTCGTCGACGCTCATGCGTCCCCCAGGAGTTCGTCGTTGTGCTCGCCGAGGAGCGGAGGATGACGGCGCAGCCGTGCCGGAGTGCGCCCGAGCTTCACGGGGAAGCCGAGGACCTGCTTCCGTCCGGCGACGGGATGGTCGTACTCCTCGACCATGCCGCGGGCCTGGGCGTGCGGATCGCGGTCGCCGCCGAGTATCGACGCGTAGTCGAGGATCGGCCCGGCGGGGACACCGGCGTCGAGCAGCGCGGCGACGACGTCGTCGGTGCGCTCCGCCGCCAGCCGCCCCTCCAGCAGGGCGATCAGCTCCTCGCGGTGGGCCATGCGGGCCGTGTTGTCGGCGAACCGCTCGTCGTCCGCGAGGTGTCGAAGCCCCAGCGCGGTACACAGCCGCTCCCACAGGCGCTGGTTGTTGGCGGCGATCGTGACGTGACCGTCCGCGGTACGCACCGCCTGGTACGGCGCGGACATCCGGTGCGCCGAGCCGAGCGGCCGCGGTGCCTTCCCGGTGGAGAAGAACTCCGTCGACTCCCATACGGACATCGCCAGCACCGCCTCGTACAGCGAAGTCTCCAGGTACTGGCCCTCACCGGTGCGGGTGCGGTGGACATACGCGCCGAGGATGCCGACCGCGCACAGCATCCCGGCACCCAGATCACCCACGGGCAGGCCGCACTTGACGGGCGGCCCGCCGTCCTCGCCGGTGACGGAGAGGGCACCGGCCATGCTCTGGGCGATGAGGTCGTAGCCGGGACGCCCGGCGTACGGGCCGTACTGGCCGAAGCCGGAGATCGAGGCGTAGACGATGCCGGGCCGCATCTCGCGCACCGCCTCGTAGCCGACGCCGAGCCGGTCGGCCACCCCGGGGCGGAAGTTCTCGACCACGATGTCGGCGTCGGCGACGAGCGAGCGGAAGCCGCGACTGCCCTCCTCGGAACGCAGATCGAGCGTGACGGAGCGCTTGTTGCGGTTCAGGGCGTGGAAGGAGGGGCTGTCGTGGCCGGGTTGCGGCGAGTCCCAGGAGCTTCGGACCTGGTCGCCGGTTCCCGGCGGTTCGACCTTGATCACGTCCGCGCCGAGGTCGGCGAGGAGCATCGTGCAGTACGGCCCGGCCATCACCTGGGTCAGGTCGATGACGCGTACGCCGTCGAGGGCGCAGGGGGAGGGCTGGACGGTCACCGGGAGGCGCCTCCTTCGGGGACGGCCGCGGGGTCTTCGGCGCCCACGCCTTCACCGGGCAGCGCGGCGCGCACCAGCTCCACGGGGTGCCAGGCGCTGCGGCGGGTGCCGTGGAAGATCTGCTGCCGGCAGGAGACACCGCTCGCCGCGACGACGGTCTGCTCGCCCTCGGCGCCGATCGCCGGGAAGAGGCGGTCGTTGCCGACGGTCATGGACGTCTCGTAGTGCTCGGACTCGAAGCCGAAGGAACCGGCCATCCCGCAGCAGCCCGCGTCCAGTTCGACGACTTCCGCGCCGGGGATCCGCTTCAGCAGCGCCACGGTCGCCGCGGTGCCGACCTCGGCCTTCTGATGGCAGTGGCCGTGGTACAGGATGCGTCTCCCGGCGGGCCAGGCGTCCGGGTCGAGCCGTAGGCGCCCGTCGTCGAGTGCTTCGGCGAGCAGTTCCTCGACCTGCCGTACACGGCCGGAGACGTCCGCCACGGCCGGATCGTCCGGGAGCAGCGACCGGTGCTCGTCGCGCAGCGTCATCAGGCAGGAGGGCTCGCAGCCGACGACGGGGGAGCCGGGCGGTGTGGTCTCGGCGAGCAGCCGGGCCAGCCCGCGTGCCTGGTCCTTCGCCTTGTCGAGCAGGCCCTTGGAGAAGGCGGACCGGCCGCAGCAGCCGCGGCTCTCCAACGCGACCTGCCAGCCTGCCAGTTCGAGCAGTTCGACGGCGGCGCGGCCGATTCCCGGCTCGGTGTAGGTGGTGAAGGAGTCGGCGAGGAAGGTGACGGTGCCCTGCGGGGCCGCCGCAGACCGGGGCCCGGGGGACCGCGTCCCAGGGGCCGCCCCCGGCGGCTGCTTCCGCCCCCGCCGCCGGAACCAGCTCACCAGGTCCCCCCGTACGTACACAGGCAGCGGCCGGAACGGGGTGATGCCCAGCAGGCGGTCCAGCAGCCGCCGCAGCAGCGGCAGGCGCCCCGGGAGGTTGGACAGCGGAGCCGTGGCGGACCCCAGCCTGTTCAGGACGCGGATCGAGGCGAACAGCCGTGATCTGCGCGGGACTCCGTGCTCGTCGTGGTGGTGGGCGAGCGTCTCGGCCTTGAGCGTGGCCATGTCGACGCCGAGGGGGCACTCGCTCTTGCACGCCTTGCACATCAGGCACAGGTCGAGGACCTCGTGGAGGCGTCCGTCGCCCAGCGCCCGGTGGGGATCGGGGTCGGAGAGGGCCTTGACCAGGGCGTTGGCCCGGCCGCGGGTGGAGTCCTCCTCCTTGAGTGTCGCCATGTACGAGGGGCACATAGTGCCGGAGCCGTCCTTGCGGCACAGCCCGATGTTCATGCAGCGGTCGGCGGCGCCGCGCATGCCGCCGACGACCTCGAAGTCCAGGCGGGTACGGAGCGGACCGGCGGGCGGCAGCGCGGGGTCGCGGAGGTTGTCCGTCATCGAGGGAGCGTCGACGATCTTGCCGGGGTTGAGCCGGTCGTCCGGGTCGAAGAGGCCCTTCACGCGCCGCATCGCCTCGTACAGCTCGTCGCCGAAGATCTCTCGGTTGAACTCGCTGCGGGCCAGCCCGTCGCCGTGCTCGCTGGAGTTGACGCCGCCGTACTCCCTCACCAGGTCCTTGATCTCCTCCGCGACGGACCGCATGGTCGCGACCTGCGACGGGTCGGCGGTGTCGACGAAGGGGCGGATGTGCAGGCAGCCCACCGAACAGTGGCCGTAGAAGCCCGCGTTGAGGCCGTGGCGGTCAAGGACCTGCTTGAACCGCCTCGTGTACTCGCCCAGCCGGGCCGGGTCGACGGCGGTGTCCTCGATGAAGGCCAGCGGGCGGCGGGTGCCCTCGCTGGCGGCCATCAGCAGCCCGAGGCTGGACTTGCGCACCTTCAGCAGCGAGCCCTGCTGCTGCGGGGTGACGGCCTGAAGGGTGTGGTAGCCGTGGCCGTGGCGCTGCCACAGGGCGGTGAGCCGCTCAAGCCTGCCGACCAGTTCCCGCTCGTCGTCGCCGGTGAAGCTGACGAAGAGCAGGGCCTCCGGGTCGCCTTCGAGGATGCTGCCCAGCGACGCGTACTCGATCTTCTGCCGTGACAGGTCGAGGATCGTACGGTCCATCATCTCCACGGCCGCCGGATCGCAGGCCAGCGCGTCCTCGGTGGCGGCGATCGCCCCCGCGACGGAGGTGAAGTGACCGACGGCGATGACCGTACGGGCGGGCTTGGGCACCAGGTCGACGAGTGCCCGGGTGGCGAGTACGAGCGTGCCCTCGGAGCCGACGACGAACTTCGCGAGGTCGAACCCGGCGTCCTCGCCGGCCAGTCTGTCCAGCCGGTAGCCGCAGGCCCGGCGCCAGAACCGGGGCATTCCCGCGGCGATCGCGGCGGCGTTCTCCCGGACGATGTGCGGGAGCTCGCGGTACAGGCGGCCCTCCAGCGTCGGCAGGGCCGCGCGCTGCTCGCGCACCGCCTCGTCGACGGGGGCGAAGCGGGCGGGCGTGGCGTCGGAGAGTACGACGTCGAGTTCGCGGACGTGGTCGATGGTCATGCCGTAGCGGATGGAGCCGCTGCCCGCGGAATTGTTGCCGATCATCCCGCCGACTGTGGCGCGGTTGCTGGTGGAGGTGTCGGGGCCGAACATCAGGCCGTGCGGTGCGGCGGCACGGTTGAGCTGGTCCTGCACGACGCCCGGCTCGACCAGTGCCGTACGCCGGTCCGTGTCGATCTCGACGATGCGGTTCATGTGGCGGGACATGTCGAGCACGAGGCCCGGCCCTATGGTCTGGCCCGCGAGGGACGTACCGGCGCCACGGGGGACCACCGGGACACCGGCCTCGGCGGCGGCGCGTACCGCGGCCTGTACGTCGCCGGCGTGCCGGGGGAAGACGACACCCAGCGGCTTGATCGCGTACATGCTCGCGTCGCGGGAGAAGAGGTGCCGGGTGTAGTCGTCGAAGAGGACCTTGCCTTCGACTTCGGCGCGCAGCCGGGCCTCGACCCCGCGGGCCGTGCCGTCGGCGGCTGCGGACGGGGCGTCGCCGCTGATCGC
This sequence comes from Streptomyces marispadix, assembly GCF_022524345.1. Taxonomy (NCBI): domain Bacteria; kingdom Bacillati; phylum Actinomycetota; class Actinomycetes; order Kitasatosporales; family Streptomycetaceae; genus Streptomyces; species Streptomyces marispadix. The sequence goes on along the minus strand of NZ_JAKWJU010000002.1, from coordinate 347,645 downwards.
TGTCATGTGGTGCGAACTCCAGGTACTCGGGGGGAAGTTGAGGCAGCCGCGCCAGGGCCGAAAGAGGCAGGGCCGAGGGGCTGGACCGGGGCGAAGGAGCCTGCGCAGGCGCCGCGCCCCCTGCGGATCACTCGGCCCGCAGCCGGTCCAGAGCGGCACCGAGACCGCCCGAGTCGACCGGCACACCTGCGAGTTCGAGTCCCATCTGCACCCCGGCGAGCGTCCCCGCAAGGGTCAGGTCGTTGAGCCGGCCCAGATGCCCGATGCGGAACACCCGGCCCGCCAGCCGCCCGAGTCCCGCTCCGAGTGACATGTCGAACCGCTCCAGGATGATCTCGCGCAGCTTGTCCGCGTCGTGTCCCTCCGGCATCACCACGGCCGTGAGCGCTCCGGAGTGCTCACGTTCGTCCAGGCTGAGCACCTCCAGCCCCCAGCCGCGCACGGCGGCGCGGGTGGCGGCGGCATGCCGTGCGTGCCGCGCGAAGACGTTCGGCAGGCCCTCCTCGCGCAGCAGGCGCAGCGCTTCCTCCAGCCCGTAGAGCAGGTTCGTCGCCGGGGTGTACGGGAACGAGCCCTGCCGGTTGGCCTCGATGACCGGCTCCCAGTCCCAGAAGACCTTCGGCAGCCGCGCCTTGCGGCGTGCGGCGAGAGCCTTGTCGCTGACGGCGTTGAAGCTCAGACCCGGCGGCAGCATCAGGCCCTTCTGCGATCCGGCCACGGTGACGTCGACGCCCCACTCGTCGTGCCGGTAGTCGATGGAGCCGAGCGAGGAGACGGTGTCGACGAGCAGCAGCGCCGGATGGCCCGCCTCGTCCATGGCGCGGCGGATCTCCGGGACGCGGCTGGTGACGCCGGTCGACGTCTCGTTGTGCACCACGCAGACGGCCTTGATCGCGTGCTGTGTGTCGGCGGCGAGCCGTTCGGCGAGCGCCTCGGGGTCAGCGCCGTGGCGCCAGTCGCCGGGGACGAAGTCAGTGGCGGTCTCTACGCCCAGCGAGTCCGCCATGCTCCGCCAGAGCGTGGAGAAGTGCCCGGTCTCGAAGCTGAGTACGCGGTCGCCGGGGCTGAGGGTGTTGACCAGGGCGGCCTCCCAGGCGCCCGTCCCGGAGGCCGGATAGATCACGACGGGCCCGGAGGTGCCGAAGACCGGCCCCAGCGCCTCCAGCAGACGCAGCGTCAACTGACGGAACTCCGGGCCGCGATGGTCGATGACGGGCGCCGAGATCGCGCGAAGTACCTGGTCGGGGACGTTGGTCGGGCCGGGGATCTGAAGGAAGTGTCGACCGGTACGCGGCGTCATGGCCGGCTCCTCACAAGGGGTTGTGCCGTATTACGGCACGCTGTATCGTCAGGCGGCACGCTGGAGCCTAAGGTTCCCCGACGGAACGAGTCAATGGATGCAGAACGTCCTCAACGCTCTACGGGCCCTCGAAGAGCTGGCCGTACGGCAGCCGATCGGCGTGGCCGACCTGGCGCGGGCGATGGAGCTGCCCAAGTCCTCGGTGCAGCGGACGCTGATGACGCTGAAGGAGGCGGGCTGGATCCGGCCCACGGGCACGACCCCCACCCGCTGGGTCGTCACCACCAAGGCGCTGCACGTCGGGAGGCACGCCACCGGTGAACTGGGCCTGCGCGACATCGCGTTGCCGGTAATGGAGGAGCTGCGCCGCCGCACCGACGAGACGGTGCACCTGGCCGTCCGCGAGGGCGGCAACGTGGTGCTGGTGGAGCGTCTGGAGACGTCGCAGCCGGTACGAATCATCCTGCCGCTGGGCCAGAACCTCTCGCTGCACGCGTCCTCCAACGGCAAGGCCGTGCTGGCGGCCGATCCCCCGGAGGCCGTCGAGCGCTACATCGCCCGCGGGCTGCGGCAGTACACCGGCACGACGATCACGGACCCGGTGGCGCTGCGTGCCGAGCTGGCCCGTACCCGGGAGCGCGGCTGGGCCGTCAACAGCGGCGAGTGGCGCCCGGATGTCTCCGCGGTGGCGGCGGCCGTCGTCGGCGAGGCCGGACTGCCCGTCGCGAGCATCAGCGTCAACGTGCCCACGAGCCGTATGACGGAGGACGCGCAGCCGGTCTACGGCGCGCTCGTCAACGAGGCGGCGAAGCGGATCGGCGCAGCTCTGGGACGCGCGCACGAGGAGGGCGGCGCAGGTTGACGGATCCTCACGCAAACCCTTGACGGGCCCCGACCCCCCTCCCATACTCGCCCAAGGCGAAAACCGGATTCCATATCGCGGAATAGTTTTGGCGTTTTGCGGGTGATCCCCAGCAGCGCTCGCAAGGGCGGAGTCACAGGCCACGTAAGGCTTCTGATATCCGTTCGGGCATGTGCCGGCACGCCTTTCAGTGACCGTTCGACCGAAGGCGAGGAAGCCTCGTGTCAGATCACGTCATAGCCATCATCGGGTTGGTGCTGGTATTCGCCATCGCCACATTCACGTCGGTGCACATGGGCGCGCTCGCCATCGTGGCCGCTTTTGTCATCGGAAGCGGATTCGTGGGCCAGTCCGCGGACGACATATTCGGCGGCTTCCCAGGCGATCTGTTCGTCGTGCTCGTCGGTGTCACATTCCTCTTCGCCATCGCCAAGAACAACGGAACGGTGAACTGGCTCGTCCATTCCGCGACCCAGGCGGTGGGCGGCAGGATCGCGCTCATCCCCTGGGTGATGTTCCTGGTCACGGCGGTGCTGACGGCGTCCGGCGCGGTCGTGCCCGCTGCCGTGGGAATCATCGCCCCGATCGGCATGGGATTCTGCGTGCGCTACCGGATCAATCCGGTGCTGATGGGCCTGCTCATCATCAACGGCGCCAGCGCAGGCGGATTCTCACCCATCAGCATCTTCGGCAGCATCACGAACGGCGTCGTATCCCGCAACGATCTCGACGGAAATCCCACTCTGCTGTTCCTCAGCTCGTTCCTCTTCAATGTGCTCCTCAGCCTCGTCGTCTTCTTCCTGTTCGGCGGGCGCAGCCTGATCGGGCGCCGCGCTGAGGACGGTTCGCCCGAGGAGACCGCGGAATCCGGGAACGGCGGTGGCGGCTCGCTGGTGACGGCGGGCGCACCCGCCGGGACGGGCGGCGAGGGGGCGCCGGAAACGGACGGCGGTACGGCGGGGAGGGCGGCGACGGCGGCCAAGGGCGGCGGAACCTCCGCACCCGCGACCGCTCCCTCCGGCGGAGGCGGCACGGCGGCGGTCGAGGACGCCGACGACGCGACCGAAGAGGCCGTGGCGCTCACCGGCATCCGGATCCTCACGCTGGCCGGGCTGGTCGGCATGGTCGTCGGCTCGCTCTTCTTCGACCTGGACCCCGGCATGATGGCGCTCACCGTCGGCGTGCTGCTCACGCTCGTGAACCCCGCGTCGGCCAAGGGCGCCGTGGACGCCTGCGCGTGGTCGACCGTGCTTCTCGTCTGCGGCATCGTCACGTTCGTCACCATGATGGAGAACATGGGGACCATCGACTGGCTCGGCAAGAGCGTGGCCTCCATCAACGCCCCGCTGCTGGGCGCCCTGCTGATCTGCCTCATCGGCGCGGTGGTCTCGGCCTTCGCCTCCACCACCGGCATCCTCGGCGCGCTCATTCCGCTGGCCGTGCCCTTCCTCCAGGACGGCAACGTCGGCGCCGTCGGCCTGATCATCGCGCTGGCGATCTCCTCGTCCGTCGTGGACTCCTCGCCGTTCTCCACCAGCGGCGCGCTCGTGACGGCGAACTCCCCCAAGGAGCAACGGGACACCGTCTTCCGGCGGTTGATGGTCTGGGGCTTCAGCATGGTCGCCATCGCGCCGCCGGTGACGTGGCTGTTCTTCGTGGTGCCGGGCTGGCTCTGAGCGGCACGGCCACACCGAAGGCACCGTGCGGCGGGCGCCCCGAGGACCGGCTCCTCGCGGGCGCCCGCCCGCTTCCATGTGTACGGCGCGTGCAGCGGGCGCCAGGCGGTCGGGGGCCGGCGCCGTGCCGGTGCGGGGCCCCGCGGCCCTGCGTTCCCCGGCCCGTGCGACGCCCCGCCACGGGGGATGACATGATCCGGCGTGCGGTACCCGCACGCCCCGCGAGCCCCACGGCAGCAGGCACCAGGCACCAGGCGGTGGGCATCAGGGAGCGGGCAGCAGGGCAGCACAGGCCGGACCGGGAAGAAGCCCCGGCCCGACGTTCGGATAGGCAGGCACCAGGCACATGGCTCAGATCAGTCCCAGCATCCTCTCGGCCGACTTCGCGCGTCTCGCCGCCGAAGCCGAAGCGGTGACCGGCGCGGACTGGCTCCATGTCGACGTCATGGACGGCCACTTCGTCCCCAACCTCACCCTCGGCGCACCCGTCGTCGAGGCGCTGAGCAAGTCCACCGGCATCCCGCTGGACTGCCATCTGATGATCGAGGAGCCGGACCGCTGGGCACCGCAGTACGTGGAGGCGGGCGCCCGCTCGGTGACCTTCCACGCCGAGGCCGCCGCGGCGCCCGTACGACTCGCACGGGAGATCAGGGCGCTCGGGGCACGCGCGTCGATGGCGCTCAAGCCCGCCACCCCCGTGGAGCTCTACGAGGACCTGCTGCCGGAGCTGGACATGCTGCTGGTGATGACGGTCGAGCCGGGCTTCGGCGGGCAGTCCTTCCTCGACATCATGCTGCCGAAGATCCGCCGCGCCCGGCAGTTGATGGACAAGCACGGCCTGGAGATGTGGCTCCAGGTCGACGGCGGTGTCTCCGCCGACACCGTCGAGCAGTGCGCCGAGGCAGGCGCGGACGTCTTCGTGGCGGGCTCCTCCGTCTACGGCACCGACGATCCCGCGGCGGCCGTACGGGGCCTTCGGCAGCAGGCCGAGGAGGCGGCGGCACGCCGGTCCGCCGGGACGGGCGGCGGCACTCGCTGAGCGGGCCGCCCCACGGCGCCTCAGAGTCCCGAGGCGTCCCGAACCGTTCCGACGCGTTCCGCTGCCGCACCCGCGGCGGTCGTCCGCCCACGCGGTTCGGCAGTGCCCCGCCCGGGGCGCGCGCACACTGGAAGGCAGGCCCCGCAGGAGCCGCCGGAGCGCACGGCAGGCGCAAGAGTGGATCGAGGCCACCCGGGATCTGCAAGGATGAACGCCCAGCGCTGATGCGTACGTAGGCAAGACAGTGAGGTGAGTGCGGTGTCGTCGGGTCGGACCACACGAATGGGACCCGCCGAGCTCATGCAGGCGGCAGCCATGGCACGCCGCTTCTACCTTGAGGGCAAATCCAAGATCCAGATCGCGGACGAGTTCGGCGTGAGCCGATTCAAGGTGGCGAGAGTGCTGGAGACGGCGCTGGAGCGCGACCTGGTCCGCATCGAGATCAGGGTCCCCGCGGAGCTGGACGCCGACCGCTCGGATGCGCTCCGGTCCCGCTATGGGCTGAGGCACGTGGTCGTCGTCGAGTCCCCGTCCGAGGCGGCGGACGACGGCGCCGATCCGGAGAACCTGGGCGAGGTGGCCGCCGGACTCCTCGGTGAACTCGTCACCGAAGGCGATGTGCTCGGCCTCGCCTGGGGCCGCTCCACCACGCATATGGCCGCCGCGCTGCGCCAGTTGCCGCCCTGCACGGTCGTACAGCTCACCGGTGTCTACGACGCGGGCACCGCAGACCGCGGATCGGTAGAGGCCGTACGGCGGGCAGCGGAGGTCGCCGGCGGCGAGGCACACCCCGTCTACGCCCCGATGCTGCTGCCCGACCCCGCCACGGCCGCGGCGCTGCGCAGCCAGACCGGCATCGCCCGCGCCTTCGAGTACTTCGACAAGGTGACGGTGGCCGCCGTGTCCATCGGCTCCTGGGAGCCGGGCATCTCTACCGTCCACGACATGCTGAGCGACTCCGAGCGCGAGCACTACTCCTCGCTGGGGGTGGCCGCGGAGATGTCCGCGCACCTCTTCGACAAGAGCGGCCGCCGCATCGGACGGGACCTGGGGGAGCGCTGCATCACCGTCGAGGCCGAACGGCTGCGCCGCGTGCCCGAGGTGATCGCCATCGCGGGCGGGCAGCGCAAGGCGGAGGCCATCGGCGCCGTGCTGCGCTCCGGGCTGGTCACCAGCATCGTCACCGACACCGCCGCCGCCGACTATCTGCTCACCGAGGCCGAGCCGGGGCCCAAGCCCGCGCTGGAGCGCGCCGACCCGGACGGCTCATAGCCGGGGTCCGCGGCGGCCGGTTCGTAGCGGCGGATTCGCTGCGGCAGGTCCTCAGCGGCAGGCCCTCGGCGGCAGGTCCCGGCGCCCGGAGGCCCCTGCTCATGCGGGTGCGGACGCAGAGCGGCGAACCGTGCGGGTTACGCTCGTGAGCGCCGCGTCCTGCGGCCCGCGAGTGCTCTCTAGGAGGCAGGGGCGACCATGACCACGCAGCGCACCAAGCTGCCGGGAGTAGGCACGCAGTACGACTTCCAGACCCGGGCGGGCCGGCACATCTCCGTCGTCGCGCACCAGGACGGGCGGCGCTTCCTCGGCTTCTACGAGCCCGGCGACCCGGACGCCTGCCAGGCCACGGTCCCGCTCGACCCGGACGAGGCGTCTTCGCTCGCGGGGCTGCTGGCGCCCGCAGACGGCTCACGGCTCGGCACCGGCGAGATGGATCTCGACCTGGTCACCGAGCGGATCCATGTGACGACCCAATCCCCTTACCGCAGCAGGCCGTTGGGGGAGACCCGCGCCCGCACCCGTACCGGCGCCTACATCGTGGCCGTGCTGCGGCGCACCGGGCCGCACCCCTCACCGGGGCCGGAGTTCCGGCTGGAGGCGGGCGACGAGGTCGTCGCGGTCGGCACCCGCGAAGGTGTCGACGAGCTGGCACGCATCATCAGCGGCACCTGATCGCACACGCTCTGCGGCCCCCCGGCAAGCGTGCCCCGCGGTGCGCCGACTCATTGCGCCGACTCGGCCGCCCCGCGCAGCACTTGACCGTACTTGACCGTTCGCGGCCGTGCGCCCGTACGCAGGCGGAGCGCGGCGAGCGCGGCACCCCCGTGAAGCGGCCTGCACCGCGGAGAGGGCACATCGCGGAAGTGCGGTCAAGGCCGCTTCCGCTCTCTGCCCCCTTACTCCCGGTCACCCCTTGCGGCAGTGGCGCAAACGGCGTGCGCAGCAGGTGAACGGCGCTCTTCCCTCACATACCCTCCTCCGATTCCACGCATGGGAAGATCCGAATTTCCCTAGGCAGCGCACCGCACCGGGAGGTAATTTTCGCCGTCAGTCACTGAACGTCGTGACGGAGGGCAGACGGGGTGAGGGCGGTGCGCTGTGCGTGACTACAGCCTTCCTCCCCTCGTGGAACCGCTGAGATCGGGCGGCCTCGCCGACTCCGTCTACGAACTGGCCGCCCGTGAACCGGGGTTGCCGCAGATCGCCCGCCGCGACAGCCCCGACGGCAGCACGGGGCCCTGGCGTGAGACCACCGCCGCCGCCTTCGCGACCCAGGTGCTGAAGCTGGCCAAGGGGCTGCTCGCCGAAGGCATCCGCTTCGGCGACCGCGTCGCGGTGATGACCCGTACCCGCCATGAGTGGACCCTCTTCAGCTACGCCCTGTGGTCCCTCGGCGCGCAGGTCATACCCCTGTATCCGGCCTCCTCCGCCGAGCAGTTGCGCTGGGTGCTGCGCGACTCGGAAGCGTGCGCCATCGTCGTCGAGCACGAGGACCACGCGATGACCGTGGGCTCCGTCGTGGACGGGCTGCCGCGCCTGCGCCACATCTGGCAGTTCGACGCGGGCTGCGTGGGATGGCTGAGCGAGGCCGGACGCGCCGTGGAGGACAACGACGTACACCGCCAACGCTGGGCCGTCACACCGGAGATGACCGCCGCGGTCATATACACCTCCGGCACCACCGGCCGCCCGCGCGGATGCGTCATCACCCACCGCAACCTCGCCACGGAGTGCGACACGATCCTCGCCGGCTGGGGCCCGCAGATGGGAGAGCCCGGCCAGCAGCCTTCGATCCTCGCCTTCCTGCCCGTGGGTCACGTCTACGGGCTGATGGTGACGGTGCTGTGCATCCGCGGCGGCTATCTGCTGGGGCACCAACCCGACATCTCCGCCCGCGAGTTGATGCCCGCCATCAGATCCTTCCGGCCCACGTGCCTCTATGCGGTGCCGTACTTCTTCGAGAAGTTCTACGCCGGTTCGCGGATGAAGGCCGTCAACGCAGGCCGCGGCGACATGTTCGACAGGGCGATGGAGGTCTCGCGGCGCTACGCGGAGGCGGCCGAGGCCCAGGCGCTCGGCGTCGGGCCGGGGCCCACCACGGGCCTGCGGGCACGCCACGCGGTCTACGACCGCCTGGTCTACCGGCACTTGAGGGACGTGCTCGGCGGCCGCACGCGCAACGTGGTCTCCGGCGGCTCGACTCTCAGCCGCGAGCTCGGCCTGGCGCTCGCCGGTGCGGGCGTCGTCGTCTACGACTGCTACGGCCTCACGGAGACCACGTGCGCCATCACCGCGCAGCCCCCCGGCAGGCCGCGGTTCGGCACGGTGGGACGCCCCATGCCGGGCGCCTCCGTCCACATCGCACGTGACGGCGAGGTGTGGGTGCGCGGTCCGATGGTCTTCCCCGGCTACACGGGGCGCTCGGAGGACACCGCGCGGCACGGCGCACCGTCGTATGCGAGCAGCGGCGCGCACGCCCGTGAGCAGTACGAGGAGACGCTGCGCGACGGCTGGCTCGGGACGGGAGACGTCGGCTATCTCGACGACGGCTATCTCGTCATCACGGGCCGCAAGAAGGACGTCATCATCACCAGCGCCGGGCGGAGCGTGTCACCGCTGATGCTGGAGACCCGGCTGCGCGCCCATCCCCTCATCTCCCAGGCGCTCGTGGTCGGTGACGACCGCCCGTATGTGGCGGCACTGGTCACCCTGGACCCCGAAGTGCTCGAACAGTGGCGCAAGGGCCGTGAGCAGTGGGGCTTTTCGGGACCCGGCTACGGCAACTCGCCCTCGGAGGAGCTGGAACGGGAAGTGGGGCGTGCCGTGGCGGCGGCCAACAGCGTCTTCTCGAGAGCCGAGTCGATCCGCTCGTTCCGCATCCTGCCGGAGGAGTTCAGCATGGCCGACGGCCTGGTGACGCAGTCTCTGAAGCTGAGAAGAGCCGAGATCACGCGGATGTACGCGGCTGAGATCGAAGAGCTCTACGCGAGCTGATTCCGGCCGCGGGCGCGACACGCGGCACGATACGACTTTGCAATGTAGCAGTGTTGAACGACCTGAGACCGGTTCTTGTCAGGTCGGGACGAAGCCTCGACCACATCCTCACACGCGCCGTTAGCGTCCGTCGCACTTCGACCAATGCGTGTGGAGAGGAGGGCGGATGCGGTCCGCCATGACGTCCGGGCGAGCGATCGGCACAGTGCTGGTCGTTCTGGGGCTCGTTGCAACCCTCGCGGCGCTGGTGCTGCCGATGCAGGGCTTCGACGGCAACCGCAACATTGCGCTGGCTCGTGCGGGATGGCAGGACGACGGTAAGGGAACCTGGAAAACCGAATACGGGCCCCTTACTCCAATGGACCGTGACTTCATACGCAAAGTGCGGAATGCCGGTCTATGGGAGCTGCCCGCCGGCCAGTCCGCGCGGGAGCGCGGGACACGAAAGTCGGTGCGGATCGCGGGCGATCATCTCGTCGACGGACACACGGAGTTGGACCGACGGGCCATCGAGGCCGGTCGCACCCTGAAGGTTTCACTGCCGAACCAGCCTGCCGGCAAGAACCAGGACTACCTGGACGAGATCGACCGGGCCGAGGGTGATGAATTCGACCGGGTTCTCGTCGAGAGGCTGCGCCAGGCTCATGGCGTTGTCTTCGGCCTCGTAGGGCTTGTACGCGATCAGACCCGCAACTCAATGGTGCGGTCGTTGGCGACCCGGGCCAACGCCATTGTCCTCGATCACATCACAGTCCTGGAGGACACGGGACTTGTGGACTTCGAGGCGCTGAACGACGTGAAATGAGTGGAGTGAAGTCAATATGAGACAAAAAGGCCACAAACGCTCGCGCACGGCGAACAAAACGATAGCGATCGTCGCAGCGCTGGTGGTCGGTGGTGGTGGCGCAGCGGCGATCGGAGTCAGTGCCTTCGCGGGGAACGAGGACCCCGCTGCTGCCGCGAGCACGATCGACTGTCCCGATGTGAGCCTTGCACTGGGCCAGGTACCCCAGGACGCGAAGCAGTCCGTGGGTCAGAAGCTCGCCACTCTGGACCAGCAAGTCGCCCAGGCCTACGGGCAGTGGCACTCCAAGGAGCAGAGCTCCGAGGAGGCCCTTGGGCAGTTGAACCAGCAGCGCTCGGAGACCATCCGCGGTATCGGCGAGGACTTGAAGAACGCCGGTGCCGAGCAGCCCCAGGACATGCAGTCGATGGCCCAGTGCCAGATGATGCAGGACCAGGCCGCGGCGGAGGGCGGTGATCAGGGTCAGGGCGCCCAACAGGGCCCCAAGGCTGAGGACTTCGTCAACATCGAAGACGTCCAGCCGAACGCCTCGAAGGAGGCGGACCCGGGCGGCAGCTTCGAGACGAAGTGCGGCAACAACGAGAACGAGCACTTCAACTCGGACAACGTGATCGCTGCTCCTGGCGTTCTCAACGGTGCCCACCACGTGCACGACTACGTGGGCAACGAGGACACCAACGCGCAGTCCAGCGACGAGTCTCTCGCGGCGGCGGGCACCACGTGCGCCAAGGGCGACCAGTCGACGCACTACTGGCCCGTGATCCGTTCACTGGACGGGAACGAGGACCAGCGGGGCGCCGTGCAGGAAGGCGACGTCGCCGAGCAGCAGGGCGGCGACCAGGCCGGCGGCGACCAGGGCGACCAGGCCGGTGACCAGGCTGCGAACGACGTGAACGCCAACAGCGTCACGGAGGACGACCAGGGTCAGGACGCCGGTCTCGACCAGGGTCAGGACCAGGGCCAGGTCGAGGGCCAGGACGCCGGCGTGGATCAGGGTCAGGAGCAGCCTCCGGCTGAGGACCAGGGTCAGGACGCCGGAGTGGATCAGGGTCAGGACCAGGGTCAGGAGCAGCCTCCGGCTGAGGACCAGGGTCAGGACGCCGGAGTGGATCAGGGTCAGGACCAGGGCCAGGAGCAGCCTCCGGCTGAAGACCAGGGCCAGGGCCAGGACCAAGGCCAGGATCAGGGTCAGGACCAAGGCCAGGACCAGGGCCAGGGTGAGGGCGAAGACCAGGTCGGCGGCGGCGAAGGTGCCGAGGCCCAGCCTGGCGACGGCGGTGCCAACGACCTCAACGTCGGCAGCATCCTCAAGCCCGACGCCACGATCAAGCTCACCTCCGGCGGTGCCGACCAGGTGACCGAGATGCCGCGCTTCCTGCGCATCATCACCGGTGACGCCAAGGCCTTCACCAACGGCGACGAGAACGCCAACGCGTCGTGGAGCTGCGAGGGCTTCGAGGACCGTCAGCTCAAGGACAAGTACCCGATCTGCCCCGAGGGCAAGAAGATGATCCGTACGTTCAAGTTCCAGAACTGCTGGGACGGTCAGAACACGGACAGCGGTAACCACCGGGACCACATGGAGTTCTCGGACGACCAGGGCAACTGCCCCGAGGGCTTCCAGAACATCCCGCAGGTGCAGCAGACGATCAAGTACGACATCCCCCAGGAGAACCTGGTCAACGCTGACACCCCGTTCGCGGTGGACTCCTTCCCGGAGCAGCTGCACAACCCGATCACGGACCACAGCGACTTCATCAACGTCATGCCTGAGGACCTGATGAAGACGGCCGTGGACTGCATCAACCAGGACAAGGAGTGCTGATGTGAGTCTCCGCCGCGGGGCCCGTACGCAGCCCCGCGGCGCAGCCCGCACACGACGGCGGCCCGGACGCAGATTCTGTGTCCGGGCCGCCGCCTGTCGTTCCGTTGTTCTGTTGTCGATCCCCGTTGTGCTGTTCTGTGTTGCTCTTCTGTTGTCGCTCTGTTCCGTTCTCAGCGCCCTGCCGGGAGGTTACGGGCAGGCGCCCGGTGCGAGCACCGGGCGCCTGCGGTCACAGACCGTTGACCCGGGCCTCACGGGCGACGCCCAGGGGGCGGACGCCGGCGGCGACGGTACGGGACCTGCGGCCGGCACGGGTGCGCTGCCGGCGTATCTGGCCCAGCAGCCGACGGCCGCGAAGGGTCATCTCCAGCTCGAAACGCGTACGCGGATCGCGCAGCGCCGAGCCGAAGAGCTTCTCTATCTGACGCAGCCTGTAGCGCACCGTCTGCGGGTGAACCTGGAGCGTCTTGGCCGCCTCAGGTGCGCCACCGCTCTCCAGCCACGCCAGCAGCGTGACTTCGAGGCGCTCGCTCTGCCGCGGGGTGAGCTCGGCGAGGGGGCCGAGCCAGCGGGAGGAGAGCGCGCAGGCGAGCGACTCGTCCTGCAACAGCAGAAGCATGGACAGATGGTCGTCTACGAAGAGGACCTTGCCGTCCTGGTTGTTGCCGACACCGCCGTTGACGCCGCCGCCCGGTGCCCCGGGTGGCGGCGTCAGCTCCAGCAGTCGCCGGGCCCAGCGCACCGATGAACCCGCGTCGTTGAGCGGGACGGTGTGCCCGACCGCAGCCGTGCGACCGCGCAGCACGTTCTCCAGTGCTTCGCGGTCGTCGTCCGGGTCGGGTATCAGCAGGCACAGCTCACTTTCGACAGGGCTGACCAGGGCGTTGCCGAGCGCCGCCGCGAGCTGGGGCACCTCGCTGGGTGAGGCGAGTGCTACAGCACGGACTGTCTCGGGCAACGGCCACCTTGCTGACCTGGCCAGTTCTGTCAGTCGTGACTCCGGGAATTCCTCCTCTCCCATGAGTGCCGTGAAGAGCTGCCGTCGGGCACGGTCGATGGGAACCGCTGCTGTGACGTTGTCGGCCTGGTTCGCGGTTCCCGTGTCCGAATCCTTTGTTTCCGGTGAGTGATGTCCCAATGCGGCCAGCAATGCCTGTTCCACGGCCCATTGAGCATCCTCGCGGTCAATTTCCCGCAGAAAAGCGGACATTGCCGGTATGCTGCGTTGTAGAGCTTCCACCACCTGGTCTGCGACGGCGGGCAGCTCCTTTCTCTGAACGCGCGCCCACTCGCCACGGGGGCGAGATCGGATGCGGTTGAGAACGTCGCTCATCTCTACCTCGTTCCTGCCGGGTTGGGCCTGCCCGAGCACGGGAGGACAAGCCCGCGGAGGTTGCCTCCGGTAACCGGTATCCCGCCCCGGTCCCGGAGTTGAGGGTCCCCCTGCTTCCCCTGAAGGGGCATCATCGACACCGCGGGGTGCGGCGGCGATCCCACTGCCAGAATTTGTCACAGAGCGATAAAACCTGTGAAGGTCCCGGGGAGTTCCGAGATGCTTCTGCATCCCGACCACCGCATTCTGGTCGCGCAAAGTAGAGAGCTTCACACCGGAACGTCACGGGTCATTCCCGATTCAACTGCTTTGCGGTATACGGCAGATGCGGGACCGAGGGTCAGGTCGGACTTCGGCGACAGTGCGATCGGAAGATCCGGATGCCCCCAGAACAGATCCGTGTCCCGCCGGCGAAGCGCCGTCCGACGGCGCTTGCTGCCTCCAGGCGAGGTGACGTCCCCCCTCGCCAGGCCCGTCAGCGCTCAAGCCAGGGCCCGAGACTCGAGGTCGAGACCCCTGGACGCGGCACCGCGGCGCGTTACGTCCCCCGGTACACCGCGTTCGTGATCGTCTCGGCTCTCGCCATCGTCTTCGCGATCAGCAATCAGTCGATGGACAGATTGTGGGCGTTCGTCGAATTCGGTTCGGGAGTCTTCTCCCTGCTGCTGCTCACGTTCTCGGTCCTTTGGGGCGTGGCCGCGGCGGACCGGATGCTGCTCGACCCCAATCACCGGCTCATCGCGCAGGCGATCCACCGCGGCTCCGCGGTGGGCGGCCTGGGTTTCCTCGGTCTGCACATCTGGTCGAAGGTCGCCCTGGGCTCGACCAGTTGGCAGGCCGCGGCCATTCCCGGACTCGACGGGGCACAGCCCATTCTGATCGGAATGGGCACCGTCGCCGGGTATCTCTTCGTGGCAGTGACGGTCACGGGCGCCGTGCGGGGCGCCTTCGCACGCAAGGGCCAGTCACGTCTGTGGCGTGCCCTGCACATGACCGCCTATCTGGCCTGGGGCGCGTCCCTGGTGCACGGTCTGCGTGCCGGCCGTGCCGTGGCCGACTGGGTCGACTGGGGATACGCCGTAGCCCTTACCGGAGTGACCGTCGTCCTGATGATGCGGCTCGCCCCGAGTCGTAACGCCTCATCGGCCGACAAGCGCAAGAAGGAGCAATAGTGACGTCTGTCGTGCCCTCACCCGTCTCCGCGTCCAACGCGGACGCGGTGCCCTCCCTCGCCTCGTTCGGGCCGCCACGGCTGCTCGCGGGCCTGGGCACCGGCGCGGGATGGACCCGCCGCCTGGAGCGCGTGGGCCATCTGACGGTGCACGGAACGATGCCCGAGATGCGGCTGGAGGAGCTGGTCGATCTCGCCGAGAACATCGATCTGCGCGGCAGAGGCGGTGCGGGCTTCCCCTTCGCCCGCAAGCTCAAGGCGGTCATCGAGTCGGCCCACCGGCGGCAGCAGGCGCGGGCGGCCGTCGTGGTCAACGGCAGCGAGGGCGAACCCAGTTGTCTCAAGGACACCGCGCTGCTGCTCTTCAGCCCCCATCTGGTGCTGGACGGGGCGATGCTGTGCGCCCGCGCGCTCAACTCCGACGAGGTCAACGTCGCGGTGACCCGGCCCGACGTGGAGCGCTCGGTGCGGGACGCCGTCGCCGAGCGCGGCCCCGGCGGTCCGCGCATCCGGGTCGTACGCATGCCGGAACGCTTCGTCACCGGTGAGTCCAGCTCCCTCGTCAGCGGTCTCAACCAGCTGCCCGTACTTCCTTCGGGGAACGGCGTGCGCGCCAGCGACGCGGGCGTCGACGGCCTGCCGACGCTGCTGTCCAACACGGAGACCTTCGCGCAGCTCGCCGTGGGCGCGCGTCTGGGAGCGCTCGACTTCCGCAACGTGGGCCTGCCGACCGAACCGGGCACCGTGCTGCTGACCGTGGGCGGCGACAAGGTCGTCGAGACCCCGACCGGTGCTCCGCTGCCGTACATCCTCGGGCTGTGCGGCATCGACCCCGGACAGGGCGTGCTCATCGGCGGCTACCACGGGAAGTTCCTGGAGCGCGACCAGTGCTGGCAGGCGCGGATCTCACGTGACGCGCTCGACGCGCTGGGCGCCACGCTCGGCGCGGGCGCGGTGCTGCCGCTGCCCGAAGGGACCTGCCCGGTGGGGGAGGTCGAGCTGGTCGCCCGCTGGATGGCGGACGAGTCCGCGGGGCAGTGCGGACCGTGCTTCGTCGGGCTGCCGGCGCTGGCCGACACCGTGGCGTGGGCCGCGGACGGCGGCGGACGCGAGGCCCTGAACGCGATCAAGGCACGCACCAAGGCCGTCAAGAAGCGCGGGGCGTGCAACCATCCCGACGGCACGGCACGCCTGGTGGACTCGGCGATGAAGACGTTCGCCGAGGACTTCGAGGCGCACGCGCTCGGCAGCGGCTGCGGGCGGCCGGTGTTCGGCTGCCTGGCCGTGCCGGAGGAGGTGCAGCTCGCCGCCGGCTACCGGCCGCCCGAGCGTCCGGACGCGCCCAAGCACGGCGCACCGCAGCTCGAAGGGCGCAAGCAGAAGCGGCTGGTCGTCGACTGGACGCTGTGCCAGGGGCACGGGCTGTGCGCGGGCGTAGTCCCGGACATGATCGAGCTGGACATCGACGGCTACCCGACGGGCGCGTCCGCGGCGATCCATCCGCACACGCAGAAGCAGGCGCAGCGGGCCGTACGGCGCTGCCCCGCGCTGGCGTTGCGGATCGAGGAGCGGTAGGGGCGGGCTGCGGCCCGCCCCGGGCGCCCCAGGTGCCCGGGTACGCCGGCAGCGGGGCGCCGGGGGAGCGGCCGTAAGGCGGCAGGGGCCGAGTGCCGAGCGGGGAACCGAGTGCCGAGTGGAAGGGCTTTCCGGCCTCAACGGACGGCGTGCCGGGGGGAGTTGAGCGGTCAGCACATTTGCGGCCGTCGCGGTACCCCGGCGTTTGGCACGATCGGACAACTTTCCGCCGCCTGAAACCCTCCTGCACCACACTCACATGCCAGCCACACATATCCAGCACTGAAGGAGCGGTCATGAGGAAGCAGCGTCACGTGGCTCTGATCGGGACCGCGATCGTCGTCGCGATGTTCGCTACGGGATGCGGTTCCACGGGCAATGACTACTCCGGTCAGAAGATCAAGCCGGCCGGGCAGGCCGCCGACAACAACGGCGGTGACGCTGGCGGCACCAGCCGGAAGGACGCCCCGGCGGGCGCGATGAAGGCCAAGCTCACCGAGAAGCTGGGCGAGGTGGTCACCGACTCCAAGGGCTGGACGCTCTACCGGTACGACGAGGACACCGCATCGCCCTCGCAGTCCAACTGCAACGGCGACTGCGAGAAGATGTGGCCGCCGGTCCCGGCGAAGGGCGCCGAGGCGGGCTCCGGTATCGCCAAGTCCGAGCTGGGCAAGGTCAAGCGCAGCGACGGCTCCTACCAGCTTACGGTCGGCGGCTGGCCCGTCTACCGCCACGCCAAGGACAAGAAGCCCGGCGACCTCGACGGACACGGCGCGGGCGGGATGTGGAACGCAGTCGCCCCCGACGGCAACAAGGCCAGCGCGCGCAACCTCAAGCAGCTCAAGGCCGTCGACAACCCCGAGCTGGGCAAGATCGTCGCCGATGCCAAGGGCCGCACGCTCTACCGGTTCGACAAGGACTCGGCCTGGCCGATGAAGTCCAACTGCAAGGGCGAGTGCCTGAAGTCGTGGGTGCCGGCGAAGCCCGTCGAGAAGGACAAGATCAGCGGCATCGACCCGAAGCTGCTCAGCACGTACAAGCGCGCGGACGGCACGCGTCAGCTCTCGATCGACTGCTGGCCGCTGTACTGGTTCAAGGGCGACAAGGAGCCCGGCGACATCAACGGCCAGGGCAAGATGGGGCTTTGGCACGCCGCCACCGACAAGGGCAAGAAGGCAGGCGCCTCGCGCTGACACACGGCGCACGCCGAAGCAGCACGTTCCTCCAGGGCCCGCGCCCTCGCGACCGTCCCCATGGGCGGCTCGGGGCGGCGGGCCCTGAGGGTTTCCCAGGGCCCCACCGCGTCGCCAATTGCTGTGCGCGAGCGGAGAATTCCGTGAGCGGCTCTCTCCCGCCCTGTGAGGGGCGCCTCCTGTCCCATGTCCGACTGACCGCCCCCAGGCCCTCAGAGACCCCTCAGAGTCCCAGCAAGCCCTTGCTGCTCGTCGTTCGCGGTACGGGTGAGACGCGCGGGGCGCCTGCGGGCCGTTCTCGACGGCCACCGCGAGTGCGATCCGTGCGGTTCTGCTGTGTAACGCCCCGATGTATCCACTCCGGCCGGTCGTCCGTGTGCGGGCACTGGCGCGCATCCATGCGCGAGTCCCTGCGCCGATCCGGGTGCGGGGCCCGGCGTACGTACTCCCCCGACGCACCGTCGACAGCGGAACAGACCCGCGCCGGAACATAGATGCAACGACGGGTTGACCCATAGATGCAAGGACCCTAAGTTCCGTGACGCGGTCGTTGATTACCGGATTTCGGAATTCGGTGCTCGGCTGTCGCGAACTGCCGCTCCGTCGGAGGATCTACGGGTCTTGGAGGCTCGGTGCCATG
Source organism: Streptomyces marispadix (assembly GCF_022524345.1). NCBI lineage: Bacteria > Bacillati > Actinomycetota > Actinomycetes > Kitasatosporales > Streptomycetaceae > Streptomyces > Streptomyces marispadix. Next base: position 329,957 of record NZ_JAKWJU010000002.1, on the reverse strand, counting down.
ATCGACACCGCACTGCGCCAGGAGTTCGAAGCCGCACTCGGGGCGGACGCCGTGCTCACGGATCCGCTGAAGCTGCGTACCTACGAGTGTGACGGGCTCACCGGCTTCCGTGAAGTCCCCGCCCTGGTCGTACTGCCGCGCGGCACCGAGGAGGTCGCCGCCGCCGTCTCGCTGTGCGCGAGGGCGGGGCTGCCGTTCGTCGCACGCGGCGCCGGTACGGGACTGTCGGGGGGAGCGGTGCCCGTGGCGCAGGGGGTGGTGATCTCCCTGGCGCGGATGCGCGGCATCGTCGAATTCGATCCGGACGACCGGCGGATGGTCCTACAGCCCGGCGTCACCAACGCCGAGATCTCACGCGTCGCCGCACCGCACGGCCTCTACTACGCGCCCGACCCCTCCAGTCAGGTCGTGTGCACCATCGGCGGCAACGTCGCGGAGAACTCGGGCGGCGCCCACTGCGTCAAGTACGGCTTCACCGTGCACCACGTCACCGCCCTGCGGGTCGTGCTCCCGGACGGCACCGTCACCGAACTCGGCGGCGACGCCCCCGAGAGCGAGGGGCCGGATCTGCGGGGGCTGTTCATCGGCTCGGAGGGGACCCTCGGCATCGCCACCGAGATCACCGTGCGGCTGCTGCGTACTCCCGAGAGCGTGCGCACCCTGGTCGCCGACTTCCCCACGGCCGAGGCGGCGGGGGAGGCGGTCAGCGCGATCATGGCGTCCGGGATCGTGCCCGCGGCGGTGGAGATGCTCGACTCGCTCGCGATCGAGGCGTGCGAGGCGGCCGTGCACGCGGGCTACAGCCTCGACGCCACGGCCGCCCTCGTCGTCGAACTCGACGGCATGGAGCACGAATGCGACGAGCAGTTCGAGCAAGTCGTCGCGCTGTGCAGGCAGAAGGGCACCACGAACGTGCGCATCGCCGGCACCGCCGAGGAGCGTGCGCTGATCTGGAAGGGGCGCAAGGCGGCGTTCGCGGCGATGGGCCGCATCAGCCCGGACTACTTCGTGCAGGACGGGGTCGTCCCGCGCACCAGACTGTCCGAGGCGCTGACCCGTATCGCCGCGATGTCCCGGGCGGAAGGGCTGCGGGTGGCGAACGTCTTCCATGCGGGAGACGGCAATCTGCATCCGCTGGTGCTCTTCGACGGGCAGGCGGGGGAGTCCGAGCGCGCGGAGCGGCTGGCCGCCGAAATCGCCGAGATGTGCGTGGAGTTGGGCGGTTCGCTCAGCGGCGAGCACGGCATCGGCCTGGACAAGGCGTGCTCCATGCCGGAGATGTTCGGCGAGGAGGACCTGGCCGTGATGGACCGGCTGCGTACGGCCTTCGACCCGGATCGGCTGGCCAACCCGGGCAAGGTGCTGCCCACACCGCGGCTCTGCGGGGAGACGCCGGGCCGCTACCGGCCGCACCCGCTCGAAGCGGCCGGCATGATCGAGAGGTTGTGAGACGAGGTGACCGAGGAGCCCCGCGGGGCCTTGTACGCGGACGGGCCGCCCGCCCGGTCACGGGCCGCGTCCGGCCCGGCTAAGCCCGAACCGTCGAGGACCGGTTCGTCGAAGCCGGACTCGTCCGACTCCCGTGCGTCCGGGGCCGGTTCGCCTCGCGCAGCGGCGGAGGGCGCCGAGGGGCAGGAGGGGCGTTCGCCCTCCCGGGTACGGCCCTCGGGTCTCGCCGAAGCCGTGGATGCGGTGGCGGGCGCCGCGGCACAGCGGCGGACGATGCTGTTCGAGGGCGCGGGGACGGCCCTGGAGTGGGGGGCGCCCGTCGCGGAGCCCGCGCTGGTGGTGGAGACCTCCGGCCTGGACCGTCTCATCAGTCACGCACCGGAGGACTGGACGGTCGGCGTCGAGGCCGGGATGCCGCTCGCCCGGCTCCAGAAACTGCTGGCCCCCGCGGGCCAGTGGCTGCCGGTCGACCCGCCCACGGCCGACGGCGGCGCCACCCTGGGCGGACTGCTGGCGGGCGGCGACGCCGGACCGCGTCGACTGAAGTACGGCGGCCTCGCGGACCTGGTGATCGGTGCGACGCTCGTGCTGCCCAACGGCACCGTGGCCCGCACCGGCGGCGACGTCATCAAGAACGTCGCCGGCTACGACCTCGCCAAGCTGATGTCCGGATCGCTCGGCGCCTTCGGGCTCGTCGCCCGGCTCAATCTGCGCGTGCACCCGCTGCCCGCGGCCACCGTGACCGTCGCATTGCCGGTGGACGACGCGGCGCAGGCGCTCGACGCGGCGCGAGCCGTGATGCGCTCGCCGCTGGAGCCGGTCGCCGTCGAGTGGGACGGGCGGGAGCTGCTCGTCCGCTTCCAGGGCACCGAGGAGAGCGCGGCGGCACGCGGCAGGCTCGCACCCGAGGTCCCCGGTCTCGCCGGCGCCCGCGTGCTCGACGCCGACGCCGAACAGGCCGCCTGGCGGCGCCACTTGGGCCTGCTGCGCGGCGAGGAGGGAGAGACGGTGCTCCGCGCCGCGACCCACCCCGCCCGACTGCCCGGGCTGGCGCGTCGGCTGAACGAGCTGACGCGGGAGACCGGCGTGGAGGCGAGGCTGCTGAGCGGTGTCGCACAGGGGCTGCACACCGCCGTACTGCGCGGAGGCGACGCCGCCGGTCACGCCGAGTGCCTCACCGCATGGCGCGAGACCGTGCACCAGGCCGGCGGCTCGGTGACGCTGCGGCGGCGGCGTGAAGGCGTGGACGACCTGGCCGCGGCGTGGGGCCGGGCCCCGTCCGCGACGCCCGTACTGCGTTCCCTCAAGCGGCAGTTCGACCCCGACGACATCTGTGCACCGGGGCGTTTCGCGCCCTGGTTCTGATCAGGGCGGGCGGCGGCAGGCGCCCGCCGCCCGCCCGGCGACAGCGAATCCGTTCCGTAGGAGCACCGAATGACCACGCAGCACGGTGGAAGCAGCGAGTCCCCGGCCCAGGCCGGTGCCTTCGACTCCCACCACCCGCCGTCCCCGGAACTCATCTCCGACTGCGTGCACTGCGGCTTCTGCCTGCCCGCCTGCCCCACGTACGAGCTGACCGGCGAGGAGATGAACTCGCCGCGCGGACGCATCTACCAGATGAAACTCATCAGCGAGGGCGAGGCGCCGCTGGACGCCGCCGCCGTCAGCCACTTCGACAACTGCCTGGGCTGCATGGCCTGTGTGACGGCCTGCCCTTCGGGTGTGCGCTACGACCAGCTCATCGAGTCCGTACGGCCCCAGATCGAACGCAACTGGGCCCGCTCACGCGGCGATCGTGCCTTCCGCGAGCTGATCTTCCGCCTCTTCCCCTATCCGCGGCGGCTCAGGTGGGCGGCCGTGCTCGGCGCCGTGTACCAACGGCTGGGCATTCGCCGGGTGTTGAGCCGTACGGGCCTGCTGCGGCGGCTTCCCGCGCGGCTGCGCGCGCTGGAGGCGCTGATGCCGGACGTGCCGCTGCGGGCCGCGCTGCGCAGAACTCCCGTGCGCAGCAAGGCACTTGGCCTGGCCGGTACGGAGACGCCACCGGACCCGTCCTCGGACACGCGACCAGAGCCGGACTCCCCGGCGACGAGCGCACCCGCGGGCGAACCGCCAATGGCCGAACCGTCAATGGGCGAACCGGCAGAGGGCGCACCGGTGGCACCGGCCGCTGCCGCCCGCCGGACCGTCGGCATGGTCACAGGCTGCGTACAGCAGGTCTTCTTCGCTCAGGTCAACGAGGCGACCGTGCGTGTGCTCACGGCCGAGGGCTGCGACGTCATCGCCCCCGCGGAGCAGGGCTGTTGCGGCGCCCTGAGCGAGCACGCGGGACGCGAGGAGGAGGCCGCGGGACGGGCACGGCGACTCATCGACGTCTTCGAACCGCTCGACGTCGACACGATCGTCGTCAATGTGGCGGGCTGCGGCTCCGCGCTGAAAGAGTACGGACGGCTGCTCGCCGACGACCCCCGCTACCGCGAGCGCGCCGAGGCGTTCGCCGCCAAGGTGCGCGACATCTCCGAACTCCTCGCCGAACTGCCCCCGTCGGCGCCCCGGCACCCGGTACCCGCTCGCCTCGCCCACCATGAGGCGTGCCATCTGGCGCACGCCCAGGGAGTGCGCGAACAGCCCCGTGCCGTGCTGCGCGCCATCCCGGAACTGGACGTCGTCGACATCCCCGAGGCCGACATGTGCTGCGGCTCCGCGGGCGTCTACAACCTGATCCAGCCCGAGCCCGCCGAGGAGCTGGGCCGACGCAAGGCCGGCAACGTACGCTCCACAGCCCCGGACGCCGTGGTGACCGCCAACCCCGGCTGTCTGCTTCAGATTTCGCGCCATCTCGACAAGCAGCTCCCCGTGCTGCACCCCGTCCAGGTCGTCGACGCCTCCATACGCGGCGTCAGGCCCTGGTGAGTCGTCCCCCGAGTCCCAACTCGTCACCGGAGGCACCGTGTTCCAACCCGTACTCGACCCGCTGGGCGGTTCGCTCGGGTGGTCGTCGCTCGTAGCCGCTCTTCCGCTGGTCGTCTTCTTCGTGCTGCTGGGCGTGCTGCGCGTCCAGGCGTGGATCTCCGCGCTGTCCGCGCTCGCCGCGTCGATCGTCGTCGCGGTGGCCGCATACGGCATGCCCGTGGGGCAGAGCCTCAACTCGGCCGTGCTGGGCGCCCTGTTCGGGCTGTTCCCGATCATGTGGATCGTGGTGAACGCCCTGTGGGTCTACCAGATGACCGTCGATACGGGGCACTTCGAAGTGCTGCGCCGCTCCTTCGGCAGGCTCTCCGACGACCAGCGGCTCCAGGCCGTCATCGTCGCCTTCTGCTTCGGGGCGCTGCTGGAGGCGCTGGCCGGATTCGGTGCGCCCGTCGCCATCAGCTCGGTGATGCTCATCGCGCTCGGCTTCAAGCCGTTCAAGGCGGCGACGGTGGCGCTGGTGGCCAACACCGCCCCCGTGGCGTTCGGCGCCATGGGCACGCCCGTGATCACGCTCGCCGAACTGACGGGCCTGCCGCTTGAGGACGTCTCCTCCACCGTCGGACGCCAGACGCCGCTGCTGGCCGCGGTCGTGCCCGTGCTGCTGGTCTTCCTCGTGGACGGCAAACGCGGTGTGCGGCAGACCTGGTGGCCCGCACTGGCATGCGGACTCTCCTTCGCCGTGGCCCAGTTCGTCACCTCCAACTACCTCTCGGTCGAGCTGACGGACGTGGTCGCCGCGCTCGTGTCGGTCGGCGTGCTGGTGCTCGTGATGCGTATGACGACGATCCCGTCGGTGACCGCGGAGGACGCCTCCGATGCGGCCGACGCGTCCGGCAGGGAGGCGGGCGGAGCGCCGGGCGGCACGGGCGCCTCGGGCGACGGGTCGGGCACCGGCACCGCCACCGAGGTCCGCGACGGCCGCCGCGCCGCCGTGAACGCCTACCTTCCCTACGCCGTGATCATCGCCGTCTTCGCCGTGAGCCAGATTCCGGCGGTCAAGGCCGTACTGGAGAAGGGCGCGGTGCTCTTCGACTGGCCCGGACTGCACGTCGCCGACCCGGTCACCGGCAAGCCCGCGGCCTCCACCGTCTTCAACTTCAACTGGCTGCCCGCGACGGGCACGATGCTGCTGCTCAGCGGCGTCCTCACCGCGCTGCTGCTGGCCGTGCCGCCGGGCGTCGCGGCACGCTCGTACGGCAAGACGCTGCGGCAGCTACGGTGGGCGATCCTCACCGTCGCGGCCGTGCTCGCCCTGGCGTATGTGATGAACCTGTCCGGACAGACCTCCACCATCGGCCACTTCATCGCGGGCGCCGGAGCCGCGCTGGCGTTCCTCTCGCCCGTGCTCGGCTGGCTCGGTGTCGCGGTCACCGGCTCCGACACCTCCTCGAACGCCCTCTTCGGCATCCTCCAGGTGACGGCCGCGAAGAACTCCGGCTACGCCCCGGAACTCCTCGCCGCCGCCAACAGCTCCGGCGGAGTCCTCGGCAAGATGCTCTCCCCGCAGAACCTCGCCATCGCCGCCGCCGCGACGGGCCTGGGCGGACGGGAGGCCGAACTGCTGAGGAAGGTCGTGGGCTGGAGCCTGGCGCTGCTGCTGCTGATGTGCGTCCTGGTCTTCCTTCAGTCCACGTCCGTGCTGGGCTGGATGCTGCTGTCCTGAACGGCGTCCCCCGCGCGACCCGCGCGGGCGCCGCCGACTCTCGCGTCCCCGTGTCCGAGGACCGCTGCGCGAGTGCCCCGCAGGTGCTCGCGCAGCGCGGCGCGGTAGGCGGCCAGATCGCCCTTCTCCAGCAGCGAGACGAGTTCGACGTGCTCGTGGTTGGTGGCCCGCAGCCGGTCGCCGTCGTTGAAGACCGCGTACAGGCCCATGCGCTGCTGGCGGTCGCGCAGCCCCGCGTACAGGTCGAGCAGTATCGGGTTGTCCGCCGCCTCCACGATGAGCTGGTGGAAGACCTGGTCGGCGGCGACGAACCCCTTGCCGTCGCCCGCCTCGCGCAACTTGCGCTGCTCGTCGAGCTGTTCACGCAGCTCCCCGACCAGACGGTCCAGCGTCCCCGGCTCCAGGGAGGAGACCTTCTCCGCCGCGAAGGACTCGACCAGCTCCCTGGTCTCCAGCACGGACTCCACCTCCTTCGCGGACACCGGTACGACCACCGCGCCACGCTTGGGGTAGAGCCGCAGCAGGCCCTCCGCCTCCAGCAGCAGGAACGCCTCGCGCACGGGCGTACGGCTGATGCCGAGCGCTTCGGCCACCGTGCCCTCGCTGATCAGATCGCCCCCGGCGAGGATGCCGTCCAGTATCCGTTCCTTGGCGTACCGGTACGCGCGCTGGGACGTAGGGAGAGCCTTACCCACCTGTTGCCCCCCGGCATGGATGGATGCATGAGTCCGAGCGGACACTAGATGC